>DATEUN010000060.1:0-68002 GCA_035283125.1 Anaerolineales bacterium
GATCGCCCTCGATGAACACGATTCCTCATATGCCATCCAATTGGCGCCACCTGAACATTGGGACATCCAAATCCTGTCCGTGGTCTTTTCTCAAAAAGCAAAAAACATATCTTCCACAAGAGGGCACAAACTGGCAGCAGCTTCACCTTTCTTCAGTACCCGGTTGGCAACACTTGATAATCGGCTTAATATTATTCGTTCAGCGATATTGGAAAAAGATTTTAATTCATTTGGAAGAGAAACAGAATTGGAAGCCTTATCCTTCCACAGCATCGCCATGACCTCACCTTACCAAAATTCGCACGGGGGATGGGCATCCGGTATTTATTACTGGCTGCCAGAAAGTATCGAATTGGTCCTGGCAGTGCAATCATGGCGAATGGAAGGGATCGAAGTTTATTTCACCATGGATGCCGGACCAACCGTCCATTTGATCTGCCAGCGCAAGGACATGGAAGTTGTGAAAGGCTTGTTACTGGAAATTGAATCAAAGATCGATGGTCGAAAATGGGAGAGTATCGAAAACTCACCAGCGGTTGGTGCCAGGCTGGTACCTGAAAATAACACGGGGGTCATGGGAAACTCATGAGAGTGACAGCATCCGCTCCCGGAAAACTGATGTTGTTCGGAGAGCATGCAGTTCTGCATGGATATCCCTGCCTGGTAACTTCTGTCGACCTGCGTTACATGGTTTCGATTGAATTGATCGATGACCCTGTTATTTCCATCCAGACACCTGTACTTGAGGAAAGGAATGAAGTTTTTTCGATCAGAGTTGAAGATCTGCAAAATGATCCGCTCAAACAGAATGATACGAAATTCATCCTGGCAGTTCTGCAAGGAATGATTCCCAAGGTTGGATACAGGAATGGATTCAGAATACATAGCGATGGTCCGATCGCAAGCTACGGCTTGGGAAGCTCATCAGCGATTAGTGTAGCGACCGTACGAGCCCTCTCTGCATTATCTTCCATTGATCTGTCATTGGATGAGATATTTCAAGAGGCATTTTCTGCCGTGTTGGAAGTACAGAAGACCGGTTCAGGGTTTGATACAGCCGCGGCAACCTTTGGAGGAACATTACGATACCAAATTGGAAAACCAATTGAAAAGTTACCGGTTGAAAATATACCAGTGATCATCGCATTCACCGGAAAGAAAGTAAGTACTGTCGAACTGGTAAATAAAGTTATCGATTCAGAAAAAAGAAACCCAAATTTCCAGAGAGAGATTTTTCAATCCATTGGAACGATCACAGAATCAGCACAAACTGCAATGCTCAAACAGGATTGGGAGACAGTGGGACAGCTGGCAGACAGGAACCAGGATTTCCTGGAACAACTGGGAGTGAGTTCAGCAGAGATAAATAAGGGCGTCAAGGCTGCAAGACTGGCTGGTGCGTACGGTGTCAAACTTTCAGGGGCAGGAGGAGGCGACTGCCTGTTTGCCATCTGCAATGACCATCAGAGAGAGACTATAGAAGAAGCTTTGGAAAAAGTGGAAACTCAAGTGCTGCATCTCGATACCGACTGTGAAGGTGTCCGGCTGGAATGAGTAATACCAGGAAGTTATTCAAAGAAGGTTCCGGTTTCCCTTTAAGATTATAATCATCCCATATCTTTTCAACGATCATTTTATTAAATGCTGAGATTATGTCCATAAAAATCGCTCTTGCCCAAATCAATACAGTATTGGGTGATCTCCAAAAAAACCTGACACGTCACCTAGAACTTGCAGCAGAAGCTGAAAGTAATAAGGCTGGTATCGTTGTATTTCCCGAGTTGTCTTTAACAGGTTATTCCCTGCAAGATATTGTGCCTGATGTAGCGATCAAACCATCAATAGATGACCCGCTATTTGCCAAATTGCTTCAAGCAAGCAAGGGTATCGACCTGATGATTGGATTTGTAGAAAAGGATGCCCGTCACCGTTATTTCATTTCCGCGGGATACCTGTCTGGGGGAGAAATCGTTCACATTCACCGGAAGGTGTACCTGGCTTCTTATGGAATATTTGATGAGAAGAGATTCCTGGCAGCGGGAGATTCATTCCGAGCATTTGACACAAAATTTGGACGATTCGGTATGCTGATCTGTGAAGATTTCTGGCACATCTCCTCACCTTACCTGCTGTGGCTGGATGGAGCCGATTATTTCCTGCTTCAATCGTCATCCCCCGGGAGAGGTGTGACTGATAAACAGATCGGATCTGCTGATTGGGTGGAGAACATCAACAGGTCTTATGCCGGTTTATTTACATCTTTTTTTGCCCATGCCAACCGGGTTGGTTTTGAAGATGGGCTTACCTTCTGGGGAGGTGCCACGCTTTATGACCCGGACGGAAAATTGATCACGAAAGGTCCATATTACGAAGAAGCCCTGACTTATGCGCAGATCGAGCCAGCCAAGCTGCGGCGGACGCGCATTCGCCTTCCCTTGCTGCGCGATGAGCGTCCGGATATCACTCTGCGTGAACTTGAGAGGATGAGGAAACATGGCTGATCTGACCATAAATACCAAGCTGGTTCGTGATATTCTGACAGGTTTCATTAATACGGAAATAAAGCGCAGCGGATATTCACGGGCAGTCATCAATCTCTCCGGAGGGGTTGATTCAGCCGTAGCATGTGTTCTGGCAGTTGAAGCACTTGGATCGGAAAATGTTCTAGCCCTTCGCCTTCCTTACAAAACCTCTTCACCAGATTCACTTGAACATGCCCAATTGCTGATCGATCAGCTGAAGATATCCTCAAAAACCATTTCGATCAGCGACATGGTCGATCCCCTGATCGAGGCATTTCCGAACATGTCCAACACAAGACGGGGCAATATCATGGCGCGCATGCGCATGATCGTAGGTTATGACCAATCGGAAGATTTCCATGGCCTGGTCATCGGTACCGGAAATAAAACCGAGATCCTGTTGGGATATACAACCATTTATGGGGATTCAGCCTGCGCATTAAACCCAATCGGTGACCTATATAAAACACAGGTTCGGCAACTTGCTGGAGAATTGGACATCCCCAGTGTGATCATCGACAAACCCCCTTCAGCGGATCTGTGGGAAGGTCAAACTGATGAAGGCGAATTGGGTTTCACTTATGAAAAAGTCGATCAACTGCTATATCTGCTTGTTGATCAGAGATATTCGCCTTCTGAATGTGTAGCTGAGGGTTTTGAAGAATCATTTGTCAAGAAAGTCACCAGCCGGATCCAAAGATTCCAATTCAAGAGAAGCCTGCCTCCAATTGCCAAGATCAGCAGCCGCACCATTGGTTCTGATTTCCTTTATTTCCGAGATTGGGGTACATAACAGTACATATATTCCAGAGCATTTCATATCAGCCGACAATTTCATTTTGGCACAATGGAAGGAATGAATTCTTAGAATTGTTAGCAAAACTTCATGGCATTACACATTCCCCCATCGCTTAAACACCGAAATTTCTTATTACTTTGGACCGGTTTGATCATCTCAATCGCCGGGTCCCAAATGCAGGTCTCCGCCATCCACTGGCATATCAGGGATCTATCGGATAAACCTGATCCCCTGGCTCTCGGAGCCATCGGACTGGCGCGCATCCTCCCCATCATTCTCTTCTCCCTGGTCAGTGGACCAGTTGCGGATACATACAATCGTAAAACAATCCTGGTGATCACGCAAACCCTGCAGGCGGGGACTGCAATTCTGCTTGCCATCCTTACTTTTTCAAAACAGATCAATATCCCTTTGATCTATATAATAACGGCTATCCAGGCGGGAGCTATGGCATTCGATTCACCTGCACGCCAGGCTATGATCCCGAACATCGTCCCGGAAAAAGACCTTCCCAACGCGTACAGCCTGTTATCCATCGCAAGAAATAGTGGTGCCATCTTCGGTCCATTGCTGGGAGGTATCGTGATTGCCACGCTTGGACAGGGATTCACCTACTTCTTTAATGCAATCTCGTTCCTGGCAGTGATCATTGCGCTCTTTCTGATTGGGATTGTTCCACAAGATTTCAAACATTCAGCAGGGATCCATCTTTCTGCAGTTAAAGAAGGCATTCAATTCATAATCTCCAAGCCCATCATCCTGTCTACAATGCTTATCGATTTTGTTGCCACCTTCTTTGCGTCCGCAAAAACCATGCTCCCGATCGTAGCAAGAGACATTCTCCATGTTGGAGAGGTTGGATATGGAATCCTTTCAGCTGGAGAATCTATCGGCTCCCTTGCAGCTGGATTGGTGATCTCACAATTAAGCAGCATCAAAAAGCAGGGCAAGGTTTTTCTGACAGCTGTCATTCTGTTTGGTTTGGCTACGATCGTTTTTGGAATTTCACAAACACTATTGCTGGCATTTTTCTCCCTGGTTTTGATTGGCGCTGCTGATTCGGTATCGACCATCATCCGAAACACAATCCGACAGATCCAAACACCGGATCACCTTCGGGGTCGAATGGTAAGCATCAACCAGATCTTCTTCCGCGGCGGTCCCCAGTTGGGAGAATTGGAAGCAGGAATCGTCGGTTCATTGTTCAGCGTACCAGCAGCGATCGTATCTGGAGGTGTCGGTGTCATCCTGGCAGTCTGGTGGATTGCAAAAAAATGGCCAGATATGATTAATTATGACGGTGATGAAAACCTTCAATGGGAAAAAGCAATTAAAAATTAACGATATTCTTCATATAATCCAAAAATTAAGTTAAAATGAAATAATTCACAAAGTAATTCACATAACCCTTGAGAATACAGGAGGCGTTTTTATGGATCCAGTGTTACTTTCGCGGTGGCAATTCACCACGACCACCATCTATCACTTCTTTTTTGTACCTCTTACATTAGGGTTGGGCTGGTTTGTTGCATACATGCAGACCAAGTATTATCGAACTGGAGATGAGCAATACAGGAAGATGACCAAGTTCTGGGGGAGATTGTTCCTGATCAATTTTGCTATGGGCGTTGTGACCGGAATTGTGCAGGAGTTCCAATTTGGGATGAACTGGTCGGAGTATTCCCGTTTTGTGGGTGATATCTTCGGTGCACCCCTGGCGATAGAAGGATTACTTGCATTTTTTATGGAATCCACTTTCCTGGGAATTTGGATGTTCGGCGAAGGAAAAATACCAAAGAAACTACATGCTGCCTCCATCTGGATGGTAGCAATTGGATCCAACCTTTCAGCCATATTCATTCTATTGGCGAATGCATTCATGCAGCGTCCAGTGGGATATGTGATCAATGAACTGTCAAACCGGGCAGAATTGGTTGATTTCTTTGCCCTTCTGGGCAATTTTAAAGGATGGTTGTTCATCTGGCACACCATCTCTTCGGGATTCGCCACAGCTTCCTTCTTCATCCTGGGTATCAGTGCCTGGCATATCCTGCGTAAGAAATCAGAAAAATTCTTCAAAAAATCATTCGAGATGGCAGCCATCGTGGGAACAGTTGCAGTGATCAGTGTTGGATTGGCGGGACATCAACAGGGACAGGAGATGCGCAAGTTTCAACCCATGAAGCTGGCAGCACTGGAAGCCATGTGGGTTTCCGAACAACCTGTCTCTTTTTCATTGTTGACAATCGGTGACCTGACAGGAAGGAACGAAGTATGGTCCCTTAGATTACCCTACATGATGAGCTTTCTGGCTTGCAATAATTTCAGTTGCGGATTACAGGGAGTTAACGACCTGGAAGCACAGTACGAAGCTGAATATGGACCGGGTAGTTACATCCCCCTGATGGTAATAACATACTGGAGTTTCCGCCTGATGGTAGGGGCTGGCTTGGTAATGCTGTTGATTGGTTTTTACGGTCTTTACCTGAAATGGAAAAATTGGCCAGAAAAATGGACGAGGTGGTTGAAATGGATACCACTTGGAATAGGATTACCTTTGCTGGCAAATTCCACCGGTTGGATCCTGACAGAATCGGGTCGACAACCATGGATCGTTCAAGGTTTACTTAAAGTGGAAGATGCCTCCTCACCAAACGTGAGCGGGGGGATGGTACTTTTCTCACTTCTCGGGTTCCTTTTATTGTATGGTGCACTCATGGCAGCAGATATTTACTTGCTGTCAAAATTTGCCAGGGTGGACCCGGAAACTGAAGATATTGAAGCCGAAAATATGATCCCTTCCATCAGCGGATCAGGCAAATAACAGGAGGTAACAGCCATGTCATATGAATTCCTGCAAGTAATCTGGTTTATTCTGATTGCCATCTTATGGATCGGTTTCTTCTTCCTGGAAGGGTTTGATTTTGGAGTTGGAATGCTGCTCCCCTTCCTAGGGAAGACGGATGCTGAAAAAAGAGCCATTATCAATACAATCGGACCGCATTGGGATGGGAACGAAGTCTGGCTGCTGGTAGCTGGAGGTGCCACTTTCGCGGCATTCCCCCACTGGTATGCAACACTTTTCAGTGGTTTCTATCCAGCGCTGTTTCTACTCCTGGTTGGATTGATCATTCGAGGAGTCGGATTCGAATTCCGGTCCAAAGATAAGAACATAAAATGGAGATCCCTGTGGGATTGGTGCATTTTTACAGGAAGTTTCTTACCTGCGCTCCTGCTTGGAGTTGCTTTCGCCAACATGGCTAAAGGAATACCCATTGATGGAACCATGACGTACACCGGAAACCTGATCACCCTCCTGAATCCATATGGGTTGATCGGAGGGCTGGCGCTGGTGGCATTGTTCCTTTTACATGGGATCAATTTCCTGAATATGAAATTATCTGGTGAAGTTCTTGAGCGATCGCGCAGGATCACCCCCATTATCTGGTTGATTGCGTTTGTATTCCTGGCAAGCCTGGTCATACCGACCCTGTTAATAACCGACGGCTATACGCAAAAAGGTGCATTGATCTTCGTGGCTCCATTCGCTGCCCTGGCAGCATTGCTGACTGCAGGTTATCTGAATCGTGCCAAAAGGGAAGGCTGGGCATTCATATTAACCGGACTGGCGGTCATCCTGGTACCAGTCACCTATTTCCATATCATGTTCCCCAGGGTTATGGTCTCAAGCACGAACCCTGATTTCAGTCTGACCATTACGAATGCTTCCTCCACTGCATATACACTGAACGTGATGAGCATCGTTGCGCTGATATTTGTTCCCATTGTGCTTGCGTACCAGATATGGTCTTACTGGGTTTTCAGGAAGAGGATTTCAGTAGACAGCAAAGGTCTACACTATTAAGGCATTAAAGAAAATATGATTAAAAATAGAACATGGTTACCCATGTTCTATTTTTAATTTCTTTTACACTTCTGCAGCAGGTACTTATTTCTGTTGACCCACCAGGACAACTGGACCGCCTTCATCCACGCTGCCTTGAGTCCTGCCGAGGGGCATTTCCTGTTTTATGAACAACATATCATTCAACAAGGATGCTTCCCAATCTCCACCTCCGAGAATATCATTCCCGGTGGAACTGTCTGCAGTTCGTCTTGAACCAGCGATGATCCCAGGGTAACTGCTAAGGTCCAAATTGGCAGACGCATTGGCAACATCAGCATTATGACAGGATACACACGCCAGGGCTCCCTGGTACCATAGATTTGCCTCGCTAAAAACAATTTTCAACTCTTTAAAGGTTGCCTGGCAGGATGCTCCCCTGTTATCAGTAAATGAGAATTGATCCGTCTCTGGATACCCGTCATTGACCCAGGCAGACAGAAGCACTTGCGCACTGACAACACATTTTCCCTGCCCGCTTTCTGCATTGATTCGAGATTGAACCGGCAAAGTGGCAGGATAAATTGTCGGGATTGGTGTGTGTAGAATTGGAGCCAAACCTGCCTGTGAACAGTCATTATTAAATCCACAATTTCCAAAATAGAGGAACCCGATAAATGCCAACAGGAAGATCGGAAGTCCAAAAATGACAGCCATGAGCCATCCTTTAAAATTCCTGGTCATAACCCATTCTCCTAAATCATCTCAAGGTACGCATATAATTTACGACATCCCATCGATCCCTCACATTGAGATTTTCATTTAATGGTGGCATTCTTCCAGACACACCATTGGATATGGTCAGGAATATGGCTCCATCACTGAGATCCTGGACCGCACTCGCCGTTAGATCCGCAGGTTTAAATTGGAAGAAGGCAGCAATAACACCATCACCCTTCCCCAAATCTCCATGACAGATGACACAATTGATGTTGAATAACTGAGCCCCCCGGGCAAGCGACACATCATCTGCCGGGACCGGGTTGGCTGGAGCTCCCATACCTGGTACATAAGCAGCCCCTTCTACAGGAATTGATTTAACAGCAACCGGCAATGGATCATCCATTGGCTTAAAGGATGGTTGGATTTCCATGAAAGAAACCCAATCGATCTTGATCAAGTCATAGGTGAATACCATCAATCCACCACCGGCGATAATGACAACGGCAAGAATCAGCATTAACTTCCTGATCATAGTGATTGTGCCTCAGCTGGAACAACAGATTCAGCGCCAAGTTTTACCATCATATCCATAAGTTTTTTTTCATTTTCTTTTGTACACGAAAATAGAACCGCGATCTTACCATCGCTTATCTCAGGGACATATTCCTTCGGCTTATAGGATGGAAACTGGCTGTCGAGGAAAACACCCAGAAATGTCGTTACAAGCATTCCCAACATGGTCATTTCAAAAATCACGATGATCGATGGAGGTATCGGTACGATCGGCTGTCCACCAACATGGATCGGGTAAAGTAAGGGAGTACCCACGGATAAGAACAGCCCAATAAAGAACCCTGCCAGGGCACCGCCTAATGCCAACCGTGGGACATTGGTCCATTGATGTGGTCTGCCGAGCATGGGTTCTGTTACCGGAATACCGGAAATTACATTAATATCACCATCTTCTATCCCGAATCCGTGCAGTGCTTCTACTGCATCGGCAGCAGGATCGATATCGCCGAACAACGCAAGCAGGGTTTTCGTATCATTCATACCTGCCTCCTCATTCCAACTCACTAACAGACTTGACGGTCGCCTTGCCAACCTTCACCAGGCTGTGAGCCATTTGCCCTTCCTGAACTTCCCAGACTGGAACCAGCGGAATGATCTTGGATGCCATCATATACAAAAGAATAAAGAATGCGAAAGTACCAAGAGTTAGCCAGATCTCAACACCAGGTATGTATGACTTCCAGGTGAACGGCATGCGGTTAATGGTCAGTGAGATCGGTATGATCACATAACGCTCAATATACATGGCGATATTGATCAACAAACCGATTGTGAAGATCAGGACAGGGTTTCGGCGAATCTTCCTGTTCCATAATGTTAACCATGGGACAAGAACGTTGAAAACCAGCATCAGCAACCACATCCATCCCAAAGGTCCACTCTCATGAAAATGAAAGAGAATATCCGTGAATTTGTCTCCGTTGTACCATTGAACAAGATAATCATTAAAGAAGAAATATGCCCAGCCCATGGATATGATCAACATCAATTTTCCCAATGAATCGAAGACTTCCGCCCGAATGAAATATTTCATATTCTTCATTGTTCCCCTGACCACGACAAGCACCATTGCCACAGCTGCGATGCCGGATTGCAGGGCACCGATTACGAAATAAGGTCCGAATATGGTGGAAGACCATCCAGGTCTCATTGCTGCTGCGAAATCCCATGAAACGATTGTATGCACCGAAAACATGACCGGAAGGATAGCAAAGGCAAAGATATTCATGGCAGTCCGCAGGTGTGTCCACTCTCCTTCGGTGCCGCGGAATCCCATGGCAAGAATACGATATAGCTTCTTGCGCCAACCGTTGGATCGGTCCCGAGCCATGGCCAGGTCTGGGATCAATGGCAGGAAAAGATACATGGTGCTGGCTAAAAGATAGGTATTGATGGCGAGGAAATCCCAGGATAATGGCGAGTGAAAATTCGGCCACAGCCCTCTTGCATTCGGATAAGGAGCCAGCCAGTAGAACAGCCAAACCCGACCCATATGCATGAAGATGCTCAATCCCGCCTGAGCAAGACCGAATGTCGTCATAAGCTCTGCAGCCCGGGTAAATGGCCGGCGGAATTCCGCTTTAAAAACCCTGAGCAATGCAGAAACAAATGTACCCGCATGGCTGATCCCGATCCAGAATACCGTATTGACCAGGAAAATGCCCCAGTAAACGGGACGATTCACACCTGCTACTCCCATACCTTCACTGATCAGGTAACCCCAACTTCCGAACAGGCAGACAAGGACAACTGCACCCAATATCGCCGCGACCAGCCAGAATTTCCAGGTTGTTGTATGCATGGATTCCATCACCATGGCATTCATCTGGCCACGCGGGAGTGGATCGAGCATCAAATGTTCTGAATGCTCATTCTCTGAAGCGTATAGCCCTTCCATTTCAGCCATGCGTTGAACCACCTTTCAAATATGTAACTGCTGGTTCGGTACCGAGTTCTTCCAGGAGGATAAATCCGCGGGCATTCCGAGAAAGTTTGCTGACTTCACTCTCTGGATCATCCAGTCTGCCGAAAGTGATGGCATTGGTCGGGCAGACCTGCATACAGGCAGTTTTAACCTCGCCATCCAGGATGGACCTTCCCTCTGAAGCTGCCTTATCTTCTCCACTGACTATCCTTTGGAGACAGAAATTGCATTTCTCCATGACTCCCTTGCGCCTTACGGTAACAGAAGGGTTAAGTTGATTCTCAAGTGGAGTCGGTCGTTCATAATCACGCCAATTGAATTCCCGAACCTGGTAGGGGCAGTTGTTGGCGCAATAACGAGTACCGACACAGCGGTTATAGACCTGTAAATTGATCTGCTGACTATCGCTATGAACTGATGCAAAAACAGGGCAAACCGGTTCACAAGGTGCTTTTCCACATTGCTGGCATAACACCGGTTGGAAATCCGTTGTGCGAACTTCGGGATATTCACCCTCCCAGAAACGCTCGATCCTTATCCACTGCATGCTGCGTCCATATCCAGCATCCTCTTCGCCGACAAAGGAGATATTGTTTTCCATGGCACAAGCCACCACGCATGCCTGGCAGCCGGTACAAATATCCTGGTCGATCACCATTCCCCATTTATGTTTGACTTCACTTTCTGCATGATCATCCATGTGCAAGTCTCCTGTTGTTCCAAAGCTTGTAACTCACCAAGCAATTATTCATTTGTACTATCTCCGTATACTCCCATTCGGCTTTCCATCCTGGAAAGAACCTGCTTTCTACCAGTTTTCTCAAGGCGTACCCTTGTATCTGCAAAAGCCAGGTCGAGAGAACCATTCAAACCCAATCCCAACAAATCAGCGGGGTTAACACCTCTCCCTTTTGCATACCTTCCATAAGCTGTATGTCCCTGCCCGAATGGGATAGCGATCACATTCGGGCGGATGGCTGGATAAAGATAGACTGGAGCTTCAAGAATTCCAAATTCTGAGATTACCCGGATGATGTCATCGTCCTGAATACCGAGTTCGTCTGCTGTTTTTGGATTGATCTCTATCCAGGAATTCCAGGTAACTGTTGTAGTTGGGTCTGGTGTTTCCTGCAGCCAGGGTTTGTTGGCACCTGAACCATCGCTCAAAATTGGAGATGGGTAAGGAAGTAGAAAGAAATCATAATCAGAATTTGTTGAAGCCTGCGGGATTTTTAATGAACTGGTAAGAATGGTTGGATTACCAGGGTCTATCAGATTGGCATTTGCAGACCACCACCCCCCGAATTGTTGAAACAGACTCATGAAGGTATTGATCTCAGGAGCAGAATAAAAGCCTTCCGCAGAAACAAGATCTTTCAATTTAACCTTCAGGAATTCTACAATATCCTTATACGGGATCTTGGCTACCAATTCACCACCCGCTTCAAGGCAGGCTGCAAGGAAGAAATCAGAAGTTCCCCTGGTTTTATAAAAAGGAGCCACCACAGGTTGGGAGCCGGAAACAGCAGATTGATCACTTCCGGAATTGATGGATTGGTAACCCCATGATTCCAAAGGTGTGTGATCCGGGAAGATATAATCAGCAGCCATGGCAGTTTCATCCGGGAAAGGTGAGAAAGAAATGACCGTGGGAACTTCCTTTATTGCTTCTTTAAATCCGAGGCTATTGGGGAGTTCAAAATGAGGGTTAATTCCATGAATAAAAAGTGTATTCACCTTTCCAGTTTTCATGCGATGAACCAGATCATAGATTTCCGGGAATGTGTTCAACTTCTGCCTGTTTTTTTCGATTTCCTGCACAACCGGCGAAAGGAAAACGCCACCTGGAAGACCAATATTTTTCATGAGAACATTAAGAGCCAGGATCGCCTGGGCATTTTCCAATCCATTTGCGTGTCCCATGGAAAATCCACCAGGAATGAATAGGGGATGTTCCGACTGCATAATGAGATCAGCCAGGTGATCCAGTTTTTCAAATTGAATTCCGGCTGTATCCGCGATTGGTTTTGCATCCACTCCGACGTATAAACCAGGCAAGACACTTCCCGCTTTTTCCACCACCAGGGCACCCAATGCCATGGCAAGGCTGCCTTCTGTTCCCGGGGTGATGGGCAACCATTCGTCAGCATTCGCCGCGGTTTGTGACAGGCGGGCTTCAAGCTGGACAAGGTAACCACGCTTTCCAACCTTTCCTTTGCGGAATTTTGAATAACCGCGTGAAAACGAGACAGGAGATAGAAATGTCTCGAGAAAGTTGGCACCAAAGGAAATCACAAGGTCGGCATTCTCTAGGTCAAAAAATGGGATGGCTGATTGGTTGAACACCTGGCGGGATGCATCCATTAATGTTGACCTGGAATCAAACACCTGCTGGATACCGTATCGAATGGGAGCTGGAGCACCCAAAGCAGAGGTAATTTCTGAAACCAGGTCAAAGAGGTGGTCATCCTTGCTGCCAAGAAGGAATACTATTTCTTTGGCGGGTATAGTTGAGAACGCACTGGCGACAATATTCACTGCTTCATCCCAGGATACATCCTCCATTGAATCTGAATCGCGTTCTTTCCTGACCGGATTCTTGATCCTATCCGGATTGTAGAGACCTTGCAATGCTGCCTGCCCTCGTGCGCATGTTTTTCCCTTATTCACCGGGTGATCAGGGTTGCCTTCAATCTTAATGGCGCGCCCCTGCATGGTTCGTACAATAATTCCGCAACCCGCCGGGCATTCCCTACACGTTGTGGCATAATCGGTGAATTGTCCATTATAGGTATATTCAGGCATTTGAGCATAAGGCTGACGGATCACATAACGGCTGGCTGGTCCGCAACCTGTCAGAACAGCGGTTGCTGCAACTCCTGCGCCGGCAATTTTTAGAAAATCACGTCGGTTAATATTTCCGGTCATAACTTCTCCGCTTGCTGAAGATTAAAATCCATTACCGATGGCAAGTTGCACAATCTGTCAACTTGATCAATTTTTGCGGGTCAGCAGCTAATTTCTCGCGATGGCAGCGCAAGCACCAGCCCATATTCTGACCAGAACGGGCTTCTGCGACCTTTTGGCGGCTGATCTCGCCATGGCAGGTCTCACAATTCAAACCATAGGCAATATGAGGTCGATGATTAAAATAAACGAAATCAGGTTGGATAAACACCGGTACCCATGGGATGGATTCACCACTGGCTACATAATCAGCCAATTTCTGCTGTTCAGCATTCTTGATCGGGATCTGTTGGTGGCATCCCCAGCATTTAGCCGATGTGGGAAGACCTGCTGATGCCTGTTTCCAGGCCCCTGGATGACAATAGAGGCATTGTACGCTGAAACCAACATGGACTTCGTGGTTAAATTGGATCGGTTGGGGAGGAGATTGCTGCAATCTCCAAATACCATATACTCCTGCACTGAAAAAAATGATAAAAAATACACCCACTCCAATCAAGAAATCGGGTTTTTTGAACAATGCCTTGATCTTATCCAACTGGTTCATCAAGTTAAGTTTTTTAAGCATGTACCAACCTCGAGAGAAAATTGGAGTTCAACAACCATTACTTCTTTTTTCTAAACAAAGTCACAACCAGGAATCCCACCAATAGGAAACCAGCGATAAATGCCAGTGAATATCCAGCAGCTCCGATAAATGCGGAGATACCTGTAAGGATACCAGAACCTAAACTGGTTGAAGGTGCTTGCGAAATGGTGGCAGGCGTAGGAGTTTGCAGGTTGCCAGGTTTTTCCACAGGGATCTCTGCCTGGGAAGGAAGTGTTTGGGTGTAAGCCAGGATATCGTGTCCATCTTCAGGTGTCCAGCCCATCAAGAAGCCGACCGGCATATCCGTCCCGGCAACACCAAAACGGGTTCTGTGCAGGAACCGCCAGGGATCACGATTGGCTACCGATCCCAGGTATTCTGAATACCCTTCAGTACGGAAAACAATCGTTTTTCCATCTGTTCCATGGCATGCAACACAATTATCTTCGAATAAGACTCTGCCCTTTGTAATGTTGCCATCGATAACATGGAGAGATATGGGATCAATGTAATCCCGATCATCAATGAGACCATATTTCAAAAAAGCAGCAACGGCTGTAAGATTTTCCCGGTCAATGTAGGTTGAAAAATCATGGGCGTTATCCTTGCTTCCCTTCAGGTGGTCCACGATCTCATCGATGCTCATCGTTCCTACCAATGTCATGACATTGGGAAATCCTGTCATGTGAGATCCTGAAGCATAAGCACCCTGGACCCCCATGTAATCCCACCCATGACATTCCGAACAGCGCCATGTATCTGCTCCAGAACGGGTATTCGTTCCCTGCCTGGACCAAATAGGCATGTCACCTTCAGGAGCAGGAACGCCCAACTCAGCATACCACTTATCATAGAGACGTGCTCCAGTGACAAGCACCTCGTCAGAAGGTGGTTCAGATTGGGCTAATACCTGTGAGATAAAGAGGAACGAAAGGGAAATGGACAAAACAAATATGACCAATTTGAGAATCGATTTGTTTCTCAAAAGCATCTTCTTCCTCCGAAATGATCCTGGCAGAGTTCAATCAAAGTGAATCGCCTGGGTATTCCCTGCCGGACAAATGTCATCCTTACATTTAAACTGGTTATGAAATTATACATCATTAGGCATTTTTGTCCAAATTGAAAACCAAAACAAGGTTTTTTATTTTATAATAACCAGGAAGTCAATTGGTTTCACCAAAACCCAACTTCCAAACTGCAAAGTGAGGAGCATCAAATGAAGCATTTTATCGTCGTTGCAATCCTGGTCATTGTTTGCACGTTCCTGGTTTACACGGGGTTAACCGCCATCGGTTTACTCCCCATCCAGGCCAGTGAACAAGCCATCGTAATTGACGAGTTGTTTGATGTACATATTGCTTTAATTTCCTTCCTTTTCTCATTGATCATGGTGATCATGTTCTACAGCCTGGTCGTATTTCGCCGCAGGAAGGGAGAATTGGGAGATGGTGCATTTATCAAAGGTAATTCAGGACTGGAAATCACATGGACCCTCATACCTTTTATAATCGTGGTTTTCCTGGCATACCTGGGGGCTTACTCACTTGGGGAGATCAGAAGGATCGACCTTACAGCGCTGCAGGTAAACGTCACCGCCGGTCAATGGTACTGGCAATATCAATATCCTGAATATGGCATTGCATCAACTGACCTTTACCTGCCAGTGGACCGCCAGGTTTCATTGGACATGACCAGCAATGATGTGATCCATTCATTCTGGGTACCCGAATTTAGAGTCAAAATGGATCTCGTTCCAGGACAGGTTAATAACCTGAGAATAACGCCTACAATTACCGGGTCTTACAAAGTCCGCTGTGCCGAGTTATGTGGCGCTTCGCATGCCTACATGGAAGGAAACGTGTTTGTTGTTGAGCAATCTGAATTTGACGCCTGGGTAAGCGAACAGCAATCAACGGTTGTTATTGATCCGGTATTGAGAGGGCAGCAGCTGGTACAACAATACGGATGTACCACCTGCCATTCCCTGGATGGATCTTCAAAAATCGGCCCAACATGGAAAAACTTATTTGGACACCAGGTAACCCTTGATGACGGTTCGACCATCATGGCAGACAGCGAGTACCTGATCCAATCTATATTGGAACCCAATCTACATATTGTTGAAGGTTTTCCAGCCAACGTGATGCCTGATTTCAAAGACATTTTGGATCAAACCCAGGTTGAGTCCATTGCAGCTTATATCGAAAGCCTGAAATAACGGAGGCAGGATGAAAAAGTTCTTTTCCCTTGGATTAGTAAGAGGAATACTCTGGCAGATTTTTGGCACTGCGTTGGGTATTGGATTTATTGTTCTTGTCAGAATCCTGATGGGACTGCCAGCATGGAAAGCTGAACCAGCAGTTGTATTTGGTGCCCTCCTGGGGGCGATTTTCTTTCTGATCGGGGTGGGAGCTTTCACAGATTGGTACAAAATGGCAATGGGTGAAGAGGTACCGGAAGAAGTCGATGAATCCAGCCTGGGTTGGCGCAGGTACTTCGGTGTGTCCCTGGACCATAAGGTAATCGGAATTCAATACATGGTGTTGGGCATCATCTTGATGAGCATTGGTGGTATTTTTGCCCTCATTTTCCGAACCGAACTGGCAGAGTCGGGAATGCAGTTTCTCACCATGATCGAATACAACACGCTTATGTCACTGCACGGAATGGTGATGATCGTTTCGATCCTGGTGGGTATCGCTGCCATTATGAACTACACCGTACCGTTATTGATCGGCGCCAGGGACATGGCTTTCCCGCGATTGAATGCGTTCTCATTCTGGATCGCAGTACCGGCAGGATTGATCCTGCTTTCGAGCATGTTCCTGGGTGGTTTTGACACCGGATGGACAGGTTATCCACCTCTTTCTGTTCGAGCTCCACTTGGTATGCAAATGTTCTTCCTGGGAGTATCACTGGCTGGTTTTACATCGATCCTCGGATCAGTCAATATCATCGCCACCGTTATCCGTTTACGGGCAAGGAATATGACAGCATTCCGCATGCCCATTTTTATCTGGGCAGCTATTGCCACATCCATCATAAGCCTGACAGCAACCCAATTAATCGGGTTGTCTTTTGAATTGGTGATGTTCCAAAGGTTGTTTGGAATGGGTTTCTTTGATCCAGTGGCTGGAGGAAACCCGATTTTATTCCAACATCTATTCTGGTTCTATTCTCATCCGGCAGTGTATGTCTTTGTGCTGCCAGGATTGGGCATAATCAGCGAACTGCTGCCGGTCTTTGCAAGGAAATCCCTCTTTGGCTACAAATGGGTTGCCATGTCATCCCTTGGAATCGCCCTGGTAGGTTTCCTGGTTTGGGGACATCACATGTTTACCTCCGGTATGGCAGAATACCTGAGGGTACCATTCATGTACAGTACTCTTCTGGTGGCGATACCAACCGGGGTGAAATTCTTTTCATGGGTGGCTACCCTCTGGAAAGGAAAGATCATCTACCCGGTACCAATGTTGTTTACCCTGGCTTCGATCGTGGTGTTCCTGCTGGGAGGTTTAACTGGACCTCCCAATGCCACCATTGCAACCGACCTGCATTTGCAGGACACTTACTATATCGTCGGGCATTTCCATGACACTCTATTCGGTGGATTCATGTTCCCCTTCTTTGCTGCCGTATATTTCTGGTTCCCAAAAATGACAGGACGACGGTTAAACGAGAACCTTGGAAAACTTCATTTCTGGCTGGTCACGCCATCCTTCTTTATCCTATCGCTATTGATGATGCGGGTTGGTTTGCTGGGAATGAGGAGAAGAATTGCTGACTATGACCCTGCGCTTGGATTTGATAACTATCATCTTATGATGACCATTTGCGGGTTTCTTATTGCGGCTGGAGTGCTGGTCTTCATCATCAACCTGATCCGAAGTGCAAAAAGCGGTGAACCTGCACCTGGAAACATTTGGAATTCGAGATCCCCGGAATGGCAGGTTCCATCACCAATGCCTGTCCACAACTATGATAAGGAGTTTGAGGTGGTCGGTGAGCCTTATGACTATGGCCTGCCAGGATCCACTTATGTCAGATTCGAGGGAGAAGAACATCATGACCAACCATAACCAAACAGATACAAAGCGCAGAGGTGTATTTGTCTTCATCTTCCTGGCCATTGCAACCATTCTTGAATTTGGCATAGCTGTTTTCACATCAATGTGGGGATTTCTAGTACTCCTGGCCATCATTAAAGCCGGGCTTGTCATGTATTACTATATGCACATTCAGCGATTGTTTGAACAGGATATTGAAACAGATCACAAATCATATGCCTTCAAGCTGGTTACAAACAGGCTGGGTTTATGGTTGTTCATGTTATCGGATTTCTTTATTTTCGGGGGATTGCTGCTGACAAGATTCAACCTTCTGGGGCTTACCAGACCGGACCTTAACCAAACGCTTGGCCTGGTTGTTACTTCTGTGCTGCTGGTGTCATCATTCTTTGCCAATAGAGCTGAAGCCTCAATGGAAAAAGGTGATCGAAAAGGGTTTATCAACAGTTTCGCAATAACCATAACACTGGGCATCCTTTTCATTGCCGGGGTGATAGGAGTTGAATGGCAGCTGGCCCCATTCAGCGCTTCTGATGGTGTACAGGGTCCCGTTTTCTACACCATGACCGGTTTTCATGCATTTCATGTCTTAACTGGTGTTATTTTCCTCGCCATCGTATTAAGAAATGGAATTCGCGGTCATTACACTGCCGAGAAGCATTGGGCTGTGGAAGCAGCAGCTGTTTATTGGCATTTTATTGATGTGGTCTGGATCTTCTTCTACCCCGCCCTGTACTTGATCGGAACAGCGTTATAACCACATTTTAATATATCGATTGAAAAAACTATACCTTAGGAAATTCAGATTACTAACAAAACCAACCCAATCATTCGATTGGGTATGGAAGTGAGTTTTTAATGAATGGAAAGAAAGTCATATCAAACATATTTAAAAGTGGTGTTCTGACGATCAGTTTTGTACTCATACTTGCTGCATGTACTGCTCAACCTGATTTCAATGGATCAGTCATTGACCCTCCTGTTCCTGCTAATACTTTCATATTAACGGATCAGAACAATGAAGTCACCAGCTTAGGTGACCTGAATGGGAAATATATCCTCGTATTCTTTGGGTTTACTAATTGCCTGGATGAATGCCCAGCAACTATGGCTGCCCTGGCACAGGTTCGAAGAGAGCTGGGAGATGAGGCCGATTTGACCAGGATCGTATTGATCTCAACCGACCCTGCGAGAGATACTCCAGAAGCGATGGGAGAATTTGTCAACCGGTTTGACCCCACCAGCATTGGATTGACTGGAACAAAAGCGGAACTTGAGCCTGTATGGGCAGATTACGGTGTCATGGTTCTGGATTCTGGAGAAACCCATTCAACGAGGGTTTACCTAATCGATCCGAACGGGATGTGGAGACTAACTTATTCATCTGCAGACGATCCGGATGCAATCGCAGCTGATCTAAAACTGCTGTTCAAAGAACAATGACCCATTCAAAAAGAGTTTTCCTGCGAATACTTACAACGATGACCATCGGACTGATAGTATCCGGTTTTATCAGCGAAGCATCTTTCCGGTTATTGGGGAACACAACCAGCCGCGCTCCCACTACTATTGATTTTGTCATCCCGGAAGGAACCGCCAATAAAGTTGCCAACGGGGAGTCTAACCTGGTTGAATCGATGACCTTTGTTGTAGGTGATATCCTGACCATCATTAACCATGATTCAGTGACCCATTCACTTGGCCCGATGGTGGTACCACCTGGATCATCCGCCAGTCTAACATTGGACACGCCTGAAAATCAGAGGTTCTCCTGTTCATTCAACCCAAACCAATTCTTTGGGTTGGACGTTCGTGAAGCTACAACAACTTCCACCAGAATAATTGGCATCCTCCTGGCAGGGATCCCTTTGGGCTTCCTGTTATCTGCTTACAGTCTTGCAGCATGGCCGATCAAAAAGAATTTAATCCAACCAAGTTAACCAGCAGTTACCACAAATTATGAAGAATTCTATTCATCAGATGCTCTCCCCGGCATGGAGATGGTCAACACTCCTTGTGATAATCGTTGTTGGAGTGACCATCCGGTTGGGGTTCTGGCAGCTTGACAGACAGAAGCAAAGGAATGATTTTATCAACCATGTAAATTCGGTTATCAATTTACCGGAACTAGATCTTTCAGGAGATATTGCAAATATCGATCTTGTTTCAAATGAATACAGGAATATTAAAGCAACCGGCAGGTTCGACTTTGAGAATCAAGTTGCCTTACGAAACCAAGTATGGGTACAAACCTGGGGTAACGACCTGGGATATTCTCTTTTCACTCCGTTCAAGTTGATTAATGGATTGGTTGTCCTTGTGCAAAGAGGATGGATTCCCATCGATCATAATACTTCCGCATCATGGCGTGAATTTGAAGTGGAAGGCGAGATGACCATACTTGGTGTGATCCGAATCCCCATTGAGGCGGGTGAAATGGGAGGCGGTGTTCCGGACCCAACCTATTCACCAGGTGAAAAGATGAACTATCTGTGGAATTACATCGATATCGAACGCCTTCAGAATTTCATGCCTTATGATCTATTACCAATTTATATCCAACAAGCTCCCGACTCAGGAAACGAGAGTTACCCCTATGCCAGCCGTCCAGAACTTGATCTCAGCGAAGGTGCCCATCTTGGATATGCGCTGCAATGGTTCATGTATTCCCTGCTCATCCTGATAGGTTACCCGATCCTGATCAACAGACGAGATAATGAATTAGATGATAATAATAATGATTGAAATTTCATATGGTTTATAATTCTTTTAAAGAAAGGACTTGTTCAAGATTTCATTAATGATTTGTATTGATAAGCAATCATATTCATTTTGAAAGGAGCGACTCGATGAAAATAAATTTTGGAATGTGGAAAAGAGCATTATCGGGCCTGGTTAAGATGGATAACAAACATGAGTGGGATCAGCTGGATGTTATTTCAAAATGGCTGATCGCGACGAGATCTGGGGTGACCATCGTAACCATATATGCATGTATGATCGCCGGCTTCCTTGCTTACCGGGATGGAAAATTTTCCCTCCTGCCATGGTTGATCGTCACACTAGGTTTATTCATCGCCCATGGAACAAACAACCTACTGAATGATTATACCGATTTCAGCCGGGGAGTAGATGCTGATGATTATTTCCGAACCCAATATGGTGTTCACCCCCTGGTGCAGAAGTTTTGGACGAAGAAACAACAGCTTACCTGGTTTGCAGTCAGTGGCGTTATTGCCACACTGAGTGGATTATATGCGCTGGTATACACCAGCTTTTCTCCCACGATCCTGGGACTTTTCGTCTTTGGTGCCCTGGTCCTCCTGTTCTATACATGGCCCATGAAATACTATGCACTGGGTGAATTATCCATTTTTCTTATCTGGGGACCGATCATGATCTCCGCTGTGTACCTGGTTCTCAATGGCGGATGGACGGATAATGTCTGGATGGTTGCGTTGGCTGGAGTTCCATTTGGATTAAGTGTTGTCAGCATCAATCTTGGCAAGCATATTGACAAAGCACCTGAGGATAAACGGAAACACGTTGGGACTTTACCGGTCGTGATCGGTGAAAAACCTGCCAGGTATTTGAACATGTTCGTTCTTTTAATGATCTACCTGGTCATCATCTACCTGGTGTTCATCCCACACTTTTTTACACCCATCATGCTGATCGTTTTCTTCGCAGGGAAAAGGTTGTTGTATGTGTTTGGTGCTTTAACCAAACCAAGACCATCAGAACCACCCAAAGAATGGCCGGGTTGGCCGACATGGTTTTCGGGATTTGCTTTTTATCACAACCGGATGTTCAGCAACCTGTTCCTGATCGGCATGTTGTTGGATGTAGTCTTACGGATTGTGTTTCCAACCTTCTGGATCATGCATTGATCCAGCCAGGAAATATCTGGCGATTAATCAGACAATCATAGGAAATCGTTGACTTTGCAATCATTCCGATTTATACTTCAATAAGGATTAATTCGCCCATGCGAGTATTTGAATACATATCGATGATTTCTGTGAAAGGCATGCCTGTTTTTGCATGCCTTTCTTTGTATATTACCAATAGAACTTATTAAATTGGAGCAATGTAAGAATGCATTGTCGTCCAATTAAAAAAATTTGATTGGAGGTAATTAATGGATTCTGGTATGATCGGAAAGATCCAAAAAGCCAAACGCTATGCCCAGGAACGTAACCGATTCTCATTTGAAACATTTACCGTCAAAATTTCAGGTGAGAACAACTCCCATATAGTTGAATTTTCAGATAATCAATGGAAATGTGATTGTGACTTCTTCAAAACCCGAAACGTGTGCACCCATACAATGGCATTGGAAGAATTATTGAAGGATATGCTGCCAAAATCTGAGCCTGTATAAACAGGATAAAATCGATGGAATACCCTCCCTCGAGAGGGTATTCCTTTTAATTAACCTACTATTAATTATTTTCAGGTACAATCGGATAAATGAAACCTGTAACGCGCAGAGACTTCCTAAAACTATCATCACTGGCAATTGGTGGAATGGCTTTCACTCCATTTCTCCCGGAAATGACCTTGTTTAATGATTCTGAGCTTGCCCGGATTGGGACAACATCCGTCAGTGTTTATAAGGAGCCCAATGATGTAAGTGATATCGTGGCTACCTGGCGACAGGATGAAGTGGTCAATATTTATGAAACCATCACAGCCAAGACCCCAACTTATAATCCGATCTGGTATCGTGTTTGGGGTGGTTACATGCATCGCGCCCATATGCAAAAGGTCAAGATCATTTACAATCCTCCAGCATCAATCATCAAAGAGGTTGGTCAAATCGGCGAGATCACAGTGCCTTACTCAGACAGCATGCGCTTCTCAGAGAAATATGGCTGGGATTTCACCAATCGTTTGTATTACGGGTCAGTCCACTGGGTTTTGGGAGTGGACGAAGGTCCCGACAAGAAGCCGTGGTATCGGATCAAAGATGAATCCAACAGTGCCATCTATTATGTTCCTGCAATTCATGTCCGATTGTTCCCGGATGATGAACTAACACCCATTACACCAGATGTCCCCTTCAATGATAAAAGGATCGAAGTTGAACTTGCTTCCCAGACATTGAAGTGCTTTGAGTATGACCAGGTCGTTTTTGAAACAAAAATCTCCTCGGGTGTCCCAAGCAATTATTCGGGCGAAGGTATCCCGACAAGGACACCCTCGGGTGAATTCAACGTGCAGGTCAAAATGCCTTCAAAGCATATGGGGGATGGAAATCTAACATCAGACCTGCAAGCTTATGAACTGGTGGGAGTTCCCTGGAATTGTTTCTTCACCACCCAGGGTCATGCATTTCACGGTACGTATTGGCATGATAATTTTGGTGTTCCCATGAGCCATGGCTGCATCAACATGCGGATCGAAGAAGCAAAGTGGCTTTTTCTTTGGGCAATGCCAATTTCCACTTATGACCGGGAAGATACAAGGAACCGGGGAACGAATATCATCATCACCTAAATAATGCCAAAACTAACCTGGCCCGGCAAGATCCTCAACCCGATCATTCCTTCAAAATTCACTTTGCATTCCCATGTTTATCCGGGGGGAGAAGGGTATCCTTCTGAGAAGCCAACTTCCAACCTCTACCTGGGTGACAACCTGGGTACCATGGAAGCATTGCTCCCGGAATACTCAGGAAAAATCGACCTCATCTATGCAGATCCACCGTTTTTTACAAATAAGAAGTTCCAGGCAAGGATCGGCCGTGGTGAAGACTCCCGGATCCCTTCAGAATGGAAAATGGATAAAGGCTACAGCGACCATTGGGATGACCTGGATGAGTACCTTGATTTTTTATACCCCAGACTCAAAATGATGCATAGGCTGCTGTCACCTGTTGGCAGTTTATATCTTCACCTGGATTGGCATGCTGATTCTTACGCAAGAATACTACTTGATGAGATCTTTGGTTCCAATCATCTGATCAACCAGATCGCCTGGTTGTATCATGGCCCATCACCCATTCGAAATGCATTTAATCGCAAGCACGATACCATTTTCATCTATTCAAAATCTGATACCTATACTTTCAATTGCGACGATGTAAGAGAACCATATCATCCCAACACAATAAAAACATTCGCATCGTCCAGAAAAGCCGGATTCGGAAAAATTCCAGACCTGAAGCGAGGGAAAGTTCCTGAAGATTGGTGGTATTTTCCGGTGGTCGCCCGTCTTCATAATGAAAGAACAGGATACCCCACTCAAAAACCTGAAGCTCTATTGGAAAGAATCATCAAGGCATCTTCATACGAGGGCGATCTTGTGGCAGATTTTTTCTGCGGGTCAGGCACAACTCCCCTGGTAGCCGCGAAAACGGGTCGGAGATTCCTGGCTGCAGATGTATCATGGCGAGCTTTTAACACCACTCGCAACCGTCTTGCTCTCCATTCACCACATCCATTTACCACCTGGGTAGAAGATGGAATTGAAATCCCCAGGGAAAACGGAATACTGAAGGCGCGATTGGATGGTTCAGAGATCCACATTGAATGCTCCATGGAATTGGACTCCTGGGAGATCGATCCGGACTGGAATGGAAATCAATTTGCCAGCGTGTACCAGGTCATCCGACCTAATAGGAAAGGTGAAATTCCCTGTTCCGTTCATTTACCAACCAGGGGTAAGGATATTATGACCAGAGCAATTTCTGTGACAGGTGAAATGATGGAGCAAGTAATTTAGTTGTTAGGTTATTTCGTAATCGGGGGAAAATAATTAAAGATCCAGCTGGTAACCAACTCCACGGATCGTTTTCAGGAAATTTGGATGATTGGGATCATCCTCGATTGCCCGTCGTAACCAGGAAATATGAACATCCAGCGTCCTGGTATCCTCGGTATAATCTGTTTCCCAAACACGCGAGAATAGTGATCTACGTTCCAGGACTTCACCGTGCTGGTTCATCAGGATGGTTAATAACGAAACCAATCTCGGGGTAATGCGGGTTCGTTTACCAAGACAACGTACTATTCTCCTATCAACATCCAGCCTGATCGGACCCACTTTGATCGTTTTATCACCTTCAATCGGTAGAACATGCTTCAAGCGATTGAGTAATTTTTGGACTGTGAAAGGCAGGTATAAGATCACATCAGCGATTCCATTATCATCTGTGGACCCCTCATCCAGAATCAGAATAATGGGGATATCATGATTTATGGATTTTAAAGAACGGCAAATGCGGCTTCCTGATGTTCGTATTGAGGCAGCAGAAATGATAATTGCATCAGGAATGGTACCTGATTCAAGAGTTTCAAGTGCACTTTTTCCAGTAGAAATTAAGACAATATCAAAACCCTTCTTTCGAAGGGCAGGAGCAAATACAGGTAAATCAGAACGCTTACCTTCAACAATCAGGAGTGTTTCAGAGCCTATTTTATATTTCAAACTGATATAATTCCTTTTAACTTTCTTTTAACATTATACACTAATGTTAAAGAAAGCAAGGGATATGACATTACAGTTTTTTCATTGATCTATCGGGAGGAATGTATGGATCCATCCATGAAAGTTCTTCGCACGTTACCAGAACATGGATATTGTTTCGTTTGCGGAAAAGACAACCAAAGCGGGATGGGGGTTCGCTGGCTATTAATGGAGGATTTGAGCATTTCTACTGAAGTTACCCTGGATCTTGCCCAACAAGGTCCTCCCGGTTATGCACATGGTGGTGCTTCGGCAGCCTTGTTGGATGAAGCCATGGGGACTTCCGTTTGGGTCGCCGGCAAACAGGCTGTGGCAGTAAACCTGCAGGTAAATTACCTGAAACCATTACCGCTCCATGTTCCTTTCAGAGTAAATGGAAGAGTCGAGAAAATTGAAGGTAGAAAGATCTTCGCCAGCAGCAGCATCAGTTCCATGGATGGAACGATCCTTGTTAATGGTCAAGGAATCTACATAGACGCACCTCAATTAACAGAATCCGTGTGGGAACATATCGATACCTCAAAATAATCATACCTTCCAATAATCGTCCGCCTCTGGTAAAATGACTCCCCGAAGCGTAGTACCCTTCGCTTCAAATCCAATTATCGAAAGGGCTTGACAATGAAAGTATTATTAATCAAAGATGTTTACAAATTGGGGCGTGCTGGAGACCTAAAACGGGTCGCAGATGGATATGGAAGGAACTTCCTCCTTCCACAGGGACTGGCAGTCCTGGCCACACCCGGTGCCATCAAACAAGCAGATTACATACGCGAAAAAGCCACAGAACAAAGAGCAGTCATTAACGAGGAAATGGGTGCCGTCGCAGAACAACTCCAGAAAGTATCTTTATCATTTGCTGCACGTGCTGGTGATACCGGTAAATTGTACGGTTCCATTACCAGCCAGGATGTTGTTGATGCAATTGAAAAACAATCAGGAATTGCCATCAAACGTCAAATCGTTGATATGCAGCCACTTCGCACCCTGGGAGAACATACCATCCAGATTCGATTAACCATGGACCTTATCCCTGAATTAAAAGTACTGGTATATCGAGAAGGTGAAGCTGCCACTTCAGAAGCAGCAGTTTCTTCAAGCAAAGGGAAAACAAAAGCTGAGACCTCAAGAGAAATTGTTGAAGAGGTGATAAACCAAGAAGTGGAAGAAACCTTTGAAGCGACAGAAGAATTACCAGAAACTGATGAATCTCCTGATCTCTTTGATGAGACAGTTATAGAAGAATAGAAATTATTGGAAGTACAATCGATATCACCGGTACCATTCCCAGGGGTTCCGGTGATATTTTCTTAAGAAATTATGAAAAATAATCCGGGTTCAATTCTGAAAGAAGCCAGGGAAGCTAAAAATCTTACCATTGCCCAGGTTGTTAAGGCAACCCGCATCAGGGCGATCTATGTACATGCAATGGAAGCGGATGATTATTCCATGCTTCCATCGCCTGTTCAATTAAGAGGGTTTTTAAGACTGTATGCTGAATTCCTGGAGTTGAACACCAAAGAAATCATCTCTCTACTTCCCACTCAATTTCAACCTGAAAGTAAAGAAATTCCCGAACATTCGGACAATGAAATCATTGAAGCTGAAACATCCGAAGATGAAACCATCATTGAAAGCCAAGCAGACACCCAGGAACCACAGATCAAACGGGATCAGATATCTGACAGAACTGTGAAAATTGAAAATATCCCTGATCAAGATGAATCATTCGGAGAATTCAATAAAGCAGACCTTCCCGAACACAGCAAGGCATTTGAGATCTTCTCACAAATTGGCAGCCAGCTCAAGGATCGAAGGGAACTGCTGGGAATTTCCATCAAAGAAGTTGAAGCCAATACACATGTCCTAAAAAGGTACCTGGAATCCATTGAAGCAGGCAAATTTGACACCCTGGAAACTACTGTCCAGACCAAAGGAATGTTATCCAATTATGCCCAATTCCTTGATATGGATGTCGACGCAATCCTATTTAAGTATGCAGAAGGGCTTCAAATTCAACGAAAAGAATTTCAAAGCCAAAATGGAATTGAAGATAAGAAAAGTGGAAAAAGAAACAAGTTCATCACTACCATCAAGCGGGTGATGTCCATAGATCTTATCTTTGGCAGCCTGGCGATCATCTCTCTGCTTATTTTCATGGTCTGGGGAACTGGAAAGATCATCGACATCTATCGCCAACCAGATATCCAGGCAACGTCTGCTTCTATTTCAGATGTCATACTAACGCCACTTAATTCAACTTCTGAAGCTGGATCATCCAATGCATTATTCACACCTATCAGCACAGAAATTACGGTCCCTGACACCACGCAAATATCTGAAACGCAAGCCCTGCAACCTGGACAAGTTCAAATCCATGTCATCGTGCTTCAACGTGCATGGGTAAAAATAACCGTTGATGGGATTATAGAATTGGAAGGCAGGGTCAAGCCTGGAAGTGCATTTCCTTTTTCAGGTTATAACCAGATCGAGATCCTGACCAGTAATGGAGCAGCACTTAGTATTGTTTACAATCAAAACAATATTGGTCTTATGGGTGAATATGGTCAGATCGTTGATCTGATCTATACTTCCACATCAATCCTTTCGCCAACTGCCACCATTACACCAACACCAACCATAACACCCACCCCGACCAGAACACCGATCTCAACATTTACACCTCTTCCATGAATTTGACGCAAATGTTGATCATGCCAAATGGTTCCATGGCAATCTTTCAGCCTAAACAAACCACCTAACGCAGGAAACTATGGAAAAAACTACCAATTCGTACCACTTAATCTCCCTGGGATGTGCCAAGAATACTGTGGATTCAGACTCCATGGCGCAACTTCTGGAAGCAGATGGCTACCAGGTTTCGCCCAATGCAGAAAATGCAGATGTCCTGATCGTTAACACCTGTGGATTCATCGAATCAGCTCGCGAGGAATCGTATGGTGTTCTGCGAACGCTGGCTGAGAATAAAAAAGCAGGACAGATCTTAATTGCAGCTGGATGTCTTACCCAACGGTATGGAACGGAAGTTGCAGAACATGTCAAAGGTATTGACGGAATCATGGGGACACGACGATGGATGGATATTGTCAAGGTTATTAAAGAAGTTCGCAGTAGTGATCACCCGGAACCGAAATACCACCTCCCAGAAACTGCTGTTGTTGGTTCAGATGAGCAAGGGACCCTGCGGGCAAGTATCATGGGTACCAGTGCATACCTGAAGATCGCAGATGGCTGCAGACGCCCATGTACATTCTGTGCGATACCCCTGATCAAAGGAACCACTGTAAGCCGACCCTTGAACTCGATCCTCAATGAAGCCAAAGAGCTAAGGGATTCTGGTCTTCGTGAACTGATCTTAATTGCCCAAGATACGACTGATTATGGTCATGATCTCGGGATGAAGGATGGACTGGCTGTTCTATTGGAACGGCTGACGAAGGAAACCCCGGAGATTGATTGGATTCGAATCATGTATGCATACCCGGGTTACGTGACAGATCGATTAATCGATGTGATGTCATCGAATCGACAAATATTATCCTACCTGGATATTCCTCTCCAACATGCCCATCCGGACATGCTCAAACGCATGCGCCGTCCTGCAAATATCAACTGGGTATATAAAACACTTGAGAAGATGCGGTCAACCATCCCTGACCTGGCGATCCGAACCACGTTCATCGTTGGATTTCCAGGGGAAACTGACCAGGAATTTGATGCCCTGAAAAACTTTATCAAAGAAATTCGATTTGACCGGGTGGGAACTTTTAAATTCTCCTTTGAGCCTGGAACAACGAGCGAACCATTGGGTGATCCCATTTCCAATGAAACGAAAGAAGCCAGGTACCAGGAATTAATGGAGACACAGCAAACGATTTCCCTGCAAATCAACCAGGGATATGTCGGGAAAAACCTGGATGTATTAATTGAAGGAATCGACAAGAAACAAGGGATCTCGATCGGCAGGTCCTACCGGGATGCACCGGAAATAGACGGAATGGTCATCGTTGAGGGCAAGGCAGAATCCGGATCGATCGTTCCAGTCCATATCAGCAGCGCGATGGCTTATGACCTGGTGGGTTCACTTAACAAATCGTAAGTTAAATCAAAAATTATGGACCGGGAATTGTTGTTGCTGTTTCCGTCGGTGTTATCTCCAGAGTGGGTGTCGAGGTGCTAAAGAAGGGCGGAGGTTCTGTCGTTTCCGTGATCAATGATCTCAGGCAGTGCTTGTTGGCATAAGACGCGGTCGGTTCAACCAATACATTGTCCTGATTGGGAATTCCCAAAGCAGCCTGGTAAATTTGGTCTGCAGCACAATATTCCTTATTGATCAGCAGGCTGTCCGCATAACGAACTGCTCCCTCACGGAATCGCATTGTGGTTGTAACACAGGATGAATCCATCAGGTAAGGCACATTCACTCTTAATTGATCGAAATAGTAATAGACCTGGTGCCAATCGATCTCCCAAAAACTTGCACCGGTAATATAGCTCCGGGCAAACTCCCGTAAACTATAAGAATATTGGTCCAATGGGCCAAAGCCTTCTGCCAGGGCGAGGTCATAAATACCACCTTCAAGATTGATATTCTTACAATCCGTATTGATGATCTTGCTGTTTCCCCTCTGTATCAAGGCAATGTAATACATCCCATCCACATCCACAGCACGATATGTTGGATCCACCTTGCGGAGAGCATCCAATGTCTCGATCGTTGTGTTCCACTCCTGGGCAACCAGAAGTTGTTTTGCCTGGTTAAAGATCGCCTCCACCCCCCTCGTATCAGGAGTGGATGTCACCTTCGGTGTGACGTACGGTGTTGCTGTTGGCAAGCTGATCTTTAAGAGTACTTCGACCAATTTATCCTGAACGCCAGGATAGTTCGGATCATGTTGAATGACAAATTGAAAGTTGGTGAGTGCAACCTGGTACAAACCATTGTCAAATGCTTTCACTCCAAGTTGGAATTGCTCATCCACCTGTTCAGCGATGGATTGAGACGCAGCCTGGCGTCGGGCGGATATTCCAGAAAGATAACCGCCATAGACACCAACAATCAGGATTAAAACAACGATCAATGATGTCACCCAGAAAGAGGTTTTCCTTTTCCTGGGTTCTTTTTCTTTTACAGGTTGAGTTTCATCTAATTCAGTCATGCTGGCTATTATACTCCACGGTAACATTAAGTCATTAAGTTGAAATAAAAAGAAAAATCTCTTCTATTCCATTGGACAATGCCTCTAGAGATTAAATAATAATCGAATTTCCGGTAAGATAACCGGTATTGCGCAAAACAATCCCAGGACCATACCAATTATCGAAGTCAGGTATCCAGGTCCCGGCAGGAATACTGCGGCAGCATAAGTTACAGCCCCGCTTATTACTGCCGCAAAGACTCCCCTCACTATCGATGACCAATTAACATCCAGGGAATGTACCTTCTTCCTCAACCAGACCCAAAGAATGACTGCCTCCAATATGATTGCAATTTCAGCCAGGGCGATAGCCGGTGCACCCAGTTTTGAAAAAAAGATTAATACAATGATACCAATGGACAGGTAAACTGCAATTCGTATCATCACACTGAAAAGTGGGATCATTGCCTCTTTCCTGGCATAAAAGGCACGAGCCAATACCTCCTGGACGGCATATCCGATCAAAACCAATAAATATGCACGCAGCGTCCACGTCAGGGTAAAGGTTCCTTCTTCACCAAAACCGAATGCAAGTGCCAACAATGGCTTAATCCCCGCGGCCAGAATTGCAGCTACAGGTAGTGTAAAAGCTATCAGGATCCGCACCGCCTTATCGATCTTTTCCCGAAATAAAGCCCAATCCCCCCTTGTTGCATATTCTGCCAATGTAGGCAGAAGGGTTGTGGCAATCGCAGTCCCGATCAATGTCTCAGGTACCTGCATGATCATCCAACCATAAGTCAGTGAAGAAGCTGCACCGATCACACCCAAGCGGGAGGCAAAGTTATCGCGAGCTATGAACAGCAGCTGGATGAAAAACATGGTTATTAATCGAGGACCGACAACCCTGAAAACTTCCAAAACACCTTTGTTACGAAAATTTACTGCCGGGATCCAATGGAAGTGGTACCTGACCAATCCTGGCACCTGGATCCCGAGATGAAGGGCAGCACCGATGATGACACCATAAACCAATCCATGAACACCCAACCCGAATGCCGGAAGGGTAATGGGTCCGAAAGAATAAGGAGTTGAAGGTGATAATACCAGGGCACCAAAGATCTGCCCAAAATTATAGAAAATAGGAGCAAGGGCAGGAAATAGGAAGTGCTGGTTTGCCTGCAGCCCTGCCATTACCAAGCCGCTTATTGAAAAAATGCAGGTAGCGATAAGATTCAGGCGCATTAAATCAGAAATGAGAGTTTGCTGTTCAAGGTTGAAACCAGGCGCTATTCCGATCTGCGAGCGAACGATCTGATCTGCAAAAATTGCCACGATAACAGCAAGACCGGCAGTAACAAGGAAGGCGATATTTGCCACACGTGAGAACAGATCCCAGGCTGCACGCTGGCCATCGCGAGTTAGATATTCGGAAAGGACTGGAATAAATGCCATCGCCAGGGCACCACCCGAGATCAAGGCAAACAGGAGGTCGGGTAGATTATTGGCGACATTAAATGCATCCAGTTCAAAAGTAAGCTTGTACTGCCTTGCAATCAGGATGGAACGACCGAAGGCAATGATTTTATCCAATCCAAAAAGAAAACCAAGCAGGAGGGTTGTACGGGTCAGATGCGATAATTTTCGCATTTTTTGTTCCAGTTATTCCAGACTGCCGATACCGGTTTCCACAGCTTCAAGTATCGCTCCGGATTGGACCAATTTTTTCATTATATTGTGGTCAACATGCAGAGGACGATCCACATCCAAGTGGGATACATGCTTGCGAACTTCCATCCGCGCCAGGTTAACACCCTTGCCTGGAGAAAAATCCCTGAAATCAAGTCCCTGGCAGGCTGCCATGTATTCGATGCCAAGAATCCCATATGCATTATCAAGGATCTGACCATTCTTCAATGCCGTATTCATACCCATGGATACGAAATCCTCCTGGTCGGCAGCCGCAGGTATCGATTGAATACTGGCTGGAGCGGATAAGATCCGTTGTTCCACGATAAGCATATCTGCCGTGTACTGGCTGAGCATCATACCGGAGAACATGCCTGCACCTTTGGTCAGGAAGGGAGGGAGTCCCTGGCTCAAGGCAGGATTTGTAAGCCGGTTCAATCTTCTTTCTGATAGAACACAAACCATGGTCATCGCCATGCCAGCCATATCCATGGGCAGGGAGACAGGTGTACCCTGGAAATTCGCTCCTGTCAGGGTTATTCTGTCTTCGGGGATAAAGATCGGATTATCACCAACGCCATTCAATTCAGTCTCGACCTGTTTGCGTGCAAAGGCGACTGCATCATGCGCAGCTCCGATCACTTGTGGAGATGAGCGCATGGAATATGCATCCTGTACCTTGGTTTTTACTTTTCCAGTTTGCAGGTCTGAACCAGCGATGCATTTAAAGATGGAGTTGGCTGATCGAATTGCTCCAGGAAAACCACGCAATTGATGCAGGCGTTGATCATATGGTTTCAAATTTGCCAATAATGCTTCCAGCGATATGGCACACGCGATTTCCGCCTGTTTTAAAAAACGGTTCATATCATAAAGGTGGAGAGCGCTCATTGCTGTGAGCAGATTCGACCCATTGATCGTGGCCAATCCATCGCGTGCATGAAGGTCAGGAATCTCTACACCAGCCTGGTGCATGGCTTCCTGCCCGGGGAGGCGTTTTCCTTTAAACCATGCCTCCCCTTCCCCCATCAGGAGCAAGGCGATCTGCGACATGGGAGCCAGGTCGCCAGAAGCCCCAACAGATCCCTTCTGGCAGACAACTGGAGTGACTCCCTTGTTGAGCATTTCGACCAAAGCCAGTGTTATCTCCGGGCGGCAGCCTGAATTTCCATGGGCATGTACATTTATTCGACCTGCCATTGCAGCCCGAACCTGTTCTATTGGAACAGGATCCCCAATCCCAGCTGCGTGATTGTAAATCAGGTAGCGTTGGAATTCCTTTACCTGTTGTTCATCCAGAACAACTTCGGAGAATTCTCCAATTCCCGTATTCACACCATACATGATCTCTTTTGCATCGATCTTCTGTTCCACCATAGCCCTGCAAACTTTGATCCGCTGCAATGCTTCTGGATGGATTTCCACATTTTCTTCAAAACGGGCAATTTGCACCAGTTTTTCAATTGTCAGGTTCGATCCACTGATCGTGATCGTCATCAATTTCTCCAACAGAAAGTAATTTGAACGATTTTCTTTTATACCAAATGTATTCTCAAGAAATACAGTTCGCCAGATGATTATAATATGTTAAGGAGCACATCCAACCATTTAAAATTAAAAACTCCGCTGATTTTTCAGCGGAGTTTTATTTTTGAGGTTAGTAATCTTAGAGGATCACAACTTCAGCAGCCTGAGGTCCTTTGGCTCCCTGTTCGACAGAGAACTCAACTGACTGGCCTTCGGTGAGGTTGCGGAAACCTTCACCCTGGATGGAAGAGTAATGGACAAACACGTCTGGGCCATTCTCTCGTTCGATAAAGCCGTAGCCCTTGGTGCCATTGAACCATTTGACCGTTCCGATGATACGTTCTGACATTTTTGATTGCTCCTTCTAGCAAATGAAAAAATTGGTTTTGATGTCGTAGTTCCATCGGACGTTCTTAACAAAAAAGCCCTGGCCAAGAGCCAAGGCATTCGTTCCAAAATCCAACGTGAACTTACTGGCATCTTACAACGCCTACTATACATAGAAAATGATTTTTCGTCAAGAGGAATTTTTTCTCCTTTTTTTCTGCTTGGATACTATAATAATGGAGAGATTTACCCGTAAGAATTATTTTTAAAACAGCATTGAGGTACCATGCAAACATCAGATTTCATCAATTCGAAAAAGACTCAAGAAACACACAAAACTACAGATGAGCATTACAGTCATGATGAAAACTGGATGAAACAATTGGTTTTGCTCGCCAAGAATTGTTACGTATGGCTGGACCAATTATCCAACCTTTACCGAAAGCCCATTCATACCCTTGACCAGGTCCCAAATGAAGAATTGGATCGGATATCGGAGGCGGGATTCACAGGTCTTTGGTTGATCGGGTTATGGGAACGGAGTATCGCCTCCAAAAAAATCAAGCAAATAATGGGCAGTAAGGATGCTGTTGCCTCGGCATACAGTTTAATGAACTACCAGATCTCCAAAGACCTGGGCGGATTGGAAGCATTAATTGATCTGAAGGATAGAGCCATGGAACGAGGGATTCGTCTCTCGGCAGATATGGTTCCAAACCACATGGGTATCGATTCAAACTGGGTGATCGAACATCCGGATCGCTTCCTAAGCCTGGAAGAACCCCCATTTCCTAAATACACTTTCACAGGGGAGGACCTTTCCCAAAATGACTCCATAGGCATATTCATCGAAGATCATTATTATGATAGATCTGATGCGGCTGTTGTGTTTATGCGAGTCGATCGAAGAAGTGGTGATGTCAGATTCATCTACCACGGGAATGATGGAACAGCCATGCCCTGGAATGACACCGCCCAATTGGATTACCTGAATCCTGCTGTCAGAGAGGCTGTGATCCAGGTTATTATCGAAGTTGCCAGAATTTTCCCGATCATTCGATTCGATGCTGCCATGACCCTGGCAAATGAACACATCAAGCGCCTCTGGTACCCCTCGCCGGGAGATGTACGAGCCATCCCTTCGAGATATGAACACGGGATGACAACCGCAGCATTCAAGGAAAAAATGCCCAGGGAATTCTGGCGTGAGGTAGTGGATCGGGTGGCAGATGAAGTTCCCGGTACCCTGCTTCTGGCTGAAGCTTTCTGGCTGATGGAAGGTTACTTCGTTCGATCTCTTGGCTTCAACAGGGCATATAACTCGGCATTCATGCACATGCTCAGAAGTGAAGATAATGAAGAATTTCGCAAATTTATCAAAAATGTGTTGAAGTATGATCCCCAGATCCTAAAAAGATTTGTTAATTTCATGACAAATCCAGACGAGAAACCAGCTTTCGAGGGATTTGGGAATGGTGATAAATACATGGGAGTAAGTACACTGCTTGCCAGCATGCCGGGATTGCCAATGTTCGGACACGGTCAGATCGAAGGATTCCATGAAAAATATGGGATGGAATATAAGAATGCCCTCCTGGATGAAGTCCCCGACAAGGCTCTTTTACTTGCACATAAAAAAATAATTCTTCCGCTTCTCAAGCAAAGGGAATTATTTGCTGGAGTAAAAAATTTTATCCTGTATGACTTTAATAGAAATAATGGGAAAGTTAATGAAAATGTGATCGCGTTCTCCAACTGCCTGAAAAGCGGTGGAAATAATGGTGACAATCGCTATGCTCTGATCGTGTTCAATAACAAAGCTACAAAAACCAATGGATGGATCAGGAATGCTTTCGCCCATGGGAATAAGGCAAGCGGGGATTTCATCATGCAATCGTTAGGGCAAGTTTTGAACCTCAAAGTTTCCGCCAGGCAATTCGTTATCTTTCGAGACCTTGAAAGCAATTTGGAATATATTCGGTCGAGCAAGGAGCTAAGCACAAAAGGGTTATTCCTCAGGTTAAAAGCATACCAGCATCATGCCTTCCTGGATTTCCGCATCGTCGAAGATCCAAAGGGGAAATGGAAAAAAGTATTCGATGACCTGGCAGGAAAAGGGCACTATTCCATACAAGCCAGATATGACGAAATATTTACATGAGGATTGACGAGATCAACCCAGGCTGGTTACCAGGGAAGTGATGGAAATGAAATGAGCGACTGCACCGCCAATTACAAAAAGGTGCCAGATCTCGTGAAAACCAAATTTTCCTGGAACAAAGTTAAAGATCCTGGTGGCATAGACGACAGCACCAAGGGAATAAATGACGCCACCGATGATGAGCCAGATCAGTGAATTCATGGGCAGACTGCCCAGCTGTCGAAATGCAATGATACTTGCCCATCCCATCAATAAATAAAGTGATGTACCCAACCAGCGGGGAGCGTTAATGTAGATCACCTTGATGACAATCCCCAACAGGGCAATACCCCAGATTATTGAAAGAAATCCCCATTTCCAAAAACCGGTAAAAGCGTTAACGCAAATGGGCGTATACGTTCCGGCGATCAGCAGGAAAATTGCAGCATGGTCAAGCTTCCTAAGGATCACCTGGATGCGTGGTTTCACATTAGCCAGATGATAAACTGCACTGGCTGTGAACATTGAGACCAAGCTGGTCAGGTATACCATCATAGAAATCACACGAGAAGTACCAGACCAGGCGGCAAACAGCAATAAGATCCCGGCTATAAAGGCTGAGATCGCTCCTGTAAGATGTGAAAAACCATTAAATGGTTCCTTTATTTTTGATGTCAATTGAATTTCTCCATTAATTAAATGCACTTGTGTACAGTATGAATTCTAAATGGCAAGTAGATTAATTTCCAGTGACGATTGGTACCAATAATTCGACAGCATCCAATTTGGTTATTGCAGCTGTTCCACTTGTCAAGTCAGAAAGACCGTGTTCGAAATTCTCCCTAGTTTCAAGAGGGAGAATAGCTGTCATATTCACTTTTACTTCGAATCCTTCAGATCGGATCTGACCGGAATTGGATGCCACCAGGGATCTTACACGATCCACAAAAGGATAATCGAATTCAATTTTCATTGTGATTGCACTCACTTTCCAGGCACGTTTTGTTTCAGCGATAAGTTTACGGACTGTATCACCATAAGCCCTGACCAACCCGCCAATACCCAGTTTTGTTCCACCAAAATAACGGGTAACGACCACAACTACATCACCCAAACCACTACCCTGCAGCACAGCAAGAATCGGTCTACCAGCGGAACCTGATGGTTCGCCCGCGTCTGAGCAATGGGTGACCTGGGTGACGTCATGACCGATGATATAGGCGGGAACATGATGACTGGCATCAGGATATTCTCCCTGGATCGTGCGAACATAATCCCGTGCATCTTCCACACTTGAAGCATATGCCAGAGAGCCAATAAAGCGAGAACTCATTATATGCAACTCACAGTGGGTTTTACCAACAGGCACCAACTTTTTTGAATTATTCAACATCTTAAACTCTAGAGACTCTTAATCCCTGCCAATATCAAAATAAGTCAAGCTGCAACTTTTAATATTATCCACCATCCAATTTATGAAAAAAGGAACCCACCTACGAGGTTTAGTATACATGATTTGTTTTAGAATTTTATTGCATAAATTTTAGATAAAATTTACGTCAGGAGGATAAATGAAAAATAATATCGGGTTCGAATCAAAGTTAAACCATGAGTTTGAGGAGTCTTTTCAACTTCTTGCTGAAGCCTTGAAATCAGAAGGTTTTGGCATCCTTACCCAGATCGATGTAAGAAAAACCTTCAAAGAGAAGATCAATGAAGATTTTCGTAGATATGCGATCCTGGGAGTCTGCAATCCTCCCCTGGCTCACAAAGTATTATCCCACAATGCTGAAGCTGGTTTGCTTTTACCCTGTACCATCACCATTGAATCCGATGAGGAAGGGACTACTACTGTCCGCATTCTCGATCCCTTGATGATGCTGCAAATAGGTGATATGGGAAAAGATGATGTACTCAGACAGGTTGGTGAGGAAGCAAGAGAGAAATTGCTCAGGGTCGCTGCAAATTTAAAATAAGTGATCCATCTTAATATATTTGGTAGAAAAATAAATTAAATTTTCCATCCAATTTAATTAAGCCAATAATGCTTCTTTCGCTTTTTTGGTTGTTTTTCCACGTTCCTCAGTATTGAGAATTCGTTTCCTGATCCTGAATGATATGGGTGTAACCTCAAGCAATTCATCATCAGCCAGGTACTCAATTGATTCATCAAGACTCATGTTTCGAGGAGGCGTCAGACGTATTTCAATGTCCTTGTTCGAGGAGCGCATGTTCGTGAGGTGCTTCTTTTTACAAACATTCAAGGTTAGATCGTCGGGGCGGGTATATTCTCCAACAACCATTCCTTCGTATACTTCATGACCGGCAGCAATGAACAATTGACCGCGTTCTTCTGCATTTTTCAAGCCATAAGTTGTGGTCACTCCTGTTTCCCATGAGACCAAGGAACCATTTGAGCGGGATGCGATCGATCCAACCATTTCATCATATCCATGGAAAACGGTATTCAAAACTCCCATCCCCCTTGTGGCAGTCAGGAATTGATAACGGAAACCCAACAAGCCACGGGTGGGAACTATATATGTCATGCGGACATTACCATCACCATTGTCCTGCATGTCTTTCATGATCCCCCGACGAACGCCAAGCATTTCAACCACGACACCAACGGATTCAGGACTGGTATCAATATGTACCTCTTCGAAAGGTTCAAGAAGTGATCCATCTTCTGCCGTACGGAAGATCACTTCTGGCCGGGATACCTGGAATTCATAACCCTCACGCCGCATAGTCTCAATAAGGATGGCGAGATGCAACTCTCCACGACCAGAAACCAGGAATGTATCGGTCGTCTCTGTTTCTGCTACGCGCAGTGAGACATTGGTGCGTAATTCATCAAACAATCGTTCACGCAATTTTCGGGATGTGCCCCATTTACCTTCCCTTCCTGAAAAAGGAGAAGTATTTACACCAAAAGTCATACGGACAGTCGGCTCTTCAACGAAAATTGGCGGTAATGCAACCGGAAATTCCTTATCTGCAAGCGTCTCACCGATCGAGATATCATCCAACCCAGCCAGTGCAATTATGTCACCTGCGCTTGCCTCTTCAACTTCCACCCTGTCCAATCCCCTGAAAACATACAAGTACCGGGCATTCTCAGGCAACATTTTCCCGTCTACTTTAATACGTGTCATCGGCTGCCCAGCCTTAATCGTTCCAGCAAAAATCCGTCCGAGTGCTGTAACACCGCGATAATCATCATATCCAAGGGTACTGATCAACATTTGAAAAGGTGCTTCCAGATCCACTTTAGGTGCAGGAATATTTTCCAGGATGGTCTTGAAAAGCGGCTGTAAATCTGGTCCCAATTGAGGGGTCAAACTTGCCTGGCTGGTGGTTGCCTTGGCATAGACTACCGGGAAATCTGCCTGCTCTTCTGTTGCTCCCAGTTCAATAAAGAGATCGAATGTCTCATTAAGTACCCGGGAAGGTTCGGCATCCTTGCGATCGACCTTGTTGATAACGACTATCGCCTTGTGCCCCTTCTCAAGTGCTTTTTTAAGAACAAAGCGAGTCTGCGGCATGGGTCCTTCGGCTGCATCCACCAAAAGTAGAACACCATCGACCATATTCATAATTCTTTCAACTTCGCCACCAAAATCAGCATGTCCGGGAGTGTCCACAATGTTGATCTTGACCTTCTGTTTTGTACGGGGATCAATTAACGATATGGCAGTATTTTTGGCGAGGATGGTTATTCCACGTTCACGTTCCAGATCATTGGAATCCATAACCCGTTCAGCAACCATCTGGTTGTCACGAAAAGTGTGGGACTGGCGAAGCAATCCATCCACAAGAGTGGTTTTACCATGATCGACATGCGCGATTATGGCAATATTACGAAGGTCTGTTCTAGTAGTTAACGTCATATTCATCACTTATACACAAAATAACCTCGACCAGGCGGCCGAGGGAGATTAATCGATCGAACAAGAGTAAGTTTATCAGATTAACGCCTTTTTGAACAGGCCTGTCATTTTCCCCTTGTAAAGACCTCAACGCAACGGTTATAATCTGTAAAGAAATGAGAAATTCCACACAAGTGGATCACAAGGAGAAAGTCTATGTCTGGACACAGCCATTGGGCTACCATTCGTCGAAAAAAAGGGGCAGCTGATGCAAAAAGAGGACAAGCCTTCACCAGGCTTGCCAGGGAAATTGCCATTGCTGCCAGAGGCGGCGCTGACCCCAATAACAATTTCCAACTTCAACTGGCAGTTGAAAGAGCGAGAGCTCAAAACATGCCCAAGGATAGCATTGAACGAGCCATTAGAAGAGGCAGTGGAGAGGATAAGGATGCAGCCATTGAAGAGATCACCTATGAAGGATATGGTCCTCAAGGTGTTGCCCTGATCATTGAATGCCTGACAGATAACAGAAATCGATCTGTGTCTGAACTGCGACACCAACTCACACGTTCTGGCGGTTCGATGGCGGAGAACGGCGCTGTCAGTTGGCAGTTTGACAGGGAAGCATATTTTTATTTTCCATCATCCATGCTGGATTTCGAGAAGGCATTTGAACTTGGTGTTGAGAACGGTGCTGATGACGTAAGTGAAGAAGATGGTATGGTTGAGATCGTCGGTCCTGTGGACTCTTTTAATGTCATCAACAAATCGTTACGTGAGGTCAAGGTGATACCAGAAGAAGCAGGACTTAGAATGGTACCAAAACAGGAGCTTGAACTCGACCTTGAAAGAACGATCCAGGTTTACAGGACAATTGAAACCATTGAAGAACTGGATGATGTGCAGAATGTGTACCACAATCTGAAACTCACTGATGAGGCGATGGCCAGGCTTGAGGAAGAATAATTATGACCCTGATCCTCGGCCTTGACCCTGGAACAGCAACAACAGGTTATGGACTGGTCAGAGAAGAAGCTGGAGGAAAACTGACAGCCGTGGAGTATGGAACCATTCGGACACCTGCAGGAATTCCAGATGCGGAACGCCTGTTGATGTTGCACGAAAGAATGCGTGAAATCATTCTTCTCCATCGCCCCAAAGGAAGTGCGGTGGAGAAGTTATTTTTTCAAAAGAATGTACGTACCGCCATCACTGTCAGCCAGGCTCGAGGCGTCATCCTGGTTTCATTGGCTGAGGCAGGATTGGATGTTGGTGAATATACACCCAATGAAATCAAACAAGCAGTGACCGGATATGGTAATGCCGATAAACAGCAAGTTCAGGAGATGGTGAAGGTTTTATTGGACCTCGATAAGGTGCCAAAACCAGATGATGCTGCAGATGCACTGGCAGTCGCTATCACTCACATGCACACAAGGCATCTTGATATCAACTAGAAATACATCGACCGGAAAGAAACATTTATGATCACAACATTACGAGGGCAGATAATCCAGATTGAAGACAATGCCATCATTCTTGAGGTTGGTGGAGTAGGCTTTCGGGTCTTTGTACCCCAACCTTTACTCACCAGGGTGAAAGTTGGTGAAGATTTCATTTTTCAGACTCATCTCTCTGTTCGCGAAGATGCGCTAACGCTATACGGGTTTGATACCATCGCAGACAGGAACCTGTTCACCCTGCTATTGAGTGTTGACGGTGTTGGTCCGAAAGCTGCACTTTCGGTGCTTTCAACATTGGATAACGAGACCATCCAAGCTGCAGTTTTTAATGAGCAGGATGAAATACTCAACCGGGTACCAGGCGTGGGTAAGAAGACTGCATTAAAGATCATTCTGTACCTAAAGGATCGATTAAAACCATCCAGCAGCATGGATCGAATCGCTGCCTTCTCTGATAGCGACTCCGAAGTCATGGCAGCGTTGGTTTCATTGGGTTACAGTGTAGTTGAAGCTCAGCACGCCATCCAGACCATCCCCAAGGATGCCCCAGATATCGTGGAAGAACGATTAAGGATCGCCTTACAGGGTTTATCTTCGTAAGCTGCCATGTCCCTCATTACTGCCAACAAATTATCCAAGTCTTATGGACCTGTCGATATCTTTAAGAGCCTGGATTTTGCAGTGCCACATGGTTCCCGCCTGGCATTGGTCGGTCCAAATGGAATCGGAAAAACCACTTTGCTGCGAATCCTGGCAGGGATCGAAGAACCTTCAGACGGAAAAGTACTGAAAGCTAAAAATCTGAATATTGGATACCTGGCACAGGAAGCTGAATTCGAAATGACAGGTACCGTGTGGGAAGCATGTAATTCTGTATTTAAATATCTTGAAGACCGACAGGATGAACTTAATCGGTTGGAGAACCTGATGGCATCCCAGGTTCAAACTGAGCAGGTCATGAATAAATATGGTCATCTGCAGCAGGAATTTGAACTGCTGGGAGGATACACCTACACAACCCGAATTAACCAGGTGTTGACCGGGTTGGGATTTTCAAGAAGGGATTTCCATTTGCAGGTGGAACACCTTTCAGGAGGGCAACGAACTCGTGCTTTCCTGGCTCAACTTCTGCTATCAAATCCGGATGTTCTGCTTTTAGATGAGCCGACAAACCACCTGGATATTTCGGCGGTGGAATGGTTGGAAGGTTATCTCAGTCAATGGGACGGTGCTGCTGTCATCGTTTCCCATGATCGCTACTTTCTCAATAAAGTCGCCAACGGGATCCTTGAAATGACTGCCATTGGAACAGAGTCATACAAAGGTAATTACTCAGATTATGTATCTCAACGTGCTGATAGGTGGGAGAGGAGGCAGGAGATCTTCCAATCAGAGAAAGAAAAACTGCTAAAAGATGTTGAATACATAAAAAAGAATATCGCAGGGCAAAATACCCTGCAAGCGAAAGGCAAGCTGAAGAGATTATCCAGAATTGTTGAAGCAATTGAACAGGTTGGGATGGAAATGGTCGTCAACAAATCATGGTCACAAGTAAGCAGGGATGTGACAACCTCCATTTCACCTTTTGGAGTGGAAGAGGCTGAGAAGAGGGTACGAGCCCTACATTTACCAGACTACCATCCTCCAAAACTTCACCTGCGCATGCAATCGTGGCAGCGATCTGGAAACCTGGTGATCAGGACAAAAGACCTGGTGGTCGGGTATCCGGGAAAAGTTCTGTTCAAAGCTCCAGATATTGAATTACGCAGAGGTGAATGTGCAGCCTTGATCGGCCCCAATGGTGCGGGAAAAACAACCTTTCTCAAGACCTGTTTGGGCCAAATAAAACCCCTATCAGGAGAAGTGATCATGGGAGCCAGCCTGCAGATCGGTTATTTTGCACAGGCTCATGAAGGATTAATTGCTGGGAACACACTCATCCAGGAAATACAAACTGTAGACCCCAAGTTGCTTCCTTATGATGTACGTAACTACCTGGGAAGATATCTTTTCTCCGGTGATGATGTTTACAAAAAGGTGGAAGTCTTATCGGGTGGAGAACGAGGCCGTCTGGCTCTCGCCAAGCTTGCTCTACAAGAAACAAATCTCCTGTTATTGGATGAACCCACCAATCATCTGGATATCATTTCCCAGGAGATCCTGGAAAATGTGCTGCAGGAGTACAAAGGGACTATCCTTCTGATCACTCATGACCGCTACCTGATCGATGCCCTGGGAACGCAAATCTGGGAAGTTGAAATAGATGAATCTACATTATCTGTATTCAATGGTACATATAGTCTCAGAAGAGAAGAACGGGAAAGGCTGGCAGCTTTACGGGAGGCAGAACAGGAACAAGCAGATAACAACTATAATAAAATGGTCAAGCGGAATCGTTCATCGATAAGAAACAACAAGGAAGAAAGAAGGCGGACCGCACAGATCCAGGAGTTGGAAAATACGATCAGAGACCTGGAATTTGAATTGGCAGAGATCGGGGGAAAACTTGAGAATCCACCAGCCGATACAGCCCTGGTTCGAAAATGGGGAAACCTGTATTCAGATATTCAGAAAAAAATGGACGAAAAATTATCAGAATGGGAAAACCTACAAGCGGCTGATATGCCTGAATGAATCGGTCAGACCAGAAATCGGTCTCACTCCAGCGATACAACCATACCAGTCCATCATCCCTTTCTCCCAATCATGATCCTTGTTAAACGCCAACAAGGCTGAGCCAATAGCCAGCAAAAAGAAAAACCAGCGATCCAATCGTAGCCATACCGGCATGAAGAATACCGATCGACCAGAAGGTGTAATTCAGCATTCCCCCAACAAAATGACCCATCCAGAATCCAACCCACGAAAGAACCAAATATAGAACCAAACGCATCAGGCTGCCTCCTCTCCAGTAATGAAAAGCAGCGCCATACAAAGTTGAAATCACAAATCCCAAAAGAAGAATCGGGGTGTTCATCCATGCTCCTTCACTGAATAACCTGAACCAGGTCTAATCTTAATATTCCGAATAACTCGGTCCTAATCACCATTTTACACGATGATGCCACCACCAAGGACAAGATCATCCTGGTAAAAAACAGCTGCCTGGCCAGGTGTTATATCCCGCTGTGGATCATCAAATCTAACCTGGCAAGTTCCATCCTGAAGCCTGGTTACTTCGGCAGGGGTTTCCCTGGCTGTATAGCGAATCTTGACATCTGCCCAGAATGTTTCCGGTGGTGGAGTTTCGCTGATCCAATTCAGGTTCTTCACTGTCAATTCATTCCTGCCGAGATCATCTTTAAAACCAACCAGAAGAGTATTGGTTTCTGCAATTTTGTCCAATACATACATGGGTTGGGAGGACGAGAAACCGAGACCTTTTCGCTGCCCAATGGTATATTGACTCAAACCTGAATGCCTGCCGAGTAGTCTTCCATCCACCGATCTAATTTCACCTGCCACCAAACTTTCAGGATCATTGCGCTTGATAAACCTGCGGTAGTCCTCTCCTGCCAGGAAACATAGATCCTGGCTGTCAGGACGGGAAGCAGACGGCAAACTAAATCCCTTTGCCATGGAGCGAATCTCGTCCTTTGAGTAATTCCCAATCGGAAACAAGGCAGATCTCAACTGATTCTGGTTGAGAACATGCAATACATAGGATTGATCTTTACTCCGGTCATCAGCCCGCAACAATTGCATGGTCGAATTTGTTCCAGAATCCAATCCAGCCGGAAACTGCTCCCTAAGCTTCACATAGTGTCCGGTTGCCATATAGTCTGCTCCCATTGCTTTGGCATGATCAAGGAGGAATTTCCAGCGGATCTCACGGTTGCAAACAAGGCATGGATTCGGGGTCACACCCAGAGCGTATCCATCAAGGAAGTATTGCACGACGGTCGATCGAAATGGCTGACGTGCATCCACAGCATAGAACGGGATATCCAACTGGGCTGCCACCCGCCTGGCAAGCGCCATTGCATCCGGTGTACAACAACGATTGCTGTCTTCCTTGCCAGGTTCTGACCAAAGACGCAACATCATCCCAAGGACCTCATATCCCTGCTCTTTCAACAAAGCTGCCGCAACCGAGGAGTCCACTCCCCCGGACATAGCGACCACAACTCTTTTCATTGAAGATTCCTGGCTTTTTCCACCATTGCTGGCAGATGGGAAATAAATGTCTCGACATCCTCTACAGTGGTCCCCTGGCCGAGGGTGATGCGTAAAGAACCCAGGCTCCAATCACGGGAGAGACCCAACAGCTGGATCACCTCGGAGGGTTCCGGGCTACCAGTTTTACAGGCTGAACCGGAAGAACAGGAAAATCCTTCTGCATCCAGCATGGCAAGGAGAAGGTTTCCATCCACTCCTTCAAAGACAAATGAACAATGGTTCGGCATACGATCTGCAGGGTGACCAGTTAACAAGGAACGAGGAATAGATTCAAGAACATTTCCAATGATATGGTCCCGAATGGGTTTTACATGGGCAGCACGTCTTTCTCTCTCCAGGTCAGTCAAGCGGAGAGCCTCGGCAAACCCGACAATGTATGGGACATTTTGCGTACCTGCCCGCAAACCAAATTCCTGTCCTCCTCCTGTTTGGATGGGTATGATAGGGGTGCCCTTGCGAACATACAAGGCACCCACACCTTTTGGTCCATAGAATTTATGCCCACCAAGAGAAAGAAGATCGACACCAAGCTCATCAACGTGAACCGGGAGATATGCAGCAGCCTGAACTGCATCAGTGTGCATCAGTACATTTTTCCTTCGACAAATATCAGCAATCCTGCCAATGGGATTGATCGTGCCAATTTCATTATTTGCCAGCATTACTGAACAGAGGGCAGTTCCATCTGTTAGGGAATCAGCTACGACCTGGGGGTTAATCATGCCGAATTCATCCGGATTCAACCAGGTCACATCAAAATCGAAAAGTTTATTCATCTGATCAGCCGTAAGGCTGACTGCATGATGCTCGGCCTTACTCGTGATGATGTGGTTACGACCATCCCGCGACTTCCTGGCAAAACCGACTCCTTTTACTGCCAGATTGTCAGATTCCGATCCACAGGATGTAAAGATCACTTCGGCGGGTTCGCAGTGAAGTACTTCAGCAACAACCTCGCGGGCAGTTTCAATTGCATTCTCAGCTTTTTGCCCATAAGCATGAATGGATGAAGGATTCCCGAATTCTTCTGAAAAATAAGGATGCATGGCTTGAAGAACACGTTCATCAACAGGTGTTGTGGCAGCATAGTCCAGATAAATATTTTTTTTCATGAGTTTATCCTATTTTTTGTGAGATTATAGCACGGTGATTAATAAGAACATGACAAACATAAAAACGAATAAGCCTGGCGCATTGTCATTACTTAAATCAACGACGCACCAATCATTTGATAGGTGCGTCGTCTCACGAGGGGAGGAGGAAATTTCTGATTAGTTAAGTATGGCTTTTGCGTGATCTTCTACCTTGAAATCGACATCACACAAAGCTTCCACCAGGATTGAGCCATTTCTCTTGATGACCATATTATTGCCTGGAGTCAAGAGGTAATCCCTTGGGTCACCGGATTGCGTGATCCAGAGGATGCCTTTTTCACAAGACAGCTCTGTACCTGGCGTAAACTTCCTGAATTGAAGCAGTTCACTTTGATTCAGGTGAAGTTTCTTTTTCTCATTAGTTCCCAGGTTTTTAATCACATGCTTTTCCTTAATTTATTGCATCTTTCGGCAATATTATCCAACATTGTTGAAATAAAGTACAGATGCACTGATTGCAAATTGTAACCATAACAGTTTATAATTATTCTAAGTGTTATTTTCATTTTTGTATTCAACTGTACTTTATTTCTAAAGCAGGAAAGACATGAGAAAAGTCCCAGCCAAAAATGCAAGATCAACATTTCTTTATGAGAACCTGGCAAAAATGATTCGTCAATCAATCTCCGCGGGAATTTTTCAGCCCGGTGATCGAATCCCCTCTGTCAGGCAAATGAGCCGGCAGAATGGAGTTAGTATCACTACTGTCTTGCAGGCATACCAGGGATTGGAAGAACAAGGGTTGATCGAATCACGTCCACAAAGTGGGTATTATGTTGCCAAACAGGTGGAGATCGATCTTCCTGAACCAGACATATCATCTCCCAGTAAAGATCCAAGCCTGGTAAGTTTGCACGACCTGATCATGATGATCCTGAGAGATACCCAGAATTCCAAGCTTGTTCAGCTTGGTGCGGCAATTCCAAACCTGGAATTGATGCCCATTGATCAACTCAACAAGATCTTTCTCTCGTTGATCAAACAAGGTGAGCAAGGGATCTATCAATACTGTCTCCCACCAGGTTTGGAATCGTTAAGGCTGCAGATCGCAAAACGAGCTGTTCAAAATGGATGCCAGCTCTCTCCAAATGAGATCATCATCACATCTGGATGCACGGAATCGATTGATCTTTGTCTATATGCGACTTGCAAACAAGGAGATATCGTAGCCATAGAAGCACCGATGTTCTTTGGCACCCTGCAAAGCCTGGAGACTCATAAGTTAAGAGCCCTGGAGATTCCCACTGATCCCCGAACGGGAATCGGGCTTGATGCTCTTCAATTCGCCATTGAACATAATCCAATCAAAGCAGTCTTAATCAGTTCGAATTTTAATAACCCACTAGGCGGAAAGATCCCAACGGAGAAAAAGAAAGAACTGGTTGCGCTCCTGGAAAAGCATGAGATACCGTTGATCGATAATGATATTTCAGGAGAAATTTATTTTACTGATTCGCGGCCTTCCATCACAAAGTCATTCGACAAGAAAGGGTTGGTCCTGCTATGCTCCTCATTTTCAAAGGACATCAGCCCAGCATTTAGAGTTGGCTGGGTGGCTCCTGGCCGGTTTTACCAGGAGATCGAATGGTTAAAATTCACCAGCAGTGTGGCGACATCATCACTTCCACAGATGGTCATAGCCAGGTTTTTGGAAAGCGGGAAATATGATCACCACCTTCGCCGGATACGGCGTGCATATGCTGCCAATGTTGCAATGATGTCTCAAGCAGTCATCAATTATTTTCCAGATGAGACACGTGTCACCCGACCTAGTGGTGGATTTGTGCAATGGGTTCAATTGCCGGAAAGCATCGATTCCCTGGAATTATATAAAGATGCATTAAAAGCCGGCATTACAATCACACCCGGGACGATCTACTCACCCACCAATCAATTTAACCATTTCATCCGATTGAATGCTGCGGATTGGTCGTATCGGATAGAACGTGCCCTTGAAGAGTTGGGTCACCTGGCTAAAAGAAGGATCTCCTGATTAATACTGGGAATTTTGTAACAAAATAAGACGCGCTGCTAATCACTTCTACCAGATACCTCTGTTATAATATTAGCCTTGTAAAACCAACTGCATTTTCCAGGCAGGGGGTAAGTTTTAAGCGTAAATTTTCATAGCAGGAGAACAAATGGGTCCACAGATCAAGTTTGGCACAGATGGTTGGCGGGGAGTGATTGCGGAGGATTACACCTTCTCAAGTGTCAGGCGATGTGCCCAGGGTTTTGCCTCCTACCTGCTGGAAAAAGGGAAACCTGGATCTACGGTGATCATTGGTTACGATAAACGATTTGCATCAGAAAATTTTGCAGCTGCTGCTGCAGAAGTATTAGCCGCCAATGGATTTTTCGTCCACCTGACAAACGGTGCCACGCCGACACCGGTGATATCGTATGCAGTAGTTGCTCATAAAGCTGCTGGAGCGATCAATATTACCGCATCCCACAACCCTCCGAGTGATAACGGTTTCAAGGTAAGAGATGAAAATGGCGGCGCGATTGCTCCTGATGGCTTGACCAAGATCGAGTCATTGATTCCTGATAATGATTTTGAAATCAAGAAAGTTCCCTTATATACAGCAAAGGAAGATGGAAGAATTGTCTTCTTTGATGCTGCACCTGAATATATTTCCCATCTTAAAACACTAATCGACCTAGAACCGATAAAAGCCGCAGGATTAACCATCATGGTAGATGCCATGTGGGGAAATGGTGCAGGCTGGTGCACAAAACTTTTGGCTGGTGGAAAAACAAAGGTCATTGAGATCCATGACACGAGGAATCCATCCTTTCCTGAAATGAAAAGACCGGAGCCCATCCGCCCCAATATTGATGTCGGATTGGAAGCCACAATCAAGAACCATGCAGATGTCCTGCTAATCCTTGATGGTGATGCTGACAGAGTCGGTCTTGGAAACGAGAAAGGCGAATTCATCAACCAGCTGCAAGCATTTGGTCTCCTGGCTTATTACCTTCTAGAAATCCGAGGCCAGAGAGGCCCGATCGTGAAAACTCTTTCCACAACCACCATGTTGAACAAACTTGGGAAACTATATGATGTTCCGGTTTACGAAACAGGAGTAGGTTTTAAATTCGTAGCTCCAAAAATGATGGAAACCAATGCAATGATAGGTGGAGAAGAAAGTGGCGGATATGCGTTCCGTGGGAATGTTCCCGAAAGGGATGGAATCCTGGCTGGATTGTATTTCCTTGATTTCATGGTCAAACAAAACAAAACCCCTTCGGAACTTCTAAAAATGCTTTTCGATCGCGTTGGTGGTCCACATTACTATGATCGTATTGACACTCCTTTCAAAGGTGATCGCAAGGAAAGAGAAGCGTTCATCATGAATGCAAACCCAAAGGAAATTGGGGGGTTAAAAGTAACAGAGCTGGTTACAATTGATGGTTTTTTATTTCGTCTGGAAGATGGCGGTTGGATGTTAATTCGGTTCAGCGGTACTGAACCTATCATGCGGGTTTACTGTGAAACGATGCATGGCGACAAGGTTAACGCCATCCTTCAAGACGGCTTGAAGATCGCCGGAATAAGGTAACGATGGGATGAATTTACATTAAAATGATCCTCAGAAAACTCCCATCCATTGTCTCACCCGGTTATTACGAATGTGACAGTAAAATTGAGTGAAGTTAGAGATTCTGTTGAACTGGTAGATACTCACTGCCACCTGGACCTTAATAATTTTGATGACGACAGGGAAGAAGTGATCGAAAGGGCAATGCGTAATGGCATTAATCGGATACTTGTTCCTGGCACCAACCTTTCATCCAGCAAACAAGCATTGCAACTTGCCAGGGAAGATCCAATGATCTTTGCCGCCATTGGTTTTCAACCCAATGACACTTCTGAATGGCAACAAGAAAGCCAATCAGAATTGGAAAATCTCTATCGAAACCACTTGAATGAACTAGACATAAACCAAAAAAGAATTGTTGCCATTGGTGAGATCGGATTGGATTATTATTGGGATGCTGCTCCCCATCCTTTGCAGAAACAAGTGTTGTTGATGCAGTTGGAAATGGCAGCAGAACTTGGACTTCCTGTTGTTCTTCATGTAAGAGAACAGCAGGATTTAACGCAAGGTCCTTGCTTTGATGACCTGCTGGATATTTTAGGAAAGTGGAAATCCTACCTGGATCAAACGAATCACGTGCTATCTTCCCGTCCAGGTGTGATACACTCGTTCAGTGGTAACCTGGAATACGCATTGGAAGCCATTTCTCTTGGTTTCTTCATTGGCGTAACTGGACCAATTACATTTAAAAGTGCAAGGGAACGCCAGGATACGATAAGGAAAATAGAACTAGAGCATCTGCTCCTGGAAACTGATGCACCATTTTTAGCCCCGCATCCGAATCGCGGGAAGCGTAATGAACCCAGCAATATCAGATTCATTGCTGAGAAAATTGCAGAATTATATGAAACAAGCCTGGCAGAGGTGGCAGCGATAACCAATGTCAATGCTATGAAATTATTTGAATGGTGAAACGTTGAATTCGATTTCTTTTAACTTACCCATCAAATCTTCCATCATCGAAGTGGAAGAATTAATGCGTTCCCAATCCAAAGACCGACACCCAGAGTTAGTCATAGCGCTCAACCATTTGATCGCTGCAGGTGGAAAACGCATCCGCCCTGCGTTGGTATTGTTGACGGGAAAGATGCTTGGAGCTGAACAGGAAAAATTGATCACACTGGCAGCAGCAGTAGAAATGCTGCACACTGCCACACTTGTCCATGATGATCTGATCGATGGATCACTGCTTCGCCGAGGCAACCCAACCCTGAACTCCCACTGGTCACCAGCTGCAACAGTATTAACTGGTGATTTTATATTTGCACGTGCAGCCAAACTGGCAGCCAGCACTGACTGCCTGCCCCTGATGAAATTATTCGCGGAAACCCTGGCTGTGATCGTAAACGGAGAATTAACCCAGTTGTTTTCAAGCCGCGGCATAGCCAGCAGGGAAGATTACGATAAGCGCATCTATGCCAAAACTGCATCGCTATTCGAAATGTCTTCAAGAGCTGCTGCCATGATCAGCCCGGTTGAAGAGGCTGTAGTTGAAAATATGCTCAAATTCGGACGAAACATCGGCATGGCTTTCCAAATTGTGGATGATATCCTGGACTTTACTGGAGACCAGGAAGCTGTTGGAAAACCAGTAGGTTCTGATCTTCTCCAGGGGTTAATTACATTACCCACGTTATATTTTATTGAAAAATATCCCGGTGATGAAAGGGTTGCTTATTTGTTGAATGGATCATTTCCCAACCATCGGGAAGATTTGACCAGCCTGGTACAGTCAATTCGGGAAAGTGGATCTACAAAAGATGCCCTTAATGACGCCACAAAACTGGTTGACCATGCCATCCAGCATTTGGATTTTATGCCTGAGGGGGAGGAAAAACAAGCTCTTGAAAACATGGCGAGGTTCATCATAGATCGTGAGATCTAAGTCCTGTTTTAACTTGTATGAAAGTTAAATACCCTTCAGGTTTACTTTTCTCAGGTTTTTTGATCACCTGTACAGCCACGGCAGTCAACCTGCTGATCTTCAACCTTGCACATGCATTTGGTGAGAATTTTATCATTCCAATTTCTGAATACTCCCCCGTCAAGGAACCCATGCCTGTTTTGCTGGTTGTGGTGGCCACCATCATCCCTTCGATACTTGCCATTATTTTATTTGCGTTCTTAACAAAATTCGCACCAAAGAGCGTTATGCCCTCTTTCCTATCCGTAAGTCTTACAGCTTTGCTTGTTTCCTTCGGTGGACCTTTCAGCCTGCCAGAAACTGGATTCCAAACCAAATTAATTCTTGCAGCGATGCATATCATGACTGCCATCATCATTGTTGGGGGTTTGGTAGGGTATTACAAAATCAGATCCTCAAGAACAATTTCATAAAAGAGAAAAGTTCCCGTTGAATAACGGGAACTTCATTATTGAGGCGTCGACGGGATTTGAACCCGTGATCAGGGTTTTGCAGACCCTTGCCTTCCCACTTGGCCACGACGCCTTGAACTTTAAATCGTCGATTGCAGCCTACTTGATCCATCAGCCAAACTCAATCGAAAGCGGGCGATGGGATTCGAACCCACGACCTTCTCCTTGGCAAGGAGACGTTCTACCACTGAACTACACCCGCAAATCTTAACCCGCTGAGCGGGAGTGCCGAGAGACAGAATCGAACTGACGACACTGCGATTTTCAGTCGCATGCTCTACCAACTGAGCTATCTCGGCAAAATTAATTTCTGATAATAAATATTCAAAATATTTCCAGAACTGTCGTGCTTTGAGCGGATGTGATTTTACACGGAGTAGAAGAGATTGTCAAGCTGACTGCCTTTTAGCACCTTTTCAACTATTTTTCAAAATACTAATTCAGAATCAAATTTCCCTCAATTCTCCAAAAAAAGGTTTTTAATTGTGGGATAACGAATTTACAATCGTTTACAAACAGATCACACTCACATAACCTCTCTGGAATAGAATGCAATTAATCAAATATCAGTTCAAAGGAGAGTTATATGAACACCCTAAAGAAAACCTTCACCAAAATCAGTCTGATCCTTGTCCTGGCTGTGCTGACAATTGCGTGTGTTCCCACGATGAATGTTCATGCAGCGGGAATTGTTTTTGACCAGGTACCACCTGTTGATTCCGCAAGGGTACGACGACCGTTAGTCTGGATATGGAAACGATTGCAAAATCAGTATGAACGGCAAGGAAACAGGTTGGAAAAGGTTGAAGTTTTTACCACCCGGATACAGGAGAGACTTGATACAGCTGTTCAAAATGGCAAGGATGTAAGTTCGATCCAAGCAGCCCTGGATGTTTTCAAGCAGGCAAATGCAGATGCCATGGTAATCCACCAGGAAGGGGAAATCATCATCAGCACTCATAGCGGGTTTGATACCGATGGGCAAGTACTGGATCGTCCTGAAGCAGTAAAATCTGTTGAATCCCTGAGTGATGTATTGAGAGAGACAAGAGATGCCATGAGAGATCCATTCCGCTTGTTGAGAGATGCACTGCGTGCATTCAGAGTAGCAAATCGACCTGCTGGTAATACGAATCCATAGAAATCCAAAAATGATCTGACAACAAGGACATGGATTTCATTGCCCATGTCCTTGTTGGTTTTGCGAGCGGACCTTATGACCGGCTCTCCACCAGATACCATCATATTTGACCGAACCATTTAATTCGCTTAAAATCATTAATGAAGATCAAAATCCTGTTTCTGCAGGAAGATCACGATTTCAATTTCATTTCTCAGGAGAACTCATGGTAAGAAATGTCATCAAATCAGAAAAAGTCCCAGCTGCACTTGGACCTTATTCATTAGCCATAAAAACCGATTCAATGGTATTTACCAGCGGTCAAATTGGTATTGATCCAGCAAGTGGTGAATTTGTGGAAGGTGGCATCGAGGCACAAACAAGGCAAGTTCTGACCAATTTAAAACATGTCCTGGAAGCATCAGGATCGAACCTGGAGCAAGTTGTTAAGACCACTGTATTTCTCCAGGATATGAATGATTTTTCTAAAATGAACGCAGTTTATGCAGAATTCTTTCCAATGAACTCCCCTGCCCGTTCCACTGTTGCCGTTGCCTGCCTTCCAAAAAATGCTTTGGTTGAGATAGAAACAACCGCCATCCTGATAGACTGAACACATACCTCAAAGCTGAAAATGACAAACGATCGAATATTGCTTGTAGATGATGAACCTGCCATTCTTAACCTGCTGAAATTGTACCTGGACCGAGAAGGTTTTATTCTTGAATCCGCTTCAGATGGTGAAGCAGCCATGATACTTTATGATCGTTTTCATCCCAACATGGTCATATTAGACCTGATGCTCCCTGTACTGGATGGATACGAAGTATGCCGAAAGATCAGGGCAAAGGATAACCATACTGCCATCATGATGCTGACTGCAAGAGATGATGATATCGATAAGATCATCGGTTTGGAATTGGGTGCAGACGATTATGTCACGAAGCCATTTAATCCGCGCGAACTGGTCGCCCGAACCAAAGCCATTCTCAGACGTTCTGAAAGAGCAGTTGAAACAGACCGAAGACCAATACATATTGATACTCTAATAATCGATAGGGATAGACGCAAAGTAACAATCGATGACAAGGAGGTATCCCTCCGAACTCAGCAGTTCAACCTTCTCGAGACATTGGCAGAAAACCTGGGGCGTGTTCTCTCAAGAGAACAACTGTTGGAATATGCCTGGGGTATTGATTTTTTTGGACAAACCCGGACTGTGGATGTCCACATAGCCCACCTGCGAAAGATCCTGGCTGGAAGCAATATTAAGATCGAGACGGTAACAGGGATTGGATACAGGATGGTACCCTGATGTTCTCTTCCCTGCGTTCACGGGTATGGTTAAGTTATGCCCTGGTGATCGGGTCGAACCTGTTCATTATTGCTTCGGTATTGATCCTCTACCTGATTCGGAATCCCATTGAATACCGGAAGGCAATTAATCACCTACGCGAAGTGGAAGCTACCCTTCTGGCTGTTGGACCAAGCTGGGTGCGAGGAAATGTGGAAACCACCAAAGCCAGGCTGGTTGAATTTGCCCAGGAAAACGAGGTTCGCATTGTCATCTTCGATGACCAGAAGAATATCCTGATAGACAGCGGGGAAGGTGTGCAATCACCGTTTCCCCCTTCATCACTGAAGTCTTTCCGTTTATACCCGGTGGTTCGTGATGCCGATAACACAGCCTGGTTGGTTGTCATCAAGAAGATCTCCAACCAGAGGTGGGTAGAATTGGCAGTATTACGCCCAAAAGTCGAATTGTTGGCAATCCTGCGGGATGAAATAATCCCACCTTTTGCCATTGCAGGTGTCACCGCTGTATTATTGTCATTGCTTTTAGCATTCCTTCTTTCACGCTGGATAGCGAAACCTCTGCAAAGAATTGTTGTCTCTGCCAATGATTTTCCTGAACGTGGGAATAAAATCCTTCCATTGGAAGGACCACGAGAAGTCCAAGACCTCACCAGGGCTTTCAACAAGATGACTGATAGAGTACAGGCAAGCCAGAAATCTCAACGAGAATTTGTTGCCAACGTTTCCCACGAATTAAAAACTCCCCTCACCTCGATCCAGGGGTTTGCGCAGGCATTGAAAGATGGGACAGCAGATACATTAGAGTCAAGAGATCGTGCAGCTGATGTGATATTGAGTGAATCTGACCGCATGCATCAAATGGTAATCGATCTGCTTGACCTAGCCAGATTGGATGCTGGTACTGCTGAAATTAAAAGAATTCCGGTAAACCTGGAGGAAATCTTATCCGATCTGCTTGAGAAATTCCAGCCTTTGATCGAGAAAAACAAAGTGAAATTAATATACAAACCAGCAAAGCTCCCTTCGATCGTTGGAGACTCTGAAAGGCTCCACCAAGTCTTTTCAAACCTGCTTGATAACGCCATAAAATTCACTCCACCAGGAGGAAGCATATTACTGGAAAGTAAATTAAATAACGATGAAATAGAGATCATCTTCAAGGACAACGGAAAAGGTATATTGGAAACAGATCTTCCACATGTGTTTGAAAGGTTTTTCCAGGGAGATCCTTCCAGGAAAGGAGGAAAGGAACACGGAACTGGTCTTGGATTGGCAATCGCTTCAGAGATCATTCAAGCACATAATGGTAAAATTAAAGTTTCCAGCAAACCAGGAGAAGGAAGTATATTCACTGTAAGGTTACCGATTTAGGTGCTGGTTCTCAACCAGGTAATAATCCAACAAGATATCAAATTCCAACATTAACTTTTCCCAAACAATCATGAAACTTGTTTCCGTAATAATCCCATGCTTTAATGAAGAGAAAAGGATCAAATCTCTTATGGAATCCTTAAGGTCGCAGACCTATCCATTAAATTTGATGGAGATCATCGTAGCAGATGGTGGTTCCAACGATGGAACAATTGCGATCATCCAGGAATTTTTCAGGGAACACAATGATCTTAAGATCACCATTATCAGCAACCCGAAACGAATAATTCCATCTGCAATCAACCTGGGAATCCAAGCATCACATGGTGAGATCATTGTAAGAATGGACGCTCATTCATATCCCCATAATGATTATATTGAACGCTGCGTGGAAATCCTGGAAGACGGGTTGGCTGATAATGTTGGTGGAATTTGGGAAATTCAACCGGGAGATGATACGTGGGTGGCATCAGCAATAGCCAAAGCAGCAACCTTGCCTATTGCCGTGGGAGACGCTCTTTATCGACATGCGAACAAACCAGGCTTTGTTGAAACAGTTCCGTTTGGAGCCTTCAAGCGAGAAGTCCTTGCATTGGTAGGTTTTTTTAATGAGACTTTACTCACCAATGAGGATTACGAATTTAATTCAAGGATCATCCTGAATGGCGGGAAGATCTGGTTAGATCCACGCATTCGATCGACTTATTTCGCACGTTCCACCTTTTCCGAGCTTGCAAAGCAATATTGGCGATATGGTTATTGGAAGTGGAAAATGCTTCAGTCTTACCCAAAGACCATCCGCTGGAGACAGGCTCTTCCACCGTTGTTTGTTGCTAGTTTGATCATTTCCTCCATATTGTCGTTTTTCCTGGATTGGTTCTGGTTGGTCCCTGCTGTGGAAATACTCTTCTACCTGATCACCATCTTTTTATCAGGTTTGATAATCAGCCTGAAGGCGAGAAAACCAACATATTTTTTTGGTATACCGTTTGCAATCTTAACCATGCATTTCTCCTGGGGGACAGGATTTTTATGGAGTATGATTAAAGGACTATTCATTAAATAATGGAAGGCAAGGTTTAACCTTCGAGATGTTTGAACAAGACAAATCATCATTAAAATCATCCAAATGGCGATTCAGACCTGGAGAACAGAGAACGATCCTATTATTTGGGGATTTTCTCATTGCAGTACTGGCATTCTTCCTTGCTCTTTATATTTGGGGAACTCAACCAGATGAATGGCTGCAGTTTTCGCTGGATTTCCTACAACAACGAGTACCTCTATGGTTTTATCTCCTGCCAATAGCCTGGTTGGTACTGATGCTCGACCTCTATGACGTTCATAACGCCAATAATTGGCCGGGGACACTGCGAGGGATCCTGACTACTGGTATAGGCGGATTATTGATCTATGCCATTATTTACCTGGTATCTCCCAAAGGATCCTTACCCAGAATCGGGGTTGGAATCTTCCTGATCAATTCAACAATCCTCACCCTGTGCTGGCGATGGATCTATATCAAGATCTTTAATGCTCCGTCAGTTATAAGAAGGGTGGCAATCCTGGGAGCAGGAGTTACCGGAAAAACGCTCGCCAAGGCATATGACCTCATGCTCCAAAAACCATTCAAGCTGGTTGGCTTTATTGATGATGATCCGACCAAACAAGGTCAGATCATTGAGAATCTTCCGGTTCTAAGCAACAGCGATCTCTTGTTAAGTATCATTAATAAATATGAGATCTCTGAAATGGTGATCGCAATATCAGGACAGATGAGCGGGGAAACATTCCAGGCAATCCTGGATGCCCAGGAAATCGGGCTTGAAATCACACAAATGCCAGCCACTTACGAGGAGCTGCTGGGTCGTGTCCCCATACATCACCTGGAAGCGGATTGGATCATTCGATCTTTCGTGGATGAAGCCAGGGTGAGCAAATTCTATGAACTGGGAAAACGCATCCTCGATATCATCGGTGGTTTTATTGGAACCATGGTTTTTCTATTCTTTTATCCATTCATTGCTTTATTGATCCTCATTGACAGCGGATCACCGATCACGTATGTCCAAATCCGATCGGGGAAGAGCGGAAAACCTTACCGGATGCTCAAATTCCGAACCATGTACCAGGATGCTGAAAAAGATGGCCAGGTTCAATTGACACAGGAGAAAGATACAAGAATCACGAAGATCGGTATGTTCCTGAGGAGAACACACATCGACGAACTCCCTCAATTCCTGAATGTACTGCAGGGAGTCATGAGCATGGTTGGACCTCGATCTGAGCGTCCAGAATGGATATCTGAATTTCAAAAGCAGATCCCGTTTTACAGGGCAAGATTGCTGGTCAAACCTGGAATTACAGGATGGGCACAGGTGAATTACAGTTATTATGCCACCGTTGAAGAGATGGCCATCAAATTAGAATATGATCTTTATTATTTGAAACATCGCAACCTGTACATGGATCTGACCATCCTTCTTCGCACGGTTGGACAGGTTCTACGGTTCAAAGGCAGATAAGTTGACCAACTATCTTGTTACAGGTGGGGCTGGATTCATCGGATCGCATCTCACCCACCATCTATTGAACAACCGGCATCATGTCAGAATCCTGGATAATTTTTCCACTGGAAAAGAAGAAAACCTAGCTGGATTGAAAGGGGACCTGGAAATACGAAAGGGTGATATTCGAGATATCCAGGTGGTACGGGAAGCTGTTGAAAATGTTGATGTCATTTTTCATGAAGCGGCATTTGTTTCCAATCCGCTTTCCTTATTGGAACCTTCAGAATGCCTGGATGTGAATGTTCATGGAACTGAACTCCTGCTGGAGGAAGCCCGGAATGCTGGAGTAAGGCGCGTCGTGATGGCGTCCAGTGCTGCAGTCTACGGGGATACGGATCAACTTCCAACATCTGAAAAAACGCCTGTTCATCCTCTATCTCCTTATGCTGCATCCAAAGTGATATGTGAGATATACGCAGGTATGTACACAGCCGCATTCGGGATGGAAGTCGTGGCATTAAGGTATTTCAACGTGTACGGACCAAGGCAATCTCCCGAATCGGATTATGCAGCTGCTGTTCCAATTTTCATCCGACAAATCCTGAACAATAAACCCATAACGATCTTCGGAGACGGAAACCAGACTCGTGACCTGGTCTATGTTGAAGATATCGTTCGGGCGAACCTGCTCGCTGCTGAAAGTGAAAAAGCTCCTGGTATGGTAATCAATATCTGTACGGGTGAAGAAATTAGTGTATTAAACCTGGTTGACTCGCTCCAGGAAATAACGAAGACCTCCCTGGAACCATTGTTTGCACCATCAAGGCAAGGGGATATCTATCGATCCTCTGGTGACCCCAACCTAGCAAAGGAAATACTAGGATTCACTCCGCAGACTTCAATATCGAAGGGATTATCTCTAACCATGAATTGGATGCGTACATGTCTATAAGACCCAAGATTCGAATCAGCAATCGTTTTGTATTTGCTGCTGACCTGATCATAACTGCTGCCACCATCCTTCTCTCGTTCGCGATACGATTTGAAGGGTTGGTATTCTTCTTTTATTTACCCGTCGCATATTGGATGATTGGGATAAGCCTGGTCGTAAAACCGATCGTCTACTATTTCTTTGGGTTGTACCGTCGAATTTGGGCATACGCCAGCACCAGGGAACTTATTCTTATTACGTACACAGTTACCATTGCGTCCGCTGTCATGACAGTTGTAACCATCATATTTTACTCCTCCGGATTGATCAGTCCCGGGCTTCCAAGGTCAATATTCATCATAGATTGGCTACTTTCCGTTATCGCCATTGGAGGTTTTCGTTTCGCCTTGCGGCTTTTTACTGAAAACCGTCCATCAGCTTACGGAGAATCCACAAAAGGATCCACCAAGAATGTATTGGTGATCGGAGCCGGTGACGCAGGCGCGTTGGTCGTACGTGAAATGCAGAAGAATCCCCAACTAAACCTGGAACCTGTAGGTTACCTGGATGATGACCCAAGCAAACAGAAACAACAGATCTATGGAGTGAAAGTGGTGGGTAAACTTTCTGACCTGGGAAGGATCCTTAATATCCGCCGGGTTGATGAGGTCATAATAGCCATTCCCAGCGCTGGAGGAAACCTTGTCAGGCAAATATCTGACATTTGCAGACTTAAGGATGTCGCTTTCCGCACAATGCCAGGGATATTTGAATTGATCGGTGGAAAAGTCAGTGTAACCAGACTTCGAGAAGTTGATATCACAGACCTCCTCCGGCGACAACCCACAAGAATGGATTCAGAATTGGTAGGAAATACACTCAAAGGAAAAAGGATCCTGATCACAGGCGCGGGTGGATCGATCGGCCGCGAATTATGCAGGCAGATCTCCCTTTGGGAACCCGCTGAGTTGGCAATTCTCGGGCATGGTGAGAATTCCATTTTTGAGACAATGCTTGAGCTGATCTCTGAACATCCGACCATGATTATGAAACCAATCATTGCGGATATCCGTGATCTTCCAAGAATGCGGAATGTTTTCCAGTCCTTCAAACCAGAAGCAGTTTTTCATGCAGCTGCACACAAGCACGTACCCATGATGGAAACCAATATTGAGGATGCCATCAGCAACAACATAATTGGAACCCAGAATGTAGTAAAAACATGCCTGGAGAATGACGTTCAACGCCTGGTCATGATCTCCACTGACAAAGCCATCCGTCCCATCAGTGTTATGGGTGCCACCAAGCGAATGGCAGAGATGATCGTACTGGATGCTGCCAATAAAACAAAACACGCGTATTCCATCGTGCGTTTCGGGAATGTGCTGGGAAGCAGGGGAAGTGTAGTACCGCTTTTTAAGAACCAGATCGCCAAAGGTGGACCTGTAACCATTACCCACCCTGAAATGACACGATACTTCATGACAATTCCTGAAGCTGTTCACCTCGTATTGCAAGCTTCAGCAATGGGAAAAGGCGGGGAAGTCTTTTTATTGAATATGGGTAAACCTGTTCGAATCCTGGACCTGGCGGAGGACTTGATCCGTCTTTCCGGTCTTGAACCCGGAAAAGATATAGAGATCACATACACCGGGATCCGACCAGGCGAAAAATTGAATGAAGATCTTTGGGAAGAAGGTATCCATTATCAACCAACGGATCATTCGGAGATCTACCGCCTGGCTGAAGAAGAAGACCTGGTTAATGGAGCGCTTACAACTACGATCATGGAATTGGAAAAACTGGCAACAACCGGAAACACCTCAGCAATCCTGGATCTTCTGGACTCAACCATTCCCAGTTCAAACGTGAGGGTGATGTCTTCACCAGACATCACTTCAGTAGTTTAAGTAATACAATGGCAGAAATAGCTTCTCAAGAGTGGGAAGAGTTCACAACGCAATATCCAAATGCACATTTCCTGCAAACGGCACAATGGGGTGAATTAAAATCGTCATTCGGATGGGAACCGGCAAGATTCATTGAGGGAACTGCAGGCGCGCAGATCCTGTTTCGAAAACTACCCCTTGGTCATACCATCGCTTACATACCAAAAGGTCCATTAGGGAAAACATCTGCTGGTTTTTGGGAGATGGTCGACCAGGCATGTGAAAAGAAAAATGCCATTTTTCTCAAGGTTGAACCGGATGAATTCGAAGAGACTCAAGGTTCTCTGAAAGAAATAACTCCAGGTTTTAAAGTTAGGAAAGATAATATCCAACCCCCCAATACAATCCTGATCGATCTCAGGAAAGACGAGGAAACCCTTCTAAGTGAAATGAAACAGAAAACGAGATACAACATCCGACTGGCTGCCAGGAAAGGTGTCACAATAGAGACATGGGATGATATTTCCACATTCCACCAGATGAGCAAGGTCACAGGCGGGCGAGATGAGTTTGATGTTCATTCTCTACCATACTACCAACGAATTCACCAATTATTCAATCCAATTAATTTGTGCGAGTTGTTGGTTGCCAAATATGAAAATAAACCACTGGCAGCTGTGATGATCTTTTACAAGGGCACACGAGCATGGTATGTATATGGTGCCTCTTCAAACATGGAGAGAAATAGGATGCCAGCATACCTTCTTCAATGGGAGTCAATTCGGAGGGCAAAAGCCCGCGGGTGTATCCAATATGACCTGTGGGGCATTCCAGATGAACCTTATGAGAAACTGGAGAATGAGTTTACCGAGCAAACCAAGGGTTTATGGGGAGTGTACCGGTTCAAGCGTGGTTTTGGTGGAGATATCAGAAGAAGTGTTCAGAGCCAGGATAAAGTATACAAACCATTCCTTTATTCCTTATATGAAATTTACTCTCGGTTCAAGGCAGCCCCAGGATGAAACAATTCAAGGGATCTCCTGCTGAATGGAACCGTTCCATTTCCGAATTACCTCATTCCCATATCCTACAGACTTGGGAATGGTCTCAATTCAAAGCAAAATATGGATGGGAGCCTGAGGCATTGATTTGGGAAGACGATACAACTGGCAAGGATGATCCTAGACGAATTAAAGCAGCCGCGATGATTTTGAAAAAAAAGATCCCCATCAGAGGATTTTCTTCAAGGCTCAATATCCTGTATTCTCCAAGAGGACCATTAATGGATTGGTCAGACCAGGAACTTCGGAATAAAGTTCTTGGCGATCTCCAGGTATACGCAAAGAAACAGGGTGCCATTTTCTTAAAGATCGACGCGGGAATCAAGGTTGGAGGTGATCCGGACGACACCCAAGAAATGGTTGATTTCTTACCCGGAATTAATTCGCGCAAGGAATTAATAGAACGAGGATGGAATTTTTCACAAGACCAAGTTCAGTTCAGGAACACTGCCATCATCCATCTAGATAGGGATGAAGACCAGATCCTTGCCAACTGCAAACAGAAAACCCGATACAACATAAACCTGGCAGCCAGGAAAGGCATTTTGGTAAGAAAGGGTAAAGTTGAGGACCTTGACCTTTTATATAACCTGTACGCTGAAACTTCAATGCGGGATGGTTTCATCATAAGGGAAAAAGGATACTACATGACCCTTTGGAAAATGTTCATGTCCAATAAACCTGAAAAAAACACGCCATCAGCCATTCCTCTCATTGCAGAATATGAAGGGAAACCTGTGGCAGCGATCCTGGTTTTTTTCTTTTCCAACATCGCTTACTACTTGTACGGTATGTCCTCGGATGTTCACAGGGAAAAGATGCCCAATCACCTGCTGCAATGGGAGGCAATCAGACTCTCAAAGTCCCTCGGCTGTAAAAGCTATGATCTCTGGGGTGCACCTGATGAACTGGATGAAAAGGATCCTATGTGGGGTGTTTATCGTTTCAAAAAAGGATTGGGAGCATCTTTGGTTCAAACCATTGGAGCGTGGGATTACCCTGCCAATCCAATCATGTACAAGCTATATACTCAGATTATTCCCAAAGTGCTATCCATAATGCGGAGGCGAGGAAAAGCACAAACCAGAAGGTCGATTTCCATGGAATAACCAATTGGATGATTCAAGGGATTATTAAAAATGAAACCCAGAATTCGATTCGCACATTTACCCACACCAATAGAAGAAATGCCCAGATTAACCAAGATGCTAACCGGTCCGAAATTGTTCATTAAACGTGACGATTTAACCGGCCTGGCATTTGGCGGGAACAAAACGAGGAAGCTGGAATTCCTGCTCGGAGATGCCGTTTCCAAAGGCGCCAAGACCCTGGTGACTGCTGGAGCGGTACAATCCAATCACTGCCGGCAAACAGCTGCAGCAGCAGCAAAGTTTGGATTGATGTGCGACCTGATCCTGACCGGTGAAAAGCCATCTTATCCAAGCGCTAATATTCTTTTAGACGAATTATTCGGTGCAAGAATCCATTGGGTAGCTGATAAAAAAGACAGGGATAGGATCCTGCAGGTTACTTATGAGGGGTTGATGTCGGAACATCAAGCGCCATACCTTGTCCCTTATGGTGGTTCAAATCCGACAGGTGCGCTGGGATACCATTATGCAATGCAGGAATTCCTATTACAGGAAACGCCGATGGATTGGATCGTTGTTGCATCTTCCTCTGGAGGTACCCAGGCTGGATTGACCAGCGGAGCCCAAGCTTATCAGTATAGCGGAAAAATTCTGGGAATCAGCATCGACGAATCCGAAGAAATCCTGAAAGAGGTCGTTGCCAATCTTGCCTCTGACACCTTTGCATTGGAAAATGAAAAAGTGATTTTCAGATCCGAGGATATCCTGGTCAATTCTGAATATTGCAAACCAGGATATGGTATTTTGACAGACCTGGAAAGAAATGCAATCAAACTATTTGCTGAATCGGAAGGATTATTATTAGACCCGGTTTACACCGGGCGGGCAGCAGGGGGTATGATCGACCTGATCAGAAAAGGATATTTTAAGAAATCAGACAGGGTTCTGTTCTGGCATACAGGCGGGCAACCTGCCTTGTTCGCAGCAGGTTATGCAGGGACGAGATAAGCCATAAATACCCAGCCTTTATCAAAATAAGCCCATTTATCTGCAATCTCAGTTACTGTTATCACTTCATCTTTCCATAAGTAACCAATCTTGTTACCATCCGGTTTATCACGAACCCATAGCGCAGAAGCGACCACCTTATAATCCTGTTTGATCAATGACGGTGAGGTATCTTCTTCCGGTGGTTCGGTTTCAGGAGCTTCCACAGGTTCTTCGATCTTTTCGACATACCAGGCGGCAACATAACCGACCAATCCAGAAGGATCAGAAACATTCAGCCAATTCGCAATCGCACCGATTTTAGGTTCTGCTTCTTCTATATCATCAAGGACTTTCAACCTGGTGCCAACTGACAATCCTTTGATAGTTGGTCCATTGAATTCTGGTTCACTACGCAACCGCAATCCCAAGGTTCCCACACTTGGCGCCACAGCAACATATAACTCTTTTGATGTTCCCGGTTCTCCGACCACGGGTTCCGGTGAAGGAGGATTCTCCAAAGGTACGAGATCCACAAACCAGGCTGCCACATATCCCTGGCGAGCTTGAGGGTCTTCGACATTCACCCACTGATCGATCACACCAACTTTAGGTAATGCCAATTTGGGATCACCCAAAATCTTGAGCCTGGTACCTGCTGTCTCACCTGCGACCACTGCAGCGGTTGTATTGGGAGCTGAGCGCAACCTTAATGCCTGGTCACCTACCTCCTTGGAAACTACCACAAATGTATCCTGCGATACCGGAGCTGGTTCTGAAATTCTACCTGGTTCAACGGCAAACATACGGTAAAAACCTTCGTCATTGAAAACATTCCAATCAAGGTGATAACCAATATTGGCGCTCAACCCTTTAATTTCGATGTAACTTTCAAACTGACGACCTATTCCTTTGACAATCTGGGCTTGCCTGGCAAGTTCTTTCACATGTGTGATCTCAAAATCTTTGCCTAATTCTTTCTGTCTTGAAGTCCACCAGGCGTTATCATAATAGCGAAAGTACCTGGCTTCCCAATAATTCTTCTTAGTGACCCAATTACCCATCGAAGGTGAATATTTGTCGATAAACCAATCGGCAGAATAACTTCCAACGGGAATGGATACCTTGCTGGTGGTTGCATCACTGAATTGTGAATAATAAGAATTCAGCTGCTCCGGTGTGAACCTGGATTCATAAGCAGTTGCCAGATCCTGACGCATGTAAGCCGCCCAATCTGACCAGTATTGCTCAAAATCATTGAACATGGATGCAGGATGATATTTATCAACCACTGTTCGGTAGAAATTCACCTGACTGTTTAATTCCCTTGTCGGGTCAACCCAATGGTAACCTGCGTAAGGTAACCCCACCCGCCTGGCAGAATCGATATGTTTTTGCGCCATGCTGTCCTGGGAGAGACCATAACTTAATCGGATGATCACTCCATCCAATACGTTATGCAACAAGTCCCATTGTGCCGGACTTAAGTCATTGTAATAACTTACATCAATCACCAGTTTCATTTCACACCTACTTACTCACATAGAACAGGTTGGTTTTGGATCAACTAACAACTCCTGCCAGCATCTGTTCAACCGCATTTATCCTCAACGGTTTCGAAAAGAAGAATCCCTGTCCAAGTTTGCAGTTCATCTCTTTCAACAAATTTCTTTGATCCGAGGTTTCGATCCCTTCAGCCACGATCTCTGTATCTAATTTTAACCCCTGCTCAAATATCTTTTGAATAATATGAAGATCATTTTTATTCTTCAGCATCTTCCAGACAAATTTTCGATCCAGCTTGATACTATCAAAAGGAAAATTTCCAATACCATTCAAGTAAGAATATCCCACACCGAAATCATCGAGAAAAATCTTGACACCCATAGATTTTAAAGCATTAATGATCTTTGCTGCTCTCTTCGTGTTTTTGATATAAGAAGATTCTGTAATTTCCAGGATCAATGATCCTTGCGGTGAATCATTTTCTCTCAAAGTTCTTTTTACCACTTTCACCAGATCCTGGTCTTCAAGCTGTTTCGGAGAAACATTTACTGAAACTAAAAGATGTTTGTGGTCAGGAAAATCTTTTTGCCATTTTTTCAACTGCCTGCAGGAGTCTCTAATTACCCACGAACCAATTTCCTTTATCAATCCAAATTCCTCTGCATAAGGAATAAACTTACCTGGATAGATCAATCCCAGTTGCGGATGGTTCCAGCGGACAAGAGCTTCAAAACAAACCAACCGGTTCGAGCACAAAGAAACGATCGGTTGATAATAAATTTCCAATTCATTATTCTTCAGTGCTTTTGGAAGACTTCCTATAATAAGATCCTTTCTCTTTTCACCAGATTCAATAATTAATAAACCATCCTGGTCGAATCCACCATTTTCCCGGTAGCGTTTTTCAGTCTGGTAACCATTGATAATACTCCTTACAGGTCGCTCAACATCATTCCCAATAATTTCAGCCATCATGGTACAAGAATTTTTCCTATTCTTCATCGGAATTACCTTTTTCAGCGGAAGAATTACTACTGGCTGGAACTTTTATCAACAATATAACAATCGTTATAAAAGTACAAATTATTGGGATGGACTTGGTCGAAGAGCCATCTGATGTTCCAGCATTAATCAAATAAACAGTAGTTAAAACCGATCCTACTGGATAGATCAAACGCTTAAGGCTTGAATAAATCCTATTCGTCATGATAACAAGATTATATTTTCTTCACAGACCTGGTAAC
>DATEUN010000061.1:0-7167 GCA_035283125.1 Anaerolineales bacterium
CCCTCTTAGAGCAAGGCAGCTTAAAGAATACCTGTAGTTTCTCCTCCTTGACAAACAAGATATAAATTAATTAACCTGATATTTGGGTATTGAAATTTAACAGCTCATATCCATCTATGTTATGATTTGACAATACCTCGAATAAAGAGAAGACACATGCCTGAAAACATCTTAATTGCTATTGCCTGGCCTTATGCCAATGCTGAGATCCATGTCGGAAATCTCACAGGATCCCATTTGCCGGGTGATATTATTGCCCGCTATCACCGCTTGAAAGGAGATCGCGTTTTAATGGTTTCCGGGACAGATTCACACGGGACACCGGTCAGTATCAGGGCGGATGCTGAAAAGAAACCAGTTGAAGAAGTTTACAAGAAGTTCCACGATACATTCCTGGATGTTTTTACAGCCTATGGCATCACCTACGATCTTTTCACCTCCACGCATACCGAAAACCATTTCAAGGTTGCCCAATCCATTTTCCTGGCGTTGAAAGAAAATGGTTTCATGTTCAAGAAAAGATCACTGCAGTGGTTTTCTCCAGGAGCGATGAAATTCCTTCCGGATCGTTATGTTGAAGGGACTTGTTATATTTGCGGTTATGAAAATGCCCGCTCAGACCAATGCGACCAATGTGGAAATGTCCTGGAACCTGAAAAATTGGTCGATCCCCATGCAAAGACCGGTGATGGAATCTTGGAATTACGTGAAACCGACCATTTTTACCTGGATCTCTCCAAGTTGGAACCAAAAGTAAAGGAATTCTTGCGGGAACGTGCTCCCCATATGCGCGATACGGTCCTCGGTGAATCATTGGGTAAGATCGAATCTGAAGGTCTCCTGCCGCGACCAATTACACGTGATTTGGACTGGGGGATCCCTGTTCCCGTTGAAGGCTGGGATGGAAAATGCCTTTATGTTTGGTTTGAAGCTGTAATTGGTTACCTTTCTGCTGCAATTGAGTGGAGCTGGTTGTCAGAAAATAAGGAAAGCTGGCGGGATTGGTGGCTGGATCCTTCTGCAAAACAATACTATTTCATTGGAAAGGATAATATTTTTTTCCATACATCTCTCTGGCCGGCACAATTGATGGGCGCTGGAGATAGATTCCTTCATATTTTTGCGAGTGAGGAATTGGCGCTCACGTTACCGTATGATATACCCGCCAATCAATTCATGAATCTTGAAAGCCGCAAGATCAGCGGCTCAAGGAATTGGGCGGTCTGGTGTCGGGATGCCATTACTCGGTACGATGCGGATGCCCTCCGTTTTTACCTGACAATTAATATGCCGGAAAACAAGGACAGTGACTGGGATTGGGCTGAGTTTGTCTCCCGCAACAACAATGAATTGGTCGCAAATTGGGGTAATCTCGCCAATCGTATCCTTTCTTTTGCGTATAAACATTGGGAAGGGGTAGTACCGGATCCCGGGGAACTCCGTCCGGTTGATTGTGAACTTATCGAAACCATAAATGCCGGTTTCGATAGTGTTGGCAGGGAATTGGAAGCTGTTCACATACGGTCAGCACTGCAGGAGACCTTGCGCTTATCCAGTGAAGTGAATAAATACCTGGATGTTTGCGCTCCCTGGTTTGAAATAAAATCAGATAAGTATTTGGCAGCCAAATCTGTTTATACTGCATTACAGGCAATAAATTCCTTGAAGATCCTGTTCTCACCATTCCTTCCATTCACTTCTGAAAGGTTACATCAATACCTTGGGTATTCCCACCCCCTTTTTGGTGATCAGTATCGGGAGAATGTTTCGGATACTTTGGGCGATCATATTGTTCTTGGATATCGGGGGGAACACTCAGGATTGAATTGGAAACCTCTGACTCTTGAACCTGGAACAATACTTCAACAACCGGCAGCTTTATTCAAAAAATTGGATGATAGCTTGGTGGAAGAAGAAAGAGAACGCCTGGGAAAATAAGGCTGCTGGTTGTGACTGCTGTATGAGTAAATCCAAGACTTTGATCCTTCCGGACCAGGAATCCTTGATAAAAGCTGCAACCATCTATTTTTCTGCTGCAGTAAATGAAGCCATCCGTGATCGGGGACAGTTTTTGGTGGCGTTGAGCAGCGGAAATGAAATAACCCCCTATTTGTATGGAACCTTGGGCAGTTCTCCCTATAAAGAATATATTCCCTGGGAAAAAATTCATATCTTCTGGTGTGATGAAAAATGTCTTCCACCAACTCACGCAGACAGTAATTATTCTCTGGCTTGGCAGTATTGGTTGAAACATGTAACCATTCCAGCTGGAAATATCCATCGAATCAAGGGGGAGCTCAAAAGGGAGGAAGCAATCAAAAGTTATTGCGATGACCTGCAGTTATTTGTTCAAGGGAGGGATTGGCCTATTTTCGATTGGGTTCTCCTTCAACTGGGATCTTTTGGACAGGTGGCATCCCTTTTTCCAGGATCCAATATTGAACTTCCTGTGCAGGATATGGTCTATTCTATCCAGTACCCGGCAATGGGAAAACTGGCTGATCGAATTGCGATATCTCCCAAATTGATCAATCTGGCCCGACAAGTTGTAATAATGGTTAATGGAGCAGATCAAGCCGAAGCCTTTGTTTCGACCACCAAGGGTGGCAGAGATGAATCCCGCTGGCCGGCGCAAAGAATCAACCCAAAAGATGGATTGCTGGTCTGGATGGTGGATGCTGCTGCTTCGCAATTCATTGTTATTTGATCACGGTCTCCAGGAATCGACCGCATTAACCTTAATGCAATATTAATTTTTGCGGTTATAATATTGCCGCCCATCACTGATAGTGGAAACCTGCTATCATTGTTTTTCAATTAGGTAGGTATATCAGTACTGATTGTGGGCAAACCAAACGAAGGATAAAAAAATGGGACTTTTCAAAAAACGTGGAACAAGAAAACGTTGGCTCAAGCTGACCATTGATCTATCAAAGAAGGAACATCGCTTGATCCTTGCCTTGTCGTCGCTTGGAGTATTGGTTGTTCTTGTCGGACTTTTGATTGGTGGTATCAAAGCCTATGATTATACGGAGAGTTCACAATTTTGCGGTACAACCTGTCATGTTATGGATCCGCAATACATTCGTTATTTACAGAGCCCACATGCCAACGTGGATTGTGCCCAGTGCCATATTGGACCCGGTGCTTCATTTTTTGTCCGCTCGAAGATCGATGGTTTGCGCCAGGTTTATGCCACCATATTTGATACGTTTCATCGGCCTATATTGAGTCCGGTTTATAACTTGCGCCCGGCTCGTGAAACTTGCGAAACCTGCCATTCACCTACAACCTTCAAGGATAATATCGTCAAGATTATCCAGCACTATGATAACGATGCTGATAATACACCCATAGAAACCACGTTGATTCTAAAAATGGGTGGAAACCAGGGTAGTCTTCTGGCTGATGCCAAAATTACACAGGGGATCCATTGGCATGTCAGCAGCGAAGTTTATTACATCGCTACAGATCCGCAGCGACAGGATATGGCTTGGGTTGGTGTTAGACAGGATGATGGTTCCATGAAGGATTTTTATTCACCTGAACTGACTGGCGCAGACCTGACCAAATTCAAACAGGAAGCTGAAGCTGCCGGTCAGTTGCGTCTTATGGACTGTATCGATTGTCACAATCGTACAGCACATTACATTCCTTACCCTGACCAGGCAGTCGATCAGGCTATTGCCGCGGGTTTGATATCCCGCCAGATTCCAAATATCCGCAATCGCGCTGTGGAACTGATGAGCGCCAGCTACGACAGCATTGATGATGCCAATGCGGCATTCGATGGACTTCTGAGTGAATATTCCAATACGACCAACGGTAAAGTCGCATCCAATCCATCGTTGGAAAATGTGGATTCATTCCTGGTTGCGGAAGCAGTGGAAACTCTCAAGACAATCTATTCCCAGGTGACTTTCCCTGAAATGAAAACCGACTGGACAACCAATCCGAACAATGAACGCCACACCCCCTCCCTGGGTTGTTTCCGTTGTCATAATGATCAATTGGTTGCTGATCTCGAACTTTCTACGGGAAGCGAAACGGAAACAGTTACATCTGAATGTAACCTGTGTCATACAGTACCGATAACCGGTCGGGGAAGTGAATTATTGTTTGAAGCCCCTGTTATCGTTGGCTCTGCCCCGGAGTCTCACAAGGATTACAGCTGGACCATCACGCACGGTTCAATTACACAGGATGAGATCCAGGACTGCTACCTTTGCCATGGACAGGGATTCTGCAACAATGGAGCATGCCATAACCTCAACCATCCTGCAGATATGCTTTTTACTCATGATGATGAATACAGGAAGGTGGGCGAGCAGGTCTGTTATACCTGCCACCAGGATATTACCTGCCTGAAATGCCACCCAGGCGGAGTGGTTGATAATCCTTAAACTTAATTGATCAGGCAGAAGAATGAAATGTTCTTGTCGATTTATAGGATAGGTTCATTCATTTGAAACGCTGCCTTAAGCTTATGTTGCTAGTTTATTAAGGTGTACACAGGAAAAGTCTCGGGACAGGGATGAATAATAATAAGAAAAAAGACCAATCAATGAATGAATCAGGCAGAAAAAAACTTATATCAATAATTTCTTTGATTGGCATAGTTTTGCTTTTAATTTTTTTTGGTTATCAGGCTAACCGTTCTTTGATCAAAAAAGAATCATCGCTTGGTGTTCAATTTCCATTGGCGCAGAATACACAGGAAATTGATCAACCGTCTTTTATTGGTTCCTTTGAAGACTTGAACGGATCATTTGGGGTGGCAATCTCGCCTGACGGTAGCAGGATATATGTCACCGAAAGCCGTGGTGAGAGATTGGTTAAGGTATTTGATCAGGAAGGTGATCTCCTTCTCAGTTTTTCACCTCCAGGTACTGGAAGTTCAGATCGGATATTATCTTACATTGCTGTATCTCAGGAAGGAAAAATATTTATCAGCGACTTGTATGCTGCAGTGATTGACGTATTTGATGCTGATGGCAACTTCATCGACGCTATTATTTCCAGGGATATGACCATCAGCAGGTGGATTGAATTGAAAACAGGATCCATTCCGGTCGCAAACAGCACCTTTTATTACGATCGTCTTAACGGGGCTGTGATCTATCAACCCGGTAATGGGGAACAACAGGTGATTCCTGGACCAGATCGATCGGATTGGAACCCATTGGGACTCCGATTCGATCTTGAAGGAAATTTACTGGTGACGAACCTTGTTGGCGGATTGCACCAGGTCTTGGTATTTTCCGGAGAGTCATTTCACAATGATCTGGCAAACTGGCAGCCATCAATCCTCGCATTTGGCTCGCAAGGATCCCAGCCTGATCAGTTTTCCTTCCCAAACAGTGTGGTAAGGGACGTCTCTGGCGATTACTACATTTCAGATGGGAACAATGGACGCATTTCAACCTGGTCGCAGGACCGCCAGTATATTAGTTTCTTTGGATATGGCTCAACGGAACATTCACTGAACATTCCCCGTGGTCTATGGATCGATGACAATGATCACCTGTATGTCGTGGACACAGTTGGGCAGGTGATCAGGGTGTACGATTTATCCGGGGATACCCCTCAATTCCTTTTCAATTTCGGGAATTTTGGGTTTCAGGATGCATCTTTTAATTTTCCAACAGATATAGCAATCGATCTGAATGGGAGAATCTATATCACTGATACTGGAAATGATCGTGTTTCGATATGGCAGAATTAACCGTGATGGGATTAAATCGACAGGATCAGGTAGGGATATCATGACGGTTTTAAGAATTAGGAAATCGGAATCATTTTGGATGAAAAAGAGCTCTGTTTTGAAAAAGATCATTATTCTGCTGTCAATTGGATTGGCCTTTGGATTGATGATGCCATCGGGTGAAGTCCATGCAGATAATGGACCCCATGGTGATTTATCATCTAATACAAATACCTGCAGTATTTGTCATCGTCTGCAGTCGTCAGAACCTGCTTACACAGGTCAGAATGCACCGGATCCGGATGACTTATGCCTTGTGTGCCATAATGGAACCGGTGCCGGTACGAATGTAGTAGATGGTGTTTACATGGCTGTTGGGTCACCTCAGGATCTCCAGGGAGATTCATTTGGCAGCTTACTGAGCGGCGGTTTCACCAATACGCTAATGGCTACTGAGTGGACAGGAAAAGCCGCATTTGATTCCACATACAATGCTGTTTCCAGACCGATTACTTCATCTCATGATCTTGGAAATGCATTGAATGTCTGGGGTTCAGGAGCACAGAATTCTCCTGCTGTAGGAATGAACCTGAAATGCATCTCCTGTCATAACCCGCATGGGAACTCCGGTTGGGATGTTACATCTCAGTCCGGATCTGCTTTGCTATCCTCCACTTACCGGCTGCTTCGCTGGCAGCCGCTTGACTCCGAAGGTTTCACATCATCCAGGGTGAATGTGAATTGGAGTGGTGGATCATTTCCATTAAATTTACAGGTTCCCTCCCTTTCCGGGTGGTTGATACCGGATAATTATCCAACCAGTGAATGGTACACCATTGGAATTAAAGGCAGCCAGGCATTTGGTGATTACAGTACCGGCACTACGGACAACACATATCGACTGGACAGCTTCAATTACGTTGAGGCAGCGGTCAATATCTCGTATTTTTGTGCCCAATGCCATGACAATTATTTCAATAATCGCAACCTCTTTGCCAGGAATGATGAAAGTCAGTACTGCGGAACCCCTGGGGTTCCTCGTCAATCCGGAGCCACCCTCTTACCGACTGTCAAACCAAACAGGAATGGCAACAATTCGAAAGACCCTGCCAATTGTCTTCCAGTTTATGACAATTCTGGCAGATTAACTGGTTGGACAGATATACGCGGTAGTGGAGATTCAGCTCACCAGTATCGCCACGATTCAGGAGATGTGCTTCGTAATTCATCCGATGGTACCTTCGCAGCCCAGGATGCTTCTTCTCTTGGAAGAAGCTGTCTTGTATGCCATGTCGCTCACGGTACCTCTGCAGTGGTCGATTCAGGAGGGGATGCTTCCAACCTGGAAGCGGTGGGACGTTCACAGGCAGGTGATTCGGCATTATTGCGGATGGATGAGAGAACCATCTGCCTTAGTTGTCATCTTGGAGATGTCAGCCTTACGACAGGACCTGATGCAGAAG
>DATEUN010000062.1:0-2793 GCA_035283125.1 Anaerolineales bacterium
CTTGTTAAAATTCCGGTCAATGGCAGATCGGCGTAATGATAAAGGTGAGCTTTTGCCAGATAACGAGAGGTTGACCAGGTTTGGGAAATTCTTAAGAAACTACAGCCTAGATGAACTCCCCGAACTTTTCAATGTCTTAAGAGGGGAAATGAGCCTGGTTGGTCCAAGACCATTATTGATGCAGTACCTGGATCGTTACTCGCCAGAACAAGCCCGGCGCCATAATGTTTTACCAGGTATCACTGGATGGGCACAGGTTAACGGAAGAAATACCCTTACCTGGCAGGATAAATTTCAAATGGATGTCTGGTATGTAGATAACTGGTCTATTGGGTTGGATATCAAGATATTGTTGATCACTGTTTGGAAAGTGATAAGACGGGAAGGAATTAATGAGCCTGGGTTTGCAACTTCTCAGGAGTTCATGGGAAACAAAGATTGATAAGTTGGAGAAAAAAATTCAGGGAAACAAAATAATTATTTGGTATAATTCTCAAAATTAAAACGAACCTGGAGAATACTTTACGGGATCCCTTTCAGAGAAATGCCGGTGGGTGTGAGGCATCAGGTGGTACCGAAATTTCCGATCCAGTTCCCACCATCAGGGACGTTGCTTTCGCAGGGATCAAGGTGATCGTAAGAAAGCCGGGTATGCCCGTTAACGCAAAAACAAGGTTGATCCAGGATTCAGTATTGGGATCGATGAAAGCAGGTGGCACCACGAACGCCCCTTCGTCCTGCAGGATGAGGGGCGTATATCGTTAAATTTTTGGAGGTGCAAATATGTTGGACATTAAATTGATTCGGGAGCAGGCAGAGATCGTACGCAAGGCATTATCTGACCGGCAATTGGAAGTCAACCTTGTCGATTCAATACTTGAGCTGGACAGGAGTAGGCGTGACCTTTTATCTGAAGTTGAAGTACTGAAAGCTGAACGCAATGTTGTATCGCGAGAAATCGGTCAATCCAAGGATCCAACATCAAGGCATGGAAAAATTGATGAAATGAAACTGGTGGGAGATAAGATATCCGATATTGATAACCAGTTGAGGGATGTTGAGGCAGCACTGATGAATTTGACCTCTGAATTACCCAACATTCCTGATCCGAGAACACCATATGGATTGAATGAGGATGAGAACATCGTTCTTGAGACAATTGGATCCATCCCTGAATTTAATTTTGACCCAAAACCACATTGGGAGATCGGACCTGATCTTGGAATAATTAATTTTGATCAGGGTGTCAAAATAACAGGTTCACGTTTTTACGTATTAAGTGGTGCAGGTGCCCGTTTGCAGCGAGCCCTGATTTCCTGGATGCTGGATCTTCACCAGCGTCAGGGGTACACGGAGAAATACACCCCTTTCATGGTCAAGGAACAAACGATGTTCGGTTCCGGTCAACTTCCGAAATTCAGGGATAACCTTTACCACGACCACGAGGAAGATCTTTGGATGGTTCCCACCGCAGAAGTACCGCTTACAGGGATCCATATGGACGATATTATCCCTGAAGAAAAATTACCATTGCAATATACAGCCTATACGCCATGTTTCCGGAGGGAAAAAATGAGCGCCGGCAGGGATGTTCGCGGGATAAAACGAGGACACCAATTTGACAAGGTTGAAATGTATATTTACTGCAAACCTGAAGATTCGGATGCCAAATTGGAGAAAATGCGCAGGGATGCCGAAGAAACTTGCGCTCAATTAGGTTTTTCCTACCGGGTAAAGCAGCTCTGTACAGGGGATCTTGGTTTTGGCGCCAAGATGACCTATGACCTGGAGGTCTGGGCTCCGGGTTGTGATGAATGGCTGGAAGTTTCATCAGTCTCAAATGATGGCGATTTCCAGGCGAGACGTGCCAATATGAAATACCGCCCGACCGATGGGGGTAAGACCCAATTCATGCATACACTCAATGGTTCAGGATTGGGTATGCCGCGCACGTTGATCGCGGTGCTCGAAAATTATCAACAGGAAGATGGATCAGTTGTGGTTCCAGAAGTTTTGCGCCCCTGGATGGGTGGCTTGGAAGTCATTAAATCAGAAGGGGGAAATGTCGAGTGAATCTCTCTGAAACCATTCTCAACATTGTCATTCTCCTTACCATGCTGGTTGGTTTGCTGGGATTATTAATTCCAATCTTTCCGGGGCTGGTTGTGATATGGGTTGGTGCACTTGCTTATGGAATCATTACCGGATTTGAATTCCCGGCTTGGTTGATATTCTCGATCCTGACTGTGATCATGATCACAGGTTCACTGCTAGATAATGTCGTCATGGGAAAACAGGCACATAAGCAAGGAGCTTCCTGGTTATCCATTATCCTGGCGATATTATTTGGGATCGTTGGGACATTCATCATTCCGATAATTGGAGGGTTTTTAGGAGCAATTCTGGCATTATTTATCGCTGAGTGGATCAGACGGAAGAACTGGCGCGATGCCATTAACGCCACTTCAGGGCTGGCTGTTGGTTGTGGTTGGGCAATAGTTCTCAGGTTCGGTTTGGGGATTGTGATGATCGTTTTATGGGGGGTGTGGGTATTGGTTTAAACCCACACCCTCGTTGGTTAGTTATAGCTCGATCGGACCTTCCATTAGGGAACTCAGAAGCCTGGTAGCATTTTCGACATCGTCGATATCCACCATTTCGGAAGGTGAATGAACATACCTGCAGGGGATGGAGATACATCCTGCCGGAACACCACTCCGGGAAACCTGGATCGCTTTGGCGTCGGTGGTCCCGCCCTCTAAAATCTCTCTTTGGAAAGGGATCTTATTCTTT
>DATEUN010000063.1:0-6145 GCA_035283125.1 Anaerolineales bacterium
AGAATTCAAGCGCGAGGTTAAAACACCGGAATTCATCCGCATGACCTCTGCATATGTCGCCCGCAAGGTGGTAAACCTAGCCAGGCACCCGCGCCGATCCGTGATCATTCCTTACTGGATGCAGCCAATTGTGTGGATCAATTGGCATTTTCCCTGGTTGACCGATCTGGCGGTCAGGGGAATGGTCAAAAAATATCACCATGTTCCTTGATCAATAACTGATCATCCCTGTTAGACATTTTAACCAATACTGCATTTAGAAGGGAAGCTTTTTCTCGGACTTCCCTTCTTTGGGTTCTTAAGGATCAATTATTGGCAGCCTTTGTTGGTCGTGCTGACGACGTTGTTGCACGAATCGGTGCATATCGAAGTGGTGCAAACAATTCCACCACCGATTGGTACCGTGATATCCCTGCATGTTATCTCACCGCTCGGCACACAGGATGAACTGGGATCGGTTGTGGGTCCCGTGATGACGTGGGGTGTAATGGTGAATGTCGGGGTGAAAGTTAATGTTGGTGTGTTTGTGGCAGTCACTGTATGAGTCAGCGTGACAGTAGGCAAACTGGTTTCAGTTGATGTAGGAGTTGCAGTGGAACCAGAGCCGAATATCCCGCAGGAACTCAAAATGAAGGGTAGGATCAACCAAAATATCCTGTTGAATTTTGACCATGCAGGTTTCTTCATCAACAACACCTGATTAATTTCATATATCCTTAAAATTCAAATAAATAATGGTATGTAATTTCAACCCGTTGGAACTTCTGTTGGAGGATCCGTCGGTGGAATAGGCGTGTCCGTATCGGTGGGAGGTATAGGTGTATCCGTATCGGTGGGAGGTAGTGGTGTATTGGAAGGCATTGGTGTATTCGAAGGCGTAAATGTGTTCGAAGGAGTTGGCGTCCGTGTAGGAGTATCATCCGGCCCTTCTGTTTTCGTAAGGGTTTTCGTGGGAATATATGTTCGTGTAGGCGTTGGTGTTATGGTCGTTGTCCAGGTTAGATTGGGTGTTGCTGTCGGTGGTGTATCGATCGTGAACAGCCAGGCATTATTAAAGGTGCATTCGGTATGCCCAGATTGTGTAAATGCCATGAATGAAAGAAATCCGTCATAGAAATAAGCAGGGGCATACTGGTTGTAATTCTGCTGGGCGGTGAGAAGATTTCCCTGCAGGAGTCCATAGGATGCACTGTATTGACGCAGCTGCTGCTCGTATTGTTCACGCTGCGCCTGGGTCGCATTGGCTGGCAGGGTCGGAATTCTTGCCTGGGGAACGGATTCCGGTGGTGGGTTCAGGATGTCGATCTCACCGATCTTCACCCCGTTCGTGTAGAAGGTCAGCATCTCCTGGCGGGCAACCACGACCAGCCGGTTGGTGGCATCATTTTCCCACCTGAATGCATCATCGAAGGTTTTTGGATAATAATTCTTGGTATTCACCAGCATCCCGTCACTCAGAGCACTGTATGCCAGCGACCCTTCTGCAAAGCGGGTGATCATCACCATGTACTGGTTGGGTTCTTCCTTGTCTCCGTCAGATCGAAAGACAAAACCACAACCGGAAGAACCATATTCGGTGTTCCATGTGATATCTGCAGCCAGCACAAAATCCTTCCCGGTGATCTCAGGAAAATCATTGGCGAAATCGTATTCCTGGTATCCGGTCAGGTCAAAAGTCAGCGGATCGTGGATCCAGGATACCCAACCCATGTTTGGATTGACACCATAAAGGGATAGTTCCTGCAGTATGGGAGAATTTGCAGTCGCTGTTGCCTGGTAATTCGACTGATCCAGCAATGCCTTTGCAGTAAGTTCCTGGTTGTAAGCTGTTGCTTTTGCAAAGGCGGTGGCAACCTCAGAGTCCGATCCTCCCTGGGTTGCCCTGGCAGTCATGGTTTCCATGATACCGGAAGTGTCATTGTTTTTTTCTGTGATTCCGGAAATGGAAAGATCCAGGATAGATCCGCATGCCGCCAATGCCATGATCAATAGTACGACCAGGGTTGGAGTGTAGGTGGATGTCCTCAGTAAGTTCTTTTTCATCTGGTTGTCGTAATTATTTTCATTAAGTCCGATTTAATCCCATTGCAGTTAAAACATCTTTCTGTTTATAATAGATCATTGGATCAGGTACTATCCTTCCGTTTCATCAGGATCAGGATGATAATTAAATATATCACCATTAAGACTACCTGCGCCATCCAAACCTGTGCCAGCCACATACGATATTCTGCAGGATTCTTTTTATTGACAAACGACCATCTCCACCGTTCGATGACACTGTCGATCAATCCCTCAGCACTCGATACAGCGGTGACCCTTGCGACTGTGTATTCTGCCAGTCTTTCCTGGTAATCTATGATATCGTTTTGATAAATGACGGTCAATGCTTTGTAGACATCGACACTTTCCCTGTAATCATCCTGTATTTCCTGCACATCTTCCTGGTATTGCTTAAGAGAGGTCAGGTACTGCACCACCTGGACCTGGTTGGATGTGTCCGGTGGGGCTCCGGGTGGATCTGGGATTTCCGGTTCCTTTGGCAGCTCTGGCAGAGAGGCCTTATTGGTTGGCGGTTCCTGGTCAAGCTCAGGTGTGTAATAATCTCCGATTCCCGGGAAGTCGCAATTGTTCTTGTCGAACATGTCCAACCCCATGCAGTTGCAATTATAAAATTCCTTGTCAGATAGGGTCATGGAATCCCGCAGCTCTTTTGGCATATACCAGCACGCATCCCTTGAAACATCCGAGCCGATCCCTGCGATACCCATCAAGCTCTGGTAGCTCCAGCGCGTGGTTGCCCAGACGCTCATGTAGTCCGGCACAGGCGCCAACGCACCGCTGAACATATACATGGGTACGGTCAGGAGGATCATGATCAAAGGTGTTGTGCTTTGATTGTTTGAAATGACTGAAGCCATCAATCCGCTCATCATTCCTGTGATGGTTGCCAATAATAATGTGATATAGATCTGCGATAGAACTTCAAATCCCCCAGGAAGATTAAAGGCAAACCTTCGAATGATGGTGAAAGCCAGTGCATGGTAAAGAGCCAGGATTAAAGCCACCCAGATCTTGGACATTACGTATGGAAAGATCTTGATATTGACAAGACGCTCCCGTTTGTAAATACTGGCTTCCTTGACGAACTCACGCATCTGCGAGAGCCCTCCAACCAGGAGAGCATAAACGGACCACAGGTAGAAGATAACGCTCGCATTTACCGCGCTGCCTGTTTCGAAAGATAACACATCCTTTCCCAGCAGTGGTGCCAGCATCAGGTCAAGCGACCCAACGATCGGAGCGATCAGCAGCATCAGGATCAAGCTGGACCTGTCCCGGAACAAAATGGTCAGGTTTCTCCCGGACAAAATAAAGAATTGTTTAAGTGCGGAAATTTGTTCTCTGCGAGCCTGTTTGTTTGCCAACCTGGCTTGCTTTCTCCCTGCCTTAAAACGCTGGGCTCTGGTCTTCTTCTTTTCTTCCTCCATCTCTTGTTGGCGGGATAAAAGAGGTTCTTCAATATACTTAGAGTATGCCTTGCTGAAAGAGAACTTGACCCCCCAATCCCTGGCATTTCCATAAGCAGGATTATCCAGGATGGCGTAGATCTCATCAAACTCCATTGGACCATTATTTGCTGTACCATCTTCCCGGTATTCAGCAAAGTACTCCATCGCTTCTGAAGGGGGACCGAACCAAGCCATATGACCACCGCGACCCATGAAAAGAACTTTGTCTGCTATCATCACATTCTTGGTGGCGTGCGTGATCATGATGACTGTGCGTCCCTGGTCTGCTAAACGCCGCATCAGGCGCATGAACATGGTTTCATTTCCGGGGTCCAGTCCGGATGTGGGTTCATCCAGGAAAAAAAGCTGCGGGCGGGTTAAAAGCTCAACACCGATCGAGACACGTTTTTGCTGCCCGCCGCTCAGCTCACTGATCCGCATATCTTTATGATTCTGCAGGTCCAGCTCAGCCAGAACTTCTTCAATCCGCTGTCTGCGTTCAGCCCGCTTGGTTTTTTTGGGTAACCGCAATTTGGCACTGTAATCCAGAGCCTGGTAGACGGTCAATTCCATATGAATGATATCCCGCTGAGGGACATAACCGATCTTTCCCCGCATTGAGGCGGTGTTGCGGTAAACATCGATCCCGTCCACGTACACCTGGCCATTGGTGGCAGGTCGGTATCCAGCGATGGCATCCACCAGGGTCGTCTTTCCTCCTCCGCTTTGACCTACCACTACAATGAATTCACCAGGATTGAAAACCAGCGAGACATCCTGCAGAATATTAAGTTTTCTGCGAACCCATTTGTTTAAACGAAGGGCTTCAACCAGAGAACCTTTGGTTTCAGGTGGGCTGGATTTGACTGCTTTTTTATCCCTCATTCGCTGCATATCCTGATTTCTGAATTGTGATCATTAATAAGAATAATGGTCAGAATTTAACTTTATCAATCCCCTTGGCGAAGAGAAGGATAGAGTACGGTTACCATTATCACACGGTATCGGTTATCCTGCAACTTGAGCAATCCTGTAGCAATTTCAATCAAGAACGTCCAATCGGTTTGTTTATTGATGAATTTATTGGTATTATAAGCGTAACCTTTAATAACAATTTTGTTAATTATAATAGTAGGAATAATAAAATTTCGGGAGGAAATCAACTGTGGGTGGAAAAATCATAAAAGTGGCAAAAAGAAGGAAGCTGGCAGTTGTTGCATTGACGATTGCCTCGAAGCGCAGGCTTGTACATGGAATGATAGAAGCAGATGTAACCGATGTAAAAAAGAAATTAAAAGCGAACCCGGATTCGTTTAACGGTTCATTGTCAATGACAGCTTATATCATCGCCTGTTTTGCCCGTGCCATCTCTGAGCATCCGGATATGCGTACTTATACTTTAATGTTCAACCGCAGGTATGTATTTGATGAAGTGGATGTTTCAACCCTGATCGACCATCCCAAAGGAAAAGGGATTCCTGTACCTTACGTTGTCAGGAATGCTCATTTGAAGTCAGTACGTCAGATCACAGATGAGCTCAGGCAGGCAAAAATGGATGACCTTCCGATGGGGTTCAGGGAGAAATTGGCGCCGATCGCATCCAATCTGCCTGGATTTTTTACTGCCTGGTTCTTTAAAATAATCCGGCAGGTTCCTGAATGGATGAGAATCATCGATGGAACTGCCCAGGTCTCCTCTGTTGGCATGTTTGGGGACAGCCTCCTCTGGGCTTTTGGATTGTTGTACATGCACACGATTGGCCTTTGGGTGGGGACCATTAAACCAAAGCCGATGCAGTTCGAAGGCAAAATAGCTCTGCGGGATTGTCTCCATATCGGACTCAGTGTTGATCATGATATCATCGATGGCGCTCCCGGCACTCGCTTTACCAAGTCCTTGGTAGGTTATCTCGAACGTGGGGATCTATTTGAACCTTCCTGAGGAAAAATTGTACAGATGTTAGAGTTTTGAAAGATTGAAGTTCCAGCTATTGTACTGAATATCACTCCTTGCTATAATCCAGGTATAGCAAGGAGTATTATTATGGTTGAAAAAACAGATTCCAAACAAAAACCCTTTGAAGGGAAGATACCCGAAGAGACCCGCAGGCATTTCAAGACTGCCCGCCAGGAATTCCGCAAGAGCATGGAAGGAATCCTTCCACCCGGATTCAAGGAGCATCGCGACAATGCCAGGCGGGAAATGATGCTGGCTTTCCGCAGCATGATCGATGCCTCGTTGGAGCGCATGGATAAAGAAAGCAAGTAACCAGTGCTTTATAAAACCCGCCCGGTGATTTTCAACGGGCGGGTTTTTGATTAAACCTTGCGACAATTGTCCCTTTAGGGAAGGTTCAAAAACTTCGCAAGGTTGTTTAAATTCTAAGGATGCAGTTTATGGATGAAAACGTCGTGAGTTTCCCCTGCTCCCCAGCAGGATCCAGAGCAGGATCAATCCCGATGCTGATAGGGAAATGGTAGCCAGCATTTCCTCGCCTGATACGAGAAGAACGATCCCACCCATGAACAATGCCAGGAAAAAGATACTGCCCGATAATCGGTTGACCGACTTCTCCAGGCTGCGGAATCTCCTCTCGATGGACGGTGTTTGTACGATCAATTCTCCATGCTCA
>DATEUN010000064.1:0-8572 GCA_035283125.1 Anaerolineales bacterium
AGATTTTGGCGCTTTTGTGGAGATCCTTCCCGGGACCGATGGATTGGTTCACATTTCACAGTTGGATAGCGAAAGAGTCAATAAAGTTGAAGATGTCGTTCAACTTGGCGATGAGATCTCAGTAATGGTGATCGGTATAGATCCAGCCGGAAAAATCCGCCTTTCCAGGCAAGCGTTTCTGGAAGGATGGACTGTTGAACAAGCACAGGAAAGAGACAAGAAACCCAGTTCAGGAAGTCGCTCCAGTGGTGGACGCCCCGGAAATGATCGCTCTGGAAATCGAAACAACGACCGCAGAAGTGGTGGAAATCGAAGGTAATTCCTAACAAGAACGGCGTTCCTAAATTGGAACGCCGTTCTTTTATTCTCTTTATTTGTATGATCTAGAAAACCTTTGTCTGACCCTGTATAAATCCAATCAAAAATAGTAATAACTAATAATCAACAGAAAGCGAATATCGATGAATTAATTTCGTGATCTGTGATCAATTATTCTTGATAAACCCAAAGGAATTTTAATTCTTTTAAGGATTTTTCATTCTTCCACAACAGGCAGAAATGGCATATCTGGACCTTCAATACCCATTAATTCCGATAATGCAGCCTGGAGAGCCGTACGGTCATCCCAGGCGTATTCCGTTGTTCCAAAACACATGGATTGTTCATGCCCTTTACCGCAAACGATTAGAAGATCTCCCCTGGATGAAATCTGAATTCCCTTCCTAATTGCATCTCTTCGATCTGGTATACACCAAAAATTAACTCCTTTTTGTCCGCCTTTTTCGATCGCTCCAACAGCCATTTCATCCAGGATAGATCCAAGTGATTCAGTCCTTGGATCCTCAGCGGTAAAAACAGATAGATCTGCAAGGGAGGATGATATCTCCGCCATCATCCTTCTCTTCTGACGATCGCGAAGACCAGCTGAGCCAAACACCGCAATGATCCTTCCGCTGGTTATCTGCCTTGCAGTCAGCAATGCATTCTTCAAAGCATTTGGTGTATGGGCAAAATCCACCAAGGCTGTAAAATCCTGCCCACAATCGATCCTTTCCATCCTTCCGGGGATCTGATCCAATGAAGAAATACCTCTGGCAGCAATCGAAGGATCTATCCCAAGACCCTGCACAGCAGCGGAAAAAGCAGCTGTACAATTCATTGCGTTATAAGATCCGATCAGATTGGTGCTTATTCCGATGATGAGCCTACCGCGGTGGAAAATATTAAAACGCAAACCTGAAGCATCAACTTCAATATCCTTGATGGCATAATCAGCACTATGTTCCATCCCATAAGACGTTGAGCTGACCTGGGTGATATTCTTTAGATAATCATAAGATTCATCGTCAGCGTTCAAAACTGCCAATTTACGTAATGCAAGATTTTTTTCCTTAGAGTTAGATAATGATTGTAATAAACGTCCCTTGGCTGCAAGGTAATTTTGGTAAGAACCATGCTGGTCGAGATGTTCGTGGGTCACATTTGTGATTACCCCAATATCAAAATCACAAGCATCCACACGAAACTGCGACCACCCATGAGAAGTTGTTTCCAAAACAACATGGGTGATACCCGCATCGACCATCATTGACAAGTATTTTTGCACATCAGGAGAATCTGGTGTTGTAACATGGAAACCTGTATCCAGAACCTGATCACCAATGACAGCGTTGACTGTTGAAATCATCCCGGCTTTATAACCAGCAGCCTCCAGGATCTTGTAGATTAGATTTGTTGTAGTCGTTTTTCCATCTGTGCCCGTGACGCCAATCATGACAAGCCGACGTGAAGGGAATCCATAAAATGCAGAAGAAAGGTGAGCTAATTTTTGGCGTGAATTATCCACCCTGATATACGGAACTGAACAATCATCAATTTCCTTTTCACCAACAACGGCAACAGCACCTGCGGAAACAGCCTGGTCTATGAAATCATGCCCATCAAAAGTATCCCCTGGACAGGCAACAAACAATGTCCCCGAAATAACTTTACGAGAATCAGCTGTGATCTTGGTTATCATGAAATTGGGTATCAACTTTTTTTCCAATGATAACGGGATCATTTCCAATAAAGAATCCAGGCTGATAATTATTTCCATATCTCCTCGAACAGTAAACATTTTTGGTTTTTAGTAATTATAAACCAAGCGCCGTGAAGCAATTTTCAAGCAGCTACGATTAAATTAAAAGAGGGTTTTACCTCAAGCTACGGAAAAACCCTCCTTGATAATATTTTATTTTCGGTTACTTCACATTTTGGCGCATATCGTCCAGTTTACCTGCAACGGACCCATCCAGGACTTTATCCCCGACACGGACGACAAGTCCTCCCAAAATCGCTGGATCAATCCTGAAAGCCACTTCACTCTTGGATCCCATTTTCGTGAGAATTTCTTTCTTAACAATGGATTGTTCTTCATCGGTCAAAGGCAGCGCACTCACCACTTCTGCCGATTCCCCTGAGAGATTTTGATTTTCCAGGATGACAACCTTGCCGCTCTTTACACCGGAGAAAAACTCGGAAAGCAAACTATGTTGACGTTTCTCATCCAATGATTCACCGACCAATTTCTGTGCTGCTGCAATCGCCAACGCTGCCACCTGGCCGCGTAAATCACCTAACATACGGGAACGCTCTTCTTCCACTTCTGAAAGTGTGGCTGACCGTTCCTTGTTTATTTCATTTTGAGCTTCCGCTTTAATATCAACCACAACTTTGTCGGCTCTTTCAGTGGCTTCGTTGATTATGCTGTTTGCTTTGGATTGAGCATCCAACATGATCTTTTGTGCATCATTTTCCGCATTAGCCCTGGCTTCTTCTGCAATTCGGGCATCCTCTAAGCCTTGTGCGATCGTTTCGCGGCGTTTATCCAAAATACCCATGATCGGTTTATAAACCCATGCTCGTAATACTACGAACATGGCCAGGAAGTTGAATACCTGGACTAGTAAATACCCAAGGTTAAGACCTAGTTTTTCCAATGGATTTTCCTCCTGTCTTTGGTTTAGAAGACAAACAGGATCAAGAGAGCAACAACCAAGCAGTAAATAGCTACTGCTTCAGCAAATGCAATTCCCAAGATCATATTGGTTTGAATATTTCCTGAAGCATCGGGGTTGCGACCCATTGCCTGAACAGCGCCACTGGTAACAATACCAATACCAGCACCAGCTCCAATCGCACCGATCATCGCCAAGCCGGCACCTATTAATTTTCCAAGAATTGCAGCAGCTTCGTAATCCATAATAAATTTACCTCCAAATTAGTTTCGGGCGGGGAAACCGCCACAATTTAATGTGTTTACCCGGGTGTTTCCACCCGAAAACTTATACGGTTAAGCAAGAGCTTCTTCGTGTTCACCATGACCTTGCGTTGCTTGTGACATAAAGGTCATGGTCAACATACCAAACACGATCGCCTGGATCATACCCACAAAGAATTCAAGCATGAGGAAACCGGTTTGAGCAAAAACTGGAACCAGGGATCCAATTACGAATAAAAGAACCGAACCGGCGAAAATATTACCAAACAACCGGAAGGCAAAAGATAAAACTTTAGAAAATTCGGAAACCAGTTCCAGAATTCCCACTGCAAAATCGATGACACCAAAGATCGGTTTATTGAAGAGCGTCTTGGTGTTCCAGAATTTTCGAAAATATCCCATTCCCTGGGCTCGAATTCCTGTGACCTGGACCATGACAACGGCGATCAATGCCAAAGCAACGGTGAAATTCAAATCTGTGGATACAACCCTAACAAATGGGACGACAGTATATCCATCAGTGACTACAGTTCCAGCTTCAGGTTTAACAATGGTTGCCAGCCAGGATGTCAATTGCTGAATCTGGTATCCACCGGAATGAACTTTTTCAAGGATTCCGAAACTATCAACAAATGGGATCAGTTCTGTCCAGTTGGATATCAGAACAAACAAAGTGATGGTAGCAAACCATGGGAAAATCGACCTGGCGAATTTTCCTGCTGTTGTTTGGGTTAAGTTGTAAATAACCTCAAGAAGTGCTTCCACTGCACCTGAAAACCCTTTCGGGAGCAAAGAACCAGATTTCGAATACCTGTAAAATCCAAACCCGATCAGAAGCAAGATAATATCAGTGATGAACATGGCAACCATTGTGTTGGTCAGGTAAATTCCTGTAACAGGTTCCACCTCACCGTGTCCCTCAGCTGCTGCTTCGAGACAATGCTCTGCCGGTTTATCACCAAAAGGTGCCGGCAGTGCGATTAAAGGTGTACATGACAGCTTTTCAGCTGGCAATTGTACATGGGGTTGGATTGGTTTTATCCCCAAGGTGTATGCTGTCACGATACTGCCTACAATAAACAATAATATGAACCAGCGATTCACACCCCAGCGCCACCATTTCTTCTTAGGGGGTTTTTCCACTATTCTCATCCTCCTCAAAAGATGTTTGATTTATTTGCGGCTTGATCCTGCCAGTTGCCCACCTGACATATTTTAGCATGACAAAAACTGTCAGAGGGACGCTTCCCAAGATCAATCCAATTGTAAAACCATGATCGGTTCCCAGTAAATTATCCAACCAAATGCCTATTAGCAATGAGGCGAGGACGATCAGCAGGGTTATTAATCCTGCAAAACCAGCGACACCTGCAAATGTCAGATTTTTAGCGTATTGATGGTCATTTTCCTGCTGTGAGTCTCTCCCGTCCATGGTTGCGGATTATAACATAACGATTAAAAGTTGGCTATCAAAACAAGTTTAAGGCTGCGGTATTGGCGATGGTGTACCAGGGAGCAAAGAATACACCAACCAAAAGAATGCCAAGCGATAAAACTGTTAACGCAATTGCATATGGCCTGGATAATTTTATTGGGTGTTTTTCTTCCTCTTCACCTTCCATTCTGTACAAGTAAACATATTTCAGGACTGTCAGGTAGTAGTAAAGCCCAATGATCGAATTTATCACACCAACCACTGCCAGCCAAATCCAACCCTGCTGAATAGCAGCACTGAACACAAAAACCTTGGCTACAAAACCGCCAAATGGAGGCATTCCTGCCAGCGAGAGAAAGGCAACCAGCATGACCAAAGCCAACCCGGGAGCTCTTCTTTGAAGGCCATAATAAGCCTTCATATCATCAGAACCAGTAACTTTTCCAATAGCGGAGACTGCGCCAAATGCAGCCAAATTGGTTAAAATGTATGCGATGAGGTAGAATGCTGTTCCTGAAACACCAAGTTTCGAGAAGGCAACAACACCTATCATGGCATAACCGGCATGCGCGATAGATGAATATGCAAGCATCCGCTTGATGTTCTTTTGGGAAATCGCCAGCAAGTTGCCCACTGTCATTGTCAGCGTGGCAAGAATGGACAAAATTACTGTCCAGTTTGCAGCAATTCCCGGAAATACCACAACAAATAATCGTAAAACAACCACAAATCCAGCTGCTTTAGATGCTGTGGATAGAAAACCTGCCAAAGGTGTTGGTGCGCCTTCGTAAACATCCGGAGCCCAAAAATGAAAAGGGAACAAGGATACTTTGAATGCGAGTCCGACCAGAACCAATAGTAATACACCAAAAGAAAGAGGTGAGAAAGTGGTGAAAATACCACTTAATTTATCAATATTCGTCTGTCCCGACAACCCAAATAATAGACTAAACCCATAAAGCAGAATCGTTGAGGTTAATGCCCCAAAAAGCAGGTATTTGAAGCCTGATTCGACCGAACGCTCATCCTGTTTTAGAAAACCAGCCAGGACATAGAGTGGGATCGATGTTGTTTCAATCGCAAGGTAAAGCATGATAATATCTGCCGCGGAAACCATCAATGACATGCCAATGGTTGAAGCGATCAAAAGAAGGTATGCCTCAGCCCGCCTGGCAACATGCTCAACATCCATCATGAACATGGCTGTTATGGCAGCACTAAAGATAAAGAATATCTTGAAATTAAAACCAAGCCAATCCCAGCGAACCATACCACCCAGAACAGACTGGGCATCACCAGGTCTTCCTGCAAGAATACTGATCAGTGCAACAACTGCCAAACCGCCCACAGTCAGCCATCCCAGATTAATACGACGATTGATATTCTTCCAGAATGGATCAATTACAAGGATCAAAACCGCTAGTATCAATAACAGGATTTCAGGCAAAATCGCCATAAGATTCACCGACACTTATGCACCTCCCAAGAGAGACAAGACATTTCTTACACCAGTTTGGACCCAGGGAACCATAATGGAGGGAAAGATGCCTATGATGACCATGATACCGCTAAGAAAAACGAGAGCAACCTTGTCAGTCGGGCGTACAGGTCCGATATGCCCTTCAAATTCTGCGGGGACTTCTCCAAAGAAAGTTCTGCGAATAACCAGCATAATATAGGATGCAGTTATGACAATCGATATGGATGCCAGGATAGCGACCCAGGGTTTTACCTGCCAGGTACCCATAAATATCGGGAATTCAGCCACGAAGCCTGAGAAACCTGGCATACCCATGGATACCAACCCCGCCACAATAAATGCAATCGCCACCAAGGGTAAAGGTTTTGCCATGCCACCTAATTTTGATATCTCTCGCGTGTGTGCACGATCATAAACCATACCTACAGCAGCAAACAAGAGAGCTGTCATCACGCCGTGTGAAAACATTTGTACCCCTGCCCCAATCATGCCCTGTTCTGTCAAGGTCGAAAAACCCAGCATAACCAGACCCATGTGTGAGACAGATGAGAAGCCAATAACATATTTCAGGTCAGTTTGAACCATGGCAATAAATGCACCATAGACCACATTCACCAATGCCAGTCCCATGATCCAGGGAGCCCAATGTTTTGCGCCTAAAGGCAGAAGCATAATCCCGACACGAAGAGCTGCAAATGCACCCAGTTTCATCAACACACCAGCGTGGAACATCGAGACAGCTGTTGGTGCGGCCACATGACCATCCGGCGACCAGTTGTGGAAGGGGAAAATACCACCCAGAACTGCAAACCCAAGAAAAACAAATGGGAACCAAAGGATTTGGAATTCTGGTGAAAAATTTGCCTGCTGCAGGACCAGCATATCAAATGTCTTGAAACCACTAGCCCAGTACATGGCGAGGGCACCAACAAGAGAAATCACCGAGCCGATAAACAGGTAGAGGGTTAATTTCATTGCCGCATATTCACGTGTTTTGATCCACCCCCAGATGGCTATGAGAAGATACATTGGGAAAACTGCTATTTCGTAGAAGAAGAATAACTGGAATAGATCCAGAGCAACAAAAACGCCAAACACACCACTTGCGAGGATGAAAAGGAAGGCAAAAAATTCACGCGGGCGATCATCAATACCCCAGGAGATCAAAACACCAGTGAACATCACGATTCCTGTCAGGAGGACAAGGGGGGCGCTTAAACCATCCACACCAACCTGGTAACCGATCCCAAAAGAAGGCATCCAATTGTATTTTTCAATAAATTGATATCCAGCGGCTAATTTATCGTAAGAGAAATACACCCAGATAGAAAGGATAAGGTCAAGAATCGATGCACAAAGCGCTGCCACCCTGATCTCATTCTTCCTCTCAGGATTGATAAGCAGAATAAGCAGCGAGGCTGCCATTGGGGTAAAAACGATCACACTCAGTATTGGAAATTGCATGGTCACCTCTTAAAACAATGCCATAACAGCATTATTGATCACTACAAGTATCCAGGACGGCCAGATACCGATCACGAGGATCAACGCCATTAATGGAACCATAACAAGGATCTCACGGGTGTTTATTTCGGTCAGGTGACCGACCCAACGTTCATTTAGAGGTCCATGTAAAACATTCTTGATCCCTTTTAAAATATATGCACCGGTGAACAGCAAGCCGAGCATGGCGATGGATGTGTAAACGGTCATCACAGGAAATGCACCTCGAACAACCAGGAATTCGGAAATAAATCCATTCAAACCAGGCAACCCAAGGGAAGCCATCGAGGTGAAGATCAAGATTCCTCCATAAATGGGCACCAAGGGAAACAGCCCACCCATCTCATCCAGGTTGCGGGTATGTGTTCTCTCGTAGATAACTCCTACAAGGAAGAACATACCTGCAGCAGAAAGACCATGGTTGAACATTTGCAGGATGGCTCCATTCAAAGCAATATTGGCATCAAGGGTACCCATCGATTTTGCTGCGGCTGCAATTCCCAGTAAAACAAATCCCATATGGTTGATGGAAGAATAGGCAACCAATCTCTTGAAATCTTTCTGCCCATACGCAGAAAAGGCTCCAAACACTATCGCCATCACTGCCAGAAATGCCAACACACCAGCATATTTTGCAGATTCCTGTGGATAGAGCGGAAGAACCAACCTTAAAAATCCGTAAGCACCCAATTTTAACAGCACACCAGCCAGGATCATTGAACCGGCTGTAGGCGCTTCGGTATGGGCGTCAGGAAGCCAGGTGTGGAATGGCCAAACAGGTACCTTGATGGCAAATGCGATTACAAATGCCCAAAAAGCAACTGTCTTGACCGTTTCAATGGAAATTCCCATTGGTATATTCGTCAATTGAGATGCAGCCGGCCAGAGCTTG
>DATEUN010000065.1:0-3102 GCA_035283125.1 Anaerolineales bacterium
TGGATGCTTTGTTTTTAGCCAATTCCTGTAATGTTTCCACTTTATTCCAGTTTTCTTCCGAGAATCCCAGTAAAAAGAATTGCTGGTAGATTTCCTGGAAAAGATCAATGGAGGACTGCAGCTGTTCAGATCCTCTCTGAACAGCTGAGGAAGGATTGTTCAATTCATGGGCAATACCTGCTGTCAGAGTCCCCAACTGCGCCATTTTTTCACTTTGCTGAAGAACCAGTTCCGTACTTCTCAGCCGGCTGGTTATCATGGATAATAAAACCCTCGCAACTGAAGGATTTGAATCCATCAGGTTTTCCAGGTTTTTATGGCTTATGATGATCACACTGCATTCTGTAAGAGTCCTCCCGCTGGCAAAACGGGGAGATTGCTCCAACAATGACATCTCACCGATTACATCTCCTGAGTATTTCGTTGCCAGCAAAACATTTCGTCCTCCGGATTCCTTGGTGATCTCAATCTCCCCTGAGATGATCACGTAGGCTTTGTCACCAATTTCCCCTTCTGTAAAAAGAATACTGTCTGCTGGTAATTTTTCTTCCGAAACATTGTTACAGAGTTGCTCGAGGTCTTTATCTGGCAGGTCGCTGAAAAGTGGAACTTTTCTCAAAAAATTATAGATATCCATTGGTTATCCGTTTTCTCACCCCGAATTATTGGGGAACCACCACCTCATCAGCATAACACCAGATCCAATCCTCATCGTCTTCGTATGACATGATCACCGGGTGATTTGTTTCATGAAAATGGCGCGTGGCATGCTTGTTCTTAGAATTATCACAGCATCCAACATGACCACATTCTAGGCATATCCTTAAATGCACCCATGAGTCCCCAATTTTCAAGCAATCTTCGCATCCTTTGGCGGAAGGGTGAACATCTTTCACCTTGGGAATGTGATTGCAGCCGATATCGTTTAGAATTCCCGCTGCTGAGAATTCTTGCAGTTTCTTTTGTACAGGTACATACCCAGACGGATCTTCCTTCATCATCTACTCCTTCCCATTTTTATTGACAATTATATTATAATCGGATAATTAAGAGAATAAATGTTATAATTGTGTTTTGTTAGTAATCTGTTAATTGGAAATCCATCACTCTAAGTTCTTACCTGTTTCATCCCTGCCAACTTCTTTAAAATTGACCACTAACGCTGGGTTCTATCCAATATACATCAGATGGTCTTAACAATATGACATCTTGAATTTATAAATAACAAGGATTCATTATTGGATCATTCCTTGAAATAAGTTTTTTTGAACCACAATACAAATAAGGAAAATTGAAATGCTGGAAAAAACAGAACATGAACAAATGGTTGAGGATCTTTGGCGGACATTTTTAACAACAGGTGATTTTAAAGATAAGACTGTCCTGCGGCATATATTCAGAGTATTACCCGGAACATCCCGCTGCTAAATCTGTTATGCTCCATTTGAAGGAGGTGGAAGTTTCATATCAAAACATATCTTCAGGAAATATAGATCGAATTACAATCCGAAACTTTGCAACGCCTGTGAAGATTTTGCCAAGAATTATCGCGGCGGCGTGGAAGTTGAACTTTCACTCCTGTTTGCCGACGTGCGTGGATCCACATCTCTGGCTGAAAAAATGAGTCCTACTGAATTCAGAAACCTCATCAATCGGTTCTATTCTGTTTCAACAAATGTGTTGGTAAATGAAGACGCCATGATCGATAAGATCATAGGAGACCAGGTTTCCGGTATGTTCCTTCCTGGTTTTACCGGTCCTCACCATGCAGCCAAAGCCCTGAAAGCTGCACGACAGTTATTGCAGGAGACGGGTCATGGAAATTCAGAGGAACCATGGATTCCTTTAGGGGTGGGAATCCATACAGGTATTGCCTTCGTTGGATCTCTTGGCACAGAGCAAGGGGCATCGGATGTTACCGTATTGGGAGATGTCCCAAATACCGCTGCACGCTTATCATCCAGTGCAGGAATAGGTGAGATTTTGATCAGCCAACCGGCGATGCAGGCAAGTGGACTGGATATGGGGAGCCTGGAGCAGCGGGAGCTTCAATTAAAAGGCAAAAGTGAACCGATTGTAGTCAATGTGATGAATGGTCATTCCTATTTTGAGATGGAACAATAAAATTCATCGTTCAGCTAATCAAGTCATCTTAAATTTTCTGGAGATATAAAAAATATGGACATAGAATCAAAGACTAAGGGGGGATTGATCATATTAATAATGGCTGCTGTTGTGCTTCTGGCTGGTTGTGCTCCGAATAGTCTTTCCAAAAATTCCATTCTTCGCGTGGCATTTCAACCGATCGTCCAAACGGATCCAGCATTGATCTCATCAGATTCAGAAGTCTTTATTGCCAATGCAGTCTACGACTACCTGGTCGATGTGGATGCCAAATCAAAACTGGTACCACGCCTGGCCACCGATTGGAAGGTAAGCGCTGATGGTCTCACCTACACCATTTCCCTTGTCGAGGGGGTCACATTCCATGATGGCAGCCCATTCACGGCTGAGGATGTGGTTTGGACATACAACCGATTAAGGGATCCCGACCAGGGATTCGCCACATCAGACCTGTACAGGAACATTGAATCCATTAAAGCAACCGACCCTTCTACAGTTGTTTTTATTCTTAAAACACCAAACCCTTTCTTCCTATATGACCTCAGCGATAACCATGCTTTGATGATCAAGAATGGTACTGCTGATGCCAGTGATTTCAACGGCACCGGCCCTTTTACAGTTGTGGAATACAGCCCGGAAGACCGTATCAGACTTGCAGCCAACCCGGATTACTTTATTTCCGGGCAGCCAAAATTGGCAGAAGTTGATGTGATCTTTTTTCCCGATGAGATCGCCATGGTTGATGCATTGCGTGGAGGTCAGGTTGATCTGGTTTTACGCATGTCAACCTCATTGTTTGAAAGTTTACAGGGTGAGTCTGCCATTAAGACAGTCTCCGTACCCACGAATGGCTTTGACCTTATCCGGCTTCGTTCAGATCGTGAACCCGGTAATAATCCACTGTTGATCCAGGCAATGAAGCTGGCAACCGACCGGCAAGCCATCCTTGATCTTATCCTGCAGGGATATGGAGCCATT
>DATEUN010000066.1:0-7823 GCA_035283125.1 Anaerolineales bacterium
ATGGCATTAAGGAAAATGTTCGTTCCGGGGCAGTCATCATTTGCCTGTCTCCTGCAAAGGTCGTTATCAAAAAATTGGTGGATGAAATTCTGGGCAGCTCCATCCATTTTGTTGCAATGCATTTCCTGGTACCACCGCAGGGCAACCAAGGATTGAATATCCCTCAAGGTGATGGTTCCGCCGGATTGTTCGAGAATACCCTGGCAGCAATAGCGATTCCACCCAATACAATAAAGGCAGTGATCGACCTCGTTACAGGATTGTGCAGCCGGCTTGGCGCAGTTCCGTATTTTTGCGATATGTTGGAAATGGATGGACTCTTATCCAATTCCATCCTTTTGCCGCAGCTGGTTTCCTCTGCCTTTATAAGGGCAACCACATCTGTTCCCGGATGGCAGGATGCAGGAAAATTTGCAGGGACTGAATATGCAATGCTGAGCTCTGCGATTGCTGCCAACGAAGACTGTTCGGGATTGAGCCATGCAGCCATATCACTGAAAGAACATATCCTTCGTGGATTGGATTCCGTGATTGATTCACTGGAGGAGTTGAAACTCTCCATTACTTCTGATGATCTGCCAGGGTTGGAAAAATTAATGGAAAATGCCCGCATTGAACACAACAACTGGTGGAGCAACAAAAATGGCAGTTCAGATTCGACCTATGGTCAGGCTCGCCAGTTAATGCCTTCCAGGGGAGAGTATTGGAAACAACAGCTTGGTGTGTTTGGCAGGAAACCTAAAAAAATCTCAAAGAATTCTGATGAGTAGGTCCTTTTAATACCAGTCCATATGGCATACTTCTGTTATATTCTCGAATGCAGTGATGGAACCTTTTACACAGGCTGGACTACTGACCCCCTGCGCCGAACCAAAACTCATAATGCCGGCAGGGGAGCGAGGTACACGCGCACCCGTGTCCCGGTTCTGCTGGTTTATACGGAAGAACTTCCAGATCGTGCTGCTGCAATGAAACGGGAGATCAAAATTAAAAAACTTGATCATGCCCGAAAACAAAAATTAATTCAAGACCAACTCGAGAACTCTGAAACCGGGTCTATTTCTGAATAGCTGATAGTATGTTAAAAGCACTCATTTTCGATTTTGATGGTCTTATCCTTGATACTGAAACACCGGAATTGCAGGTCTGGCAGAAGATCTACCGCGATCATGGTGTTGAACTTTCAACCTCCTTATGGGGGCAGATCGTGGGAGGAAACGGGATCAGCGTCTTTGATCCCATTGAACACCTGGAAAAATTAACTTCCAGCTCTATTGATAGTTTTCTAGTCAAGGATCTGGCTCTTAATTTAAGCAATGAATTGATCAATTCACAACCAGTCCTTCCGGGTGCCAGGGAATTATTCCAAATAGCCAGGCAGCGATCCTTGAACCTGGCAATTGCTTCCAGTTCTCCCCACGAATGGGTGGATGGACACCTGAAACGTTTGGGATTGTTCGACCAATTTGATTCCATCATGTGTGGAGATGATGTCCTTAAAACCAAGCCTTTCCCTGATCTGTTTATTGGTACCCTGGAAAAACTTGCTGTCCAATCCAGCGAAGCGATCGTCTTTGAAGATTCACCAAATGGCATCCAGGCTGCCAATGCAGCTGGAATTTTCAGTGTCGCGGTCCCCAATCCGGTCACAAGAATGTTTGACCTGAGTCACGCCAGGCTTATTTTCGATTCGCTTGAACAGGTTTCCCTGGATGACTTAAACTCCCGCTATTTCCTTTAAATTCACGAGTCCCCATCATCCGATCGGGTTACCACCTGACCTTCAGGCGTATCCGTTACTATCCAGCCAAGGGACGCTATCTGATCGCGATAATTATCAGCCTGGTCCCAATCATGTCGGATCCTTGCCATCTTTCTCTGTTCCAAAAGGTAGAGCACATCTTCACCTAAAATTGGTTGCGTTACTTTCTCAGCAGGCGGATCATTCACCAATTCCCACGCCTCCTGCCGGATGATCGCATCACTTTTGATTGATAATTTACCAAGTTCATCTATGGGGAATTCCGCCCTGGATGGGTAGATGCGCGGGTCGCAATCGCGCAGTAATGTAGCCGAGCTTACACCGCTGACCGTGCAGGTTCCTTCATTAAAATCAATGATCAAACCGGTGTGTTCATCCAATCCAAGGGTTGTATGGTTCTCTGGTAATTCATCACACCACTGGTTGAAACGATCCAGTCCAATGAAACAGCGGCTTGTGTCCACATCATCACCCCCGTCAGAATTATTCCAGTGTGGTATGAAGGAAAGTCTCAATCCAAAATCATCAAAAAGGTCTAGACCGGGAACTGTGTGTACGTCCTCTCCAACTTTATATATCTCGTAAACTGGCAGGGCGAATTTCCCGACTGCGATCAAGGCTGCGCTTGCAAAGACCAGGGCTGCTCCCTGCCTGTGCCTGGCACGAACAATATCCCATGCAAGACTGCCTTTTAATTGCCTGACTGCGTAGGTTGGAGATCCCGCCCCCATGAATATTAAATTGGCGCTTAATAAATCTGTCAAATTCTCTTCGTTGTCCGGGCTGAATTGCGTTCCGCGCTTCCTTGCCGGCACAGAATGCACTTGTACATCATAATTTTGCAGGCGCTTGGATAAAAAGCCAGACACTTTTTCCGTCACCTGGCTTGCGTTCAGTTCAAAACCAGCAGGTGTCTCCAATAGCGCAATCTGAATCGGCTGGATCAGTTTTTTGGCTATGGATTCAAAGATCCTTCCCCCTGCCAGCGATGTTTCTCCAGATCCCAGCATGGCGATAGGTCCAGGTCGATTGTTCATTTTATTTTCCTCGTTGTTTATTATTGATCAGAAGTTATTCCCGTATCCCGTATTTTGGTCTATCACCAAAATACTGGTAAAACTGGACTTCGATCGGACCGTTGAATAACTTCCGTACTTTGTCAGGTCGGGAGCGTTTAAAGTAATCCGGGAATTTCTTGTCAGCAGTCAGTACATAGATCGACCAGCCGGTCTTCTTCTTAAAGGTTTTGTTCAACGAGATATAGATATCGTTCATTTCCCTGAACTCACCCAGTTTGTAACCGTAAGGTGGGTTGGTTATCAGGATGCCGTATTGCTTGTCGATCCATAGGTCCTTGACATCCTTCTGCTCAAAAAGGATGTCCTGCCCTACCCCCGCCTTCCGGGCATTGACCCTGGCTGCTTCCACCATTTCCGCATCAATATCCGATCCCGATATTTGCAGTTCCGCTTGTTTGTCGACTGCTTCAAATGCCTTCAACCTCGCCACCCTCCATACCTTGTCAGGTATGGCTGGCCATTTTTCAGCTGCGAATTCCCGTTTCAATCCGGGAGCCATGTTCCGTCCAATCATGGCGGCTTCGATCAGGATCGTTCCCGATCCGCACATCGGGTCTACCAGAATTCTGTCTTTGTTCCAGAAACTGAGCTGCACCAGTGCAGATGCCAGTGTTTCCTTTAATGGTGCAGATCCGCTGTGTGTGCGATACCCGCGTCTTGTCAGACCCTTCCCGGATGTATCAATGGTCAGCGTGGCAGTATCCTTTAACAATGCCACCTGGATGGTAAATTCTGCACCAGTTTCCTCGAACCATTCTTTGTGGTAGGCAGCTTTTAACCTCTCCACAACGGCTTTTTTAACGATCGCCTGGCAGGCACTTACGCTTTCCAGGGTGGATCTTATTGATTTTCCATTGACGTTGAACTTTCCATCAACTGGTATCCATGCCTCCCAAGGCAGTGCCCGGGTTTGTTCAAATAACTCCTCAAAAGTGACTGCGTTGAACTCACCCAATTTCAACAAAACGCGATCCGCACTGCGCAGCCAAAGGTTCGCGGTGGGTATATCTTCCAAGGTAGCCGAAAATTCGATCTTGCCCTCTGATGCCTGTAGATTCTTGTAACCAAGGGCAAGCAGCTCCCGTTTGACGACAGCTTCCAATCCGAATGTTGTTGTGGCAATTAATGTGATCTGGGTCATTTGTCTTAATTGTAATTGATTTGCTCTGTCTTGCTGTTGCAAAGGAGAAATCTACCTGGTCTTCTCGAGATATTCCACTGCGGATCGACCGGCATGGTATCCGGTCGCGAAACAGGCAGTCAGCAGGTATCCCCCGGTGGGGGCTTCCCAATCCAGCATCTCCCCTGCACAGAAGACTCCCGGCAGGTTCTTGATCATCAAGCCATCGGTCAGTGATTCGAATGTCACTCCGCCCGCGCTGCTGATCGCTTCCGCCAGCGGTCTGGCTGAATTAAGCGTAATGGGAAGCCGCTTGATCCTTGCTGCCAGGTCTTTGGGATCATTGGTTTCATCAACAGGAATCATCTCCCGCAGGAGACCCGCTTTGACTCCATCCAATCCGATCCTTTTCCGCAAATGGCTGCTAAGTGAGTTTTTCCCGCGTTTTATCGCCAGTCGCTCTTCCACATCAATCTGCGGCTTATCTGGTAAGAGGTCCAGATGGATGGATGCAGTTCCATTCTTTTCGATTTCATCCCGCAGGAAGGACGAAACAGCATAGATAAGACTTCCTTCCACGCCATACTGGCTGATGATAAATTCCCCCCGCTGGTTAACTTCGATCCCGTTGTTATCTTTAAAATATATGCTTACATTCTTTACCGGCTGACCTTCAAATTTTGAGCGGAATACTTCGCTCCACTGCAGGTTAAATCCGCAGTTGGCTGGTTTAAGCGGGTGAATTTTCACTCCTTTATCCGCCAGGATCGGGATCCAACCTGCATCCGAACCCAATTCAGGTCGGCTGCCTCCGCCCAATGCCAGGATGAGCACATCCCCATCCACTTCGACCTCTCCATTTTCTGTATCAAAAATAATACGATTACCATCTCCCCAACCCAACCAGCGATGGCGATAAAAGAACCGAACTTTGTTTTCAGATAGTCTCGTGATCCAGGCTCTTAGTAATGGGGAGGATTTCATCCCTTCCGGGAAAACCCTGCCGGAGGATCCAATAAAGGTGGTAAATCCCAGGTTATGCACCCAGGTCTGGAGTTCTTTTGGTCCGAATTGTTCAAGCATGGGCTTGAGAGTTTCTTTCCGATTTCCATACCGCTTGATGAATTCATCAAATGGCTCCGAGTGGGTAATGTTTAACCCCCCTTTACCTGCTACTAGGAATTTTCGTCCCGACCAGGGTTTGGCTTCGTAAAGTTCGACCCGTACGCCTCCCTGTGAAAGGACTTCGGCAGCCATTAATCCAGCAGGTCCCCCTCCCACGATGATCGCTTTCCAGTCTCCAGGTTCTGCAATATTCTTGTTTTGCACTGAGATTATGGCTTCTTGCTTGCCTGTGCAGCCACAGCTTCAGCTGCTTTTCTGATCTCCTCGGGATCCCCCAGGTAATAATGCCTTATTGGTGACAGGTTCTCATCCAATTCGTAAACCAGCGGCACCCCGGTGGGAATATTCAATTCGTTGATCTCGCTGTTCGAGACATTATCCAGGTATTTGACGATCGCTCTCATGCTGTTTCCATGCGCGGCAATCAAAACCTTCTTACCTGACCGGATCAACGGTGAGATATCTGCATGCCAGTAGGGCAGTACTCTCTCGAGAGTGATCTTGAGTGATTCAGATGATGGCAGCAGGCTGGGATCCAGGTCCTTATAACGCCGGTCAAAGCGCGGGTGACGGGGGTCGTCCTCGTCCAGGCTTGGCGGGGGTGTATCATAACTTCGCCGCCAGATCTTCACCTGGGTATCCCCGAATTTCGCCGCGGTCTCTGCTTTATTCAATCCCTGCAGGTCTCCATAATATCGTTCATTAAGCTGCCAGGCATTGACAACCGGTATCCACTCCAGGTCCATCTCTTCCAACACGATCCACAATGTTTTAATCGCTCTTTTAAGAACGGAAGTGAATGCCAGGTCGAACGTGTAGCCGGTTTCTTTGAGCAGCTTGCCAGCGGAATGTGCCTCTTCAACTCCCTGGGGTGTAAGACCCACATCTTCCCAGCCTGTAAAACGGTTCTCCAGGTTCCAGGTGCTTTGTCCGTGCCGAAGAAGAACAATTTTAAACATGAGAATACCTCTTTCAAGTGTCTGAATAAATTTCCTCGTTTATTTTACACGAACTTGATTGGTTTGGACAAACAGGGCTCTGGTTGCTGCGATTAAAACCAGGTCTCCAGCCCAAAACTAATGGACTGGAGAACGAGAATTGGTATTCATGTTTACAGATTAATTGGCTTACTTCATCACCAACAAGTCTCTGTTAGATCGAAAAATCTTCCCCATCCCATGGTACATCAGGTTCATTCACGATGGATTGACCCGTATCCTTTGGATCCATCTGCTTCTCTATTTCATCAACCCGCGCCAGTAGTTGTTTTAACGTGATTCCGACCACATCCGGGAGGCTGCTGTGGTCCAGGTCCGGGAGATCGCTTGATTTATGTGGGTGTGACCTGCGGATATTTTGACCCGGGACACCCACTACCACCGAGTTTTCCGGAACAGATTTTACGACCACGGCATTTGCACCTATGCGGCTGTCATCACCAACCATCACAGCTCCCATCACCTTGGCGCCTGCCCCGATCACTACCCTGTCACCGATTGTTGGGTGCCGCTTTCCCTTTTCCAGGCTGGTTCCACCCAGTGTGACTCCATGGTAGAGCGTCACATTTTCTCCAATTTCGGATGTTTCACCGATTACGACACCCATGCCATGGTCGATGAACAATCCTTTCCCGATCTGTGCACCGGGATGGATTTCGATCCCAGTCAAAGCCCTTACCACCTGGGATAATACCCGTGCTATGGTTTTAAGGTTGTGCACCCACAACCAGTTCGTGATGCTGTGCCCCCAAATGGCATGCAGCCCCGGGTAGGATAACAGCACTTCGAATGCACCTCGTGCAGCCGGATCCCTTTCCTGGATGGAAAGAATGTCATAGTGCATTTGTCGAAATACCGAAAATAGGTTTTTCTTTGGTTTCGCAGAAGACAATGCTGTCAGAGATTCATTACGAATAAGATTTTCCATTAATCCGCCAGGTCTTTATATAGGGCAGTGCTTAAATAGCGTTCTCCGAAGGATGGAATGATCGTGACGATCATCTTGCCCTTGTTCTCTATCCTGGTAGCAAGCTGCAGGGATGCCCAGGTGGCAGCTCCGGATGATATCCCGACCAGCAAACCTTCTTCCCTTGCCATCCTCCGGGCGGTTTCCATCGCATCTTCATCGTTTACCTGCACAACCTCATCGTATATCTTGGTATTCAACACATTCGGGATGAAACCTGCACCGATGCCCTGGATGGTATGAGGTCCTTTGTTACCTCCGGAAAGTATCGGAGATCCACTAGGTTCAACTGCCACAACTTTGACACCTGGTTTATATTTCTTTAAAATCTCTCCGGCACCGGTAATGGTCCCGCCGGTTCCCACTCCCGCCACCAAAATATCAACTTTCCCATCGGTATCTTTCCAGATCTCCTCACCGGTCGTTCGGCGGTGGATTTCCGGGTTGGCAGGGTTATCGAACTGCCCGGGAATAAAATAGTGCTTGTCTTCCGCTGCCATGGTTTCCGCCTTGCGGATTGCTCCTCCCATCCCCTCTGAACCGGGTGTCAGGATCAAGGTTGCACCGTAAGCTCTTAAAAGCATCCTGCGTTCTTTGCTCATGGTGTCAGGCATGACCAGTGTGCAGGCATAGCCGCGCGCCGCGCAGACCATTGCCAGGGCGATACCCGTATTTCCGCTGGTGGCTTCCAGATCGATCGTCTCAGGTTTGATCAAATCCGCTTTTTCAGCTGCATTGACCATGGATAGACCGATGCGGTCTTTAACGCTAT
>DATEUN010000067.1:0-26930 GCA_035283125.1 Anaerolineales bacterium
TCAGACCTATTATTTACATGTCGAAACCAACGCTGGAGTCATTAAGTTGGGTGGATCGGCGGTTGTTAATGAGACCGATTACGATTATGGGCTGCCGTTTCGTATCGATGGTTATGATGGTTTTGGCGGGCTTTATCGCGGTGATCTTAATTTGCAGGTCTACTGGGATGACAATCCCGACAAATTGACCCGCTTCATCAACACGCTCAATGCTGCTGATTACATCTTCATACCCACTAACCATCAATATGGTCAGATCACCCGCCTGCCGGAGAGATATCCTTTCACCACGGAATATTATCGTGCCCTGGTCGGCTGCCCGGAAGGCATGGAGATCATCCGCTGCTATCAAATTGCTGAGCCAGGTTCTTATCATGGTGAGCTTGGTTTTGACCTGGTGGCGGTGTTCACTTCCTACCCGCAGATTGGAAATGTAGCGATCAATGATCAGGGGGCTGAGGAAGCTTTCACCTTTTACGACCACCCCAAGGTTCTGATCTTCCAGAAAAGTGCCCAATATGATCCAGCCCGGGTTGAGTCTTTTCTCTCGTCCATCGATATGAGTTCGGCTGTCCATCTTACCCCCGGACAGTCGGAGAATTTCAAATCCTTGATGCTCACAGCGGAACAATCGGTCGAGCAGCAGGCTGGAGGTACCTGGTCGGAGTTATTTGATACCCAGGCGGTCATCAATCGTTATCCTCTGGTTGGTTTGCTGGTCTGGTATCTCTTCATTTTTCTTCTCGGGTTGATCGTTTACCCGATCGTTAGATTGGCATTCCCGGGGCTGAAGGATCACGGCTTTCCATTATCCCGCATGGTGGGTTTACTGCTTTGGGCTTGGTTATCCTGGCTGGCAGGTTCTATTGGACTGTCCTACAATCGTCCCATCATCGGATTGACCTTCTTGCTTCTCTTCCTTCTCGGAGGAGTCCTGGCTGTCAGGCAGCGCAGGGAACTGCTTTTGGAATTGAAGAATAAGTGGAAGTATTTTCTTCTGGTGGAATTCCTCTTCCTGTTCTTCTTCCTGCTCGACCTGGTTATCCGCCTTGGAAATCCTGATCTCTGGCACCCTTACAAGGGCGGTGAGAGGCCGATGGATTTCTCTTATTTCAATGCGGTACTGAAAAGTACTTCTTTCCCGCCCTATGATCCCTGGTTTGCAGGCGGATATATCAATTACTACTACTTTGGGTATGTCATTGTTGGCACTCCTTTGAAATTCCTGGGGATCGTTCCTTCAATTGCCTACAACTATATTCTTCCAACCCTTTTTGCCATATTGGCTGTCAATGCATTTTCGATTGGATGGAATTTGCTTTCAAAGAAAGATGAGGAAGAGAATAGTTGGAATAAGATCCTCAAACAGCCAGCATTTTTGGCTGGTGCAGCTTCTGCCTCAGCAATGGTTCTTCTGGGTAACCTGGGTATTATTCGCATGTTTTACCAGGGATTCCAGCGTATTGTAGCTCCCGGTGGTGATATAACATCTGCAACCTTTTTCCAGCATATTTGGTGGGCTGCCCAGGGTTTTGTTAAGGCGATCACTGGTGCTGCCCTGCCATATATTACCGGCGATTGGTACTGGCTGCCAAGCCGTGTCATTCCGGCTGCCGGAGACGTGGAACCGATCACGGAATTTCCACTCTTCACTTTCATTTACAGTGATCTCCACGCCCATATGATCGCCCTTCCTTTAACGATCCTGGCTGTTGCATGGGTCATTTCGTTGGTTTATGCTTATGGCAGGTGGAAAGATTGGGTGGGAACCCTTCTTGGCATGGGATTGGGTGCGCTGATTATCGGTTCACTCAAACCGACCAATACCTGGGATTATTACACCTACCTTGTGTTGGGTTTGGTGGCGCTGTCATATGCTACTCTTCGTTCGCCGAAGATCATGCCCTTGTCTTCTGGTCTGCATCCTTTGTTCAACAAGGTGATAATTGCCTTGGTGGCAATGGTTTCCCTTCTGGCTTTGTCCCTCCTGCTCTTCCAACCCTTTTCCCACTGGTACTCTCAGGCTTATGGCAGTGTCGAATATTGGAAATACAGCCACACGCCTTTGAGTTCCTACCTGACGCAGTGGGGAGTTTTCTTGTTCCTAATCGTAACCTGGATGAGCTGGGAGACCAGGCAATGGTTGGCAGAAACCCCTCTTTCCTCCGTTGGGAAATTGAAACCATATCGTTATTTGATCGCTGCAGGGGTCTTCCTTTTAGTCGCAGCAGTCATGGCATTGTCCCTATCTGGAGTATCGATTGCCTGGTTGGTCCTGCCCCTTGCAGCCTGGGCGGCTGTTCTGATCCTGCGTAAAGGGATGCCTGATCAAAAGAGAATGGTGCTGTTCATTATTGGAACTGCACTGGTTCTCACGCTGGTCGTGGAGATCATCGTCCTCAGGGGTGATATCGGTCGGATGAATACTGTCTTTAAATTTTATCTGCAGGCATGGGTTCTCCTGGGGTTAAGTGCTGCGGCTGCATCTGGATGGCTGGTAAGTGAGGTTCCGAAATGGAAACCAAACTGGCAGACAGGCTGGATGTTTACCTGTTCCGCGCTTGTTATTGGTGTCTCTCTATTCCTTATTCTTGGTGGAATTGATAAAATTCGAGATCGCTGGGCGACAGCTGCACCGCATACCTTGGACAGCATTGCATACATGCAGTATGCTGCCTATGCAGATTTTGGTGTGGATATGGATCTCGCACAGGATTACCGTGCCATCCGTTGGATGCAGGAGAATGTGGTGGGTTCTCCGGTCATCGTGGAGGCTAATGTGCCCGAATATCGCTGGGGATCCCGATATACGATCTATACCGGTCTCCCTGGAGTGGTCGGCTGGAATTGGCACCAGAGGCAGCAGCGGGTGTTTTCATCCAACCTTGTTTTTCAAAGGGTGGAAGAGATCAATGCCTTTTATCTTACGGCTGACCCGCAGGAGGCATCCAATTTCTTGAAAAGATACAATGTTCAATATATCGTAGTTGGGCAGTTGGAAAAAGCAGAATATCATGATGTGGATTCATCTGACGCTGGCATAAGAAAATTCGAGCAGTTCAATGGTATTCTTTGGCAGGAGATCTACCGGGAGGCTGATACAGCGATCTACCAGGTCATCCGGAATTAATTCTTTTCGTTATATTCTGATAAAAAAGGTTGACGATGATCTATCATATCTGCAAAATAATTGACTGGGAAAATGCCAATATCGCCAGCGAGTACCGGGCTGATTCCCTAGAATCCGAAGGATTAATCCATTGTTCAACCTCCACTCAGGTTCCCCGGGTGTTAAATTCCTTTTATAAGGGTCAGCAGGATCTTGCTTTGCTTGTAATCGACCTTTCTCGTCTTGAACCTCAGGTGAAATGGGAACCCGGACTGGATAAACCGGATGAGTTGTTTCCGCATGTTTTTGGTCCAATCAACCTCGACGCAATTGACAGGACCATCACGTTGCCAATCAATGCAGATGGAAATTTTAAAATTCCTTCACTCGGATAAAAGTAGGTTATAAGGATCACATGCTCAATTTCTTCTACTGGTACCTGCTGATTTTTTTCCTCAACCTTCTGATATTCCCTCTCGTCTTTTTCCTCTTTCCAGGTTTGGAAGACCGCGGCTACAGCCTGGCTCGAACTGCCGGTTTGTTGTTATGGGGCTATTTGTTCTGGATGCTGGCCACGCTCGGTGTTGCCCAGAATGACCTGGGGGGTCTGACCCTGGCATTGATTCTGGTGGCACTGGCTGTGTTCTGGCTGGGAAGAAAGGAGCTGCCCGCCATCAAAGCCTGGTTCAGAGGACACCTTTCCATGGTGTTGGTGGCTGAGATCATTTTCCTGGTTTCATTTGCGCTCCTGGCTGTCATTCGTTCTGCCAATCCGGATATTACTGGAACCGAAAAGCCGATGGAGTTGGCTTTCATCAATGCAATTTTGAATTCTCCGACTTTCCCTCCCCGTGATCCCTGGCTGGCCGGGTTCAGTATCTCGTATTATTACTTTGGCTACCTGTTGACAGCCATGCTGGCTCGCATGACAGGTGTGAGTGGTGGTATTGCTTTTAACCTGATGCTTTCATTGACCTTTGCCTTGAGTGCGATTGGCGCTTATGGACTTGTTTACAATTTGGTTTCCCGCCGAAAGAAAGACGGGCAGGGAGCCACCCTGTCAACCAATCCGATACTGCCCATTCTTGGGCCTGTTTTCCTGCTCATCACCAGCAATTTTGAAGGATTCCTGGAAGTGCTTCACCGTAAAGGTTTTTTCTGGAAAACCGCAGCCGATGGAACCATGGTTTCCCGCTTTTGGAGCTGGTTGGATCTCAAAGACCTTGTCCAGGCACCATTGCAGAAAACAGCCTGGATTCCGGATCGCTTTTGGTGGTGGTGGCGGGCTTCCCGCGTGGTCAGCGATACGACCCTGGCAGGTGCTCCCCAGGAATTGATCGATGAGTTCCCGGTCTTTTCATTCCTGCTGGGCGACCTTCACCCGCATGTCCTTTCCATTCCCTACATTCTGCTCGCGCTGGGTCTTGCCTTGAATATCTACCTGGGAGGCTGGCATGGCAAAACCCATATCGCTGGTTTAACCATACCCATCAAGCCACAGGGTTTGCTGATTACATCTCTCGTACTGGGTGGATTGGCTTTCCTGAATACCTGGGATATCATGGTCGCTGCAGCAGTTATTTTTGGTGCCTTTCTCATTTTTCGCACTCTTGGCAAGGGGTGGCATTGGTATCGGGTGGTGGAAGTTTTCTACTATGCCGTTATCGTGGTCGTTGTCAGCCTGTTTCTTTACTTCCCCTTTTTCCTGCACTTCTCATCCCAGGCGGGAGGCATCCTGCCCAACATCGTCAACCCTACAAAGGGAGCGCAGCTTTGGGTCATGTTTGGTCCTCTTTTAATTCCAATTTTCGCGTACCTGCTTTACGCCTTGATCAAGCATCGCAAAGAGGTTAATTGGAAGGCAGCCATTCTGATCACGGTTGGGTTGGTGCTTTCCCTTTGGGTTTTATCCTGGCTGCTGGCACTCCTGGTCGCCTGGCGGATGCCGGAAACAGCTGCGATGTTTCTCCAGAACCAGGGTGTTCCTGACTATCTGACCCTTTTCAAGCTCGCATCCAGCCGGCGTCTCCTGTATTCCGGGAGTCTGCTCACGTTGGGTTTGATAGCCAGTGGTTCATTGGCGATAATACTGGGAAGGTTTACCATCAGGCAAAATGAATTGAGATCGGTGCAGGTCCTGGATACGGAAGAACCAGAGGTGAATTTCTATCAACCTGTTGTGTATGCCTTTGTCGCCTTGCTTTTCCTGCTTGCCAGTATGCTTGTGCTCGCACCGGATTTCGTTTATCTTCGTGATCAATTCGGATGGCGCATCAATACCATCTTTAAGTTCTACTACCAGGCTTGGATCTTATGGAGTATCGCAGCAGCCTATGGGGTTGCAGTCTTAATGACCGATCTCATGCGGATCTGGAAATGGATGGTTGCTGCATTGCTTATTTTGGTTTTCTTGATGGCTGCCACATACACGGTTTTTTCTGTTTCGAACAAAACCAATCATTTTAAACCATACCTGGGCTGGACGCTGGATGGCACCGCTTACCTCTCTGCCAGTGATCCACAAGAAGCTGAAGCGATCGCCTGGTTGAAGCAGGCGCCGGATGGATTCGTAGTGGAGGCTGTCGGCGGAAGCTACAGTACCTTTGCCCGCGTTTCAACAATGACTGGAAAGCCTGCCATCCTTGGTTGGCCTGGTCATGAATCACAATGGCGGGGGGGCATGGCTCCCCAGGGAACCCGTTCTGAAGAAATTCAACGGCTCTACGAGACTTCCAGTTGGGATGAAGTTGATGTGATCCTCTCCAGGTATGCCATACGCTATATTTATATCGGTAGTCTTGAACGGGTTACCTACCAGGTGAACGAGGCCAAGTTTATTCGACACCTGGTGCTCGTTTATGCAAACGGTTCGGTGGCAATCTATCAGGTTCCCTGAATAACAAGGCATCAATGACCGGTAAATCCATCTTCACGGTAAAATAGGGATCATGATCAATTTTGGTAAGGAATCCCGCACTGAACAGTACCTGCTCCTGGCAGCTTTGATCCTGGCAGTATTTCTCAGGTTTTTCCAGCTTGGTGTCACCCCTTTGACAGACAGCGAATCCAGGTTGGCGTTGCAGGCACTGGACATAGCCAGGGGTGGTCACCCAATGTTGAACTCCAACCCGGGCTATATCCTCCTTACAGCACTTAACTTCTTCATTTTCGGCGCAGGAAATTTCCTGGCTCGTTTCTGGCCTGCCCTGGCTGGTGCATCGCTGGTTCTGCTTCCGATCTCATTTTCACGCCAGTTGGGGCGAAGGGGAGCGATCTTGCTTGCCTTTGCTTTGGCAATTGATCCGGGTTTCATCGCTGTCTCAAGGATCGCTGGTGACCAGATGATGGCGTTGGGTTTCCTGGTTTTGTTCATTTCTTTCTTGCATCTCAGGTATTATGGAATTGCTGGTGTAATGGCTGGCTTGTCACTACTCGCAGGTCCATCCATCTGGTTCGGTCTGCTGGGAATCGCTGTGACCCTGGTTTTGGTCAGGTTGGGAAAACAGGTTCATAAGGATCTGGTTTTTCCGGATTATTCCGCTCATTCCATCAGAACGATGTTCTCCTGGGGTTTGGGGACCCTTCTCCTGGTTGGTACTCTGGGTTTCTTCGTTCTTAATGGGTTAAGTGCCTGGGCTGGTTCATTGACTCTGTTCATCAAGTGGTTCTTTCCGTCGATTCCTTCACAGGGATGGTATCCCTGGTTGACCTTGATGGTTTACGAACCCCTGTTGTTATTGTTGGGAGTAATTGCCCTGGTCGTTTCCTTCCTGCGTAATGATCGTAAGATGATCAACCTGGCAGTTCTCTCGTTTGTATTCCTGTTCCTGGCTTCCATGAATCCTTCCCATCAGCCGGGTGATATTGCCTGGTTCATCCTGCCTTTCTGGGTATTTGCAGTCATGGGATTGAGTCACATACTTGATGGAATGGAAAGTCATCTCCGCGGATCGATTAAACCCTGGCTTATAGCTGGGATTGTCTTTATTTTCATGGTTTTTCTGAGCTTGAACCTCAAAGCGTTACCGGCATCATTGGGGATCAACAACGAGATCTTCCAATCACGAATTTTGTTGATAACAGGTTCATTGGTATTGCTTGTCCTGGTTGTATTGCTGGTTTCGGCTGTCTGGGATGAAAAAATCGCCCAGGCAGGACTTCTCCTGGGCAGCCTGGCAGCGTTGACTTTATACACCATCAGCGCAGCAGTGGGAGGAGCAGGGATCAAGAGCAGTGAGTACAGCGAGATATGGCAGAATTCACCCCGTTTTAGTGGAGCGGACCTGCTGGTAGGCACCATCCAGGATTTATCCCAATGGCAGATCGGTCAGCCGGAGCCATTTTCAATAACGTTTCTTTCGGACGCTGATTATCCTTCCCTGCGCTGGGTATTAAGGGATTTCAAAGTGGAGCAGGTTATTTCGCTGCCAATGGATGCCTCGCCGAGGTTGGTGATCCATGCCCAGGGGGATGAACTGGCATTAACAGGTCAATATTTCGAACAGGATTTCGAAATTGCCAGGGTTCCCGCCTTTTCCGTTCTCGAGTGGGATGGTTGGCTGCGCTGGTCACTTACCCGGCTTGTACCACACGACTCAAGTCATATTGTTCTGGCAGTTCGTGCTGATTTGTTGCCTGTTTCCAGTGAAGGTGATGGGCAGTAATCGAAAGTACTTCAAATTCTGATTGATTTACGACGAGGAAGGATAAGCATTTGAAAAAAGAATCACGAATCCCGGATATTATTGCGATCGATGGACCGGCAGCTTCGGGAAAGACCACGCTTGGAAAAAACCTTGCCAGCCACATGGGTTACCTCTTTTTTGATACCGGAGTGATGTACCGGGCAGTGACTTGGATGGTTTTGGTCAGAGGCATTGACGTCTACGATGAGAAAAACGTCACTTCCCTTGCTTGCGAGATCCGCATCGATGTGGCGCCACCTTCTCGCGCTGATGGGCGCAGCTGCGATGTTATTGTGGATGGCACGGATGTCACCTGGGAAACGCGAAGACCCGAAGTGGAAGGGATTGTTTCCATCGTTTCAGCCTTCCCTGGTGTACGGCGTGAACTGGCTTCCCAGCAGAGACGGATCGGACTGCGCGGACGGGTGGTCATGGTGGGGCGTGATATAGGCACTGTCGTGTTGCCGGAAGCTGATCTCAAGATCTATCTTGATGCCTCAGCTGAGATACGGGCTTGCCGCAGGTTTGATGAACTGGCAGCCATGGGAAAAAACCCCGATTATGATCAGGTACTGGCAGGTGTAAAGGAACGGGATGCTATTGATTCCACCCGTGATATGTCTCCCCTCAAACCGGCAAAAGATGCGATCATTCTTAATTCAGATGACCTGGATATTCAACAAGTTCTTGATGCTGTGGAGGCATTATGGAAATGAAACCTTACCGTGTGGCTTTTTGGCGGCGCTGGTTGGCAAGACCTGTTGTAAAAGCTATTTTAAAATCCATTTTCTATATTCTGGCGCCAATTAAGATCATCGGAAAGGAAAATATTCCGATGGGGAAACCGTACATACTTGCCATGAACCACGTCTCCCTGTTCGACCCTCCATTCATTGTTTCCTGCTGGCCGGAAATGGTAGAAACTTTAGGCGCTGCCGAGGTTTGGAAAAAACCGGGGCAGGGCATCCTGGCAGTATTATATGGCGGGATTCCGGTTCATCGCGAAGATGTCGATCGGCAGGCATTGGATATTGTCCTGAATGCATTAAGATCAGGATACCCGGTTCTCATCGCCCCGGAAGGGGGAAGGTCCCACACTCCAGCCATGATGCGTGCAAAATGTGGGGTTGCCTTTATTGCTGAACAATCAGGGCTTCCTGTCCTGCCGGTTGGAATCGTAGGGACAACCGAGGATTTCTGGCACAGGGGAATCCGCGGTCAGCGACCGGAACTTGAGCTTCGTATAGGTAAACCATTAAAACTGCCTCCCATAGAGGGAAATGGCAGGGAACGCAAGGAAAACCGCCAGAATAATGCCGACCTGGTGATGGCTGCCATTGCTGGTTTGCTGCCGGCAGAGTATCGGGGTGTCTATGCCGACCGGATTATCGATCCCGCCTAAACCGGTCAGTCAGACCTGGCGGCCTGAATTGACCAGGCTGCCCTCGCGAAGTGCTTTCCAGCGATTCTTTCGCTGGTTCATGCGCGGATTTTGCCGCCTGTTGCTATTCTTATTTACGAATTTGGAAATATCCGGTCTCGAGAATTACCCCGAAAATGGACCAGCACTCGTGGTGATCAATCATCTTGGAGACGCTGATGGGGTTCTCGGTGTTGCCTATTGGCCTGTGTTCACCGATGGCTTTGCCAAGGTGGAATTGTACGATCTTCCGGTTTTGGGTAAGATCATCGATTGGATCGGCGTCATTTGGGTCCACCGCGGTCAACCAGACAGGCGTGCCATCACTGCCGCCCTGGAAGGATTCCGCCAGGGACGAATCATTTCCATCGCTCCTGAAGGTCGTGAGAGTCTGACTGGCGCATTGGAGGGAGGTACCGAGGGGGCTGCTTTCCTGGCATGGAAAGCAAAAGTACCCATAGTCCCGGTTGCCATTACAGGTACATATAATGATCGCTTATATCACAACATGAAACATCTTAAGAGAACAGACGTCACCATGACTGTAGGGAAACCATTCCTGTTACCGGATATCAGGGATCGAAAACTGGCCATGGAAGATGGCACCCGACGGATCATGGAATCTCTCGCTCGTCTGCTTCCGGAAGAACTCAGGGGGAACTACAGTTATGTAAATACCGTTGATGAGTTCTGATTTCTAACAAAATTCTCACAATCCAAATCTTGACAGCCTTTATCCTCATGGATATAGTTAAGCGTTCTTAATATATTAGAGGAATTAATTATGTCCACATCTAATGATTTTTCAAAGGTAGTCCGTGATTGGGCACAGGTATTCATGCACCGTTCGATGAGCGATTTTAAACGTTTCATGGAAGACACCGGTTTGTCATTTTCCCATGTCAACATCCTTATGCATCTTTACCATGGTGGGATAAGTGGTGTATCAGAGATCGGTGAACGCATGGGGTTTACCAATGCTGCTGCCAGCCAGACCGTGGACCGCCTTGTTAACATGGGTCTGCTCATGCGAACCGAAGACCCGCTTGACCGCCGTGCAAAACAACTTGAACTTACCCCAAAGGGAAGAGACCTGATCATAAAGGGGATCGATGCCCGCATGCATTGGATTGAATCTTTGACCGATAGTTTAAGTGGTCAGGATTTGGACATGATAACATCTGCATTAACGATCCTCACTGATGCAGCCCGCAAAACTTAGGAATTATCCGGACACAACTGTAATTGACGGTTGTTTTTAATTGCTTTCCATGAAGAGCGATCATCTCGTTAATAAGTGAATTATGGTTGTTCAGATCATTAAATTATCCAGGGTCCATAAAAAGGAAGAATGGTCCTGAAAATACTGGAAATACCAAGGAGTACCAATCAACATGCTTAGACTGATCAAGTATCTAAAACCATACACGCTCCTGATACTGCTTTCGATCGCTCTTCTTTTCGTGCAGGCGACAGCAGATTTGGCACTGCCAGATTACATGGCCAATATTGTCAATATTGGCATTCAGCAGAATGGTGTCGAGAACGCTGTCCCACAGGCGATCCGCCAGACTACGCTGGATCGGGCATCCATCTTTATGACTACCGATGAGAAAAACAGGATCCTTTCAGATTACACGCTGATCTCCAAAGATTCACCGGATTACCAGACGTACCTTGAATCCTACCCGCTTTTGTCTGAAGAACCTGTTTACGTGCTGAAAAAAATTGACCAGGCTGAAATTGATTGGATAAATCCTATCATGGGCCGATCCCTGGTGATCGTATCCGGTATTGAGCAGGTCCTCGCTGATCCTTCCAAGGTGCCATCTTCCGGGTTGGACATGGGGTTTGATCTATCCAAAATCCCACCAGGAATGGATGTTTTTACCCTCCTGAAACAGCTTCCAGAAGCACAAATATCGAAGTTAAGTGATGCGTTCACCCAGCAATTCTCTGCACTTGGGGAAAATATGATCGTCCAGGTCGCAGCTGCACCGATCAAAGCTGAATACCAGGCACTTGGTATTGATACCACCCGCATGACGGTTAATTATGTCGTTAAGGCAGGTGGATGGATGTTGTTATTAACCCTCCTGTCAGGTATTTGTACCATCACAGTTGGGTTCCTGGCGGCTAAAACAGCGGCTGGGTTTGCCCGCGATGTCCGTCACAAGGTTTTCACCAAGGTTGAGAGTTTTTCAAGTACTGAATTTGATAAATTTTCAACAGCATCCCTCATCACCAGGTCGACCAATGATGTCACCCAGATTCAGATGGTGGTCATCATGTTTATCCGCATGGTTTTCTATGCACCTATTATCGGTGTCGGTGGCATCATTCGAGCGGTGGATAAGAGTGCCAACATGTGGTGGATCATAGCCCTGGCAGTGGTAGTATTGCTTGGTTTGATTCTGACTGTCTTTGTCATAGCCCTGCCAAAATTCAAGCGTATTCAGTCATTGATCGACCGTCTTAACCTTGTTTTGCGTGAGAATCTTACAGGCATGATGGTCATTCGTGCCTTCAATATGCAGGATTTTGAAGAAGATCGTTTTGACAAAGCTAATATTGATCTCACAAAGACCAACTTATTCATCGCCCGTGTTATGGTCATCATGATGCCGCTCATGATGATGGTTATGAACCTTGTCGTGGTTCTCATCATCTGGGTTGGCGCACACCAGATTGCCGATTCATCCATGCAGGTGGGTGACATGATGGCTTTTATGCAGTATGCCATGCTGATCGTGATGGCATTTCTCATGCTGGCGATGATGTTTATCTTCCTGCCGCGTGCTGCGGTATCCGGCGATCGAATTGCAGATGTTCTCGAAACTGACCTGATCATTACAGATCCACAGGAACCAAAAAGTTTTCAAGAGCCGTTCAAAGGTGTAGTCGAATTCAGGAATGTTTCCTTCCGATACCCCGGTGCTGAAGAAGATGTATTGCACGACATCACTTTTACAGCCAAGCCCGGTCAAACTACAGCCCTGATTGGAACGACAGGTTCGGGAAAATCAACCGTCATTAATCTGATTCCCCGTTTCTATGATGCCACGAAAGGTGAAGTCATTATTGATGGCATCAACGTTCGCGAAGTCAGGCAAAGTGACCTGCGGGACAAAATAGGGTACATCCCCCAGAAGGGATTACTATTCTCAGGAACGATCGAAAGCAACCTCCATTATGGAGATGAAACTGCAAGTTATGAAGACCTGAAAGAAGCCGCTGACATCTCCCAGGCTACTGAATTCATATCGACAATGCCGGATGGGATGAATACCGAAGTATCCCAGGGTGGTGTGAATGTTTCAGGCGGTCAGAAGCAGCGCTTATCGATCGCCCGTGCATTGGTTACCAGGTCACCCATTTACATTTTCGATGACAGTTTTTCAGCTTTGGATTTCAAAACCGATGCCGCCTTGCGCAGGGCACTGAAGAGTAAGACTGGTGGAAGTACGATGTTTATCGTCTCGCAAAGGATTGCCACCATCAAGCAGGCTGAGCAGATCATCGTCCTGGATGAAGGCAAGATCATTGGCAAGGGAACACACGGAGAATTAATGAAGGATTGTGAAGTGTACCGAAGTATTGCATTATCGCAATTAAGCCTGGAGGAACTATCATGAACAAGAATATGAATTCTTCCAGCAATTCCCCTGATATGAAAAAAGAAACACCTGCAGCTCCTCAAGGGCCAATGGGCCGCAGAGGTCCGATGGGCGGTCATGGTCCGATGGCCATGATGATCCGCGGGGAAAAGCCGCGTGATATCAAAGGTACCATCCGGAAACTGCTCCAGTACCTGGGTCGTTACAAGATCGTCATTTTGGTCGTCTGGTTGCTGGCGATTGCATCCACCGCGGCTAGTATCGTTGGACCAAAGATCCTCGGAAAGGCAACCACCAAGCTGTTTGAAGGTGTCATGGCCAGGATCGCAGGTACCGGTGGGATCGATTTTGATGCCATTGGACAGATCATCCTTCAGGTTCTATTGCTTTATGTATTTTCAGCCATCCTCGGTTATGCCCAAGGTTGGGTCATGTCTGATGTAGCCATGAACATCACCTATCGATTCCGCAGGGATATTGCAGAAAAGATCAATCGGATGGGATTCAGTTATTTTGATGGTACCAGCCAGGGTGAAGTTCTTTCCAGGGTCACCAATGATGTCGATACGGTCAGCCAGTCATTGAACCAGAGCATAACCCAGATCATTACATCGGTTGCCATGCTTGTTGGTGTCCTGGTCATGATGTTCTCCATCAGCTGGCAAATGACATTGGCTGCCTTGATCGTTCTTCCATTATCCTTCGGTATCATCGGGTTGATCATTGGCAAGTCCCAGGTTTATTTCAAGCAGCAGCAGGATTACCTCGGTCATATCAATGGTCATGTTGAAGAGATGTATGGCGGACATATCGTCATGAAAGCCTTCAACGGAGAAGCGAAGAGCGTTCAACAATTTGATGAGATCAACGAAGTTCTCTATGAATCAGCCTGGAAATCACAATTTCTGACAGGGCTCATGTTCCCCATCATGAATTTTGTCGGCAACCTCGGTTATGTGGTGGTCTGTATCCTTGGTGGTTATTTTGCAGTTGAGGGTTTGATATCGATCGGAGATATCCAGGCATTCATTCAATATGTACGCTCTTTCATGCAGCCGATCGCACAAATAGCCAATATATCCAATGTACTTCAACAGACACTGGCTGCAGCCGAGCGTGTGTTCCAATTCCTTGCCGAAGAAGAAGAGATCCTTGAAACCTCAGATCCTGTAAAAATTGTTGATTTTGAAGGCAGGGTGGATTTCAAGAACGTCCATTTTGGTTATGACCCTGAAAAGATCATCATCAATGATTTCACCTTTTATGCTGAACCCGGTCAGAAGGTCGCCATCGTAGGACCAACTGGTGCGGGAAAGACCACCATGGTCAAGTTGCTGATGCGTTTTTATGACGTCATCAGCGGTGAGATCCTAGTGGATGGTCATAATATCAAGGACTTCAAACGAGGTGATCTACGCTGCATGTTTGGCATGGTCCTTCAGGATACCTGGCTTTTTAATGGGACTATCATGGAAAATATCCGTTATGGAAGGTCCAATGCAACTGATGAAGAGGTGATTGAAGCTGCCAGGGCTGCCCGTGTGGATCATTTCGTGCGCACCTTACCGGATGGATACAACATGGTTCTCAATGAAGAAACCACCAATATATCCCAGGGGCAGAAACAATTAATGACTATTGCCAGGGCTTTCCTTGCAGATCCGACCATGCTTATCCTTGATGAAGCCACCAGTTCGGTCGACACTCACACTGAAGTACAGATCCAGAAGGCAATGGATTTGCTCATGAAGGGGCGTACCAGCTTCGTGATCGCCCACCGTCTTTCCACCATTCGAAATGCTGATTGGATCCTGGTCATGAAGGATGGTGATATTGTCGAACAGGGAAAGCACGAGAAACTGCTTGCCAGGAAAGGTTTTTATGCTGAACTCTATAACAGCCAATTTGAAGGGACAATGGCTGTCTGAGCAATGATAGAAAAACAGGTGGCAATTTCGACTTATCGATCAGCCACTTGTCATTTGGTCACTGGGAAGGTTTGCTTCTGTTTGACCAATTACATACGTTACGGTATAATATTCCGTCCGTCTGGAAAGCCCTGATTAAAATTTGATCGAGGGCGTGGAAATTAGTCTTCATAGAGGTATTGTAAATGTCAACCAAAAGAACTTATCAACCCAAGATACGCCGCCGCATGAGAGTACACGGCTTTCGAAAACGTATGTCAACTGCTGATGGACGCCAGGTACTGAAGAGAAGGCGTCTGAAAGGTCGTTACAAGTTGACTGTGCGTATGAATGAACACGTAAAACGGATCAAGTGGTAGATCCTTTTGAGAATATAGTCCTCTTAAGTTTCTTGGGTATCAAATGTTCCACTTCCAAGTTCAGTAACAGCTGAGCGACAGGTGAAAAGAAAGTTTCGCCTGACCCGATCGATGGAGATTCAGCGGGTGCGGCGTTTGGGAAGTTCCTATGCCCACCCTCTTCTTGTATTGCTCGCTCTTAGATCTGAGGGACCTGTAACCAGGATCGGTGTGATTGCTGGAAAAAATGTCGGGGGGGCAGTCCAGCGCAATAGAGCCAAGAGACTTCTGAGGGAAGCGTTCAGAAAGGTTTATCCTACTTTGGTCCAGGGCTATGATCTTTTAATAATAGCCCGAAAACCTTTACCGGGTTCAAATTTTCTTGATCTACAAGAGGCTATCGATCAACTTCTACACCGTGCAGAACTGATATCATAAAATCATGACAACTTTCGAATATCTACCAAATGAATACCCGCATGAACCACGCCTGCGTGACCTTTCCAGGACTATTTGGAATATCCCCCGCTTGATCTTGTTGGTTTTCATTCGCCTGTATCAAAAAACCATTTCCAGGGTTCTTCCATCCAATACCTGTCGATTCTACCCATCCTGTTCACATTATGGCTACCAGGCAGTCTATAAACATGGAGTGATCAAGGGCGGTTTTATGGCAATTTGGAGGGTACTCAGGTGTAATCCGTTTAATCCCGGGGGAATGGACCCCGTAAAATAGGAGAAAAAAGAGACTCCATGAAAACAAAAAAAATTGTATTACTGGTGGGATTCCTTACCCTGGCGATTCTTCTGAGCGGTTGTGCCTCAGGGATGACCCCTTCATCCTGGCCTGGTGTTGCCTCGGATGGTGAAAATGTATATGTTGCCTTTGCCAACCAGGTGTATGCTGTCCAGGTTTCAAATGGTGTTGAATTGTGGCGTTTTCCTGAAAAGGTCAGCGCCAAGGCATTGTTCTATGCGCCTCCAGTGATTACTGCGGATGGCCAGTTGATCGTCAGTGGCTATGATTCAATTCTTTACAGTATTAATCCGAAAAATGGAAGTGAGAATTGGACCTTTACAGGTGCCGGAGATCGCTGGATCGGCAGTGCAGCTGTTGGAGATGACCGAATATATGCCCCTTCTGCAGATTTCAATCTATATGCACTTGATCTTCAGGGCAACTTGGAATGGACTTTTAAAACTGGTGCTGCCATCTGGTCCCAACCAGTTATTGGGGAGGGGTTGGTGTATGTGGCATCCTTTGATAGTACCATTTATGCCCTTGAGACAACGACTGGCAAAATGGTCTGGTCACAGGTATTGAATGGAGCTGTTTTAGGTCCACTCACGGTAGGTGAGAATGGCATGGTGTTTGCCACAACTCTTGGTAAAAGCATCTATGCCTTTGATTCTGCCACAGGAAAGATCATGTGGACTTCCCCCTCGACAGCTTTCATCTGGGCTGGTGCAGTTCCAGGAAACGACAGCGTTTTTATCGGTAATTCTGATGGCAGGTTCTCTTCTCTTGCTATGACAAATGGAAAGGAAAATTGGACCATCCAGCCTGATGGCGCCATCCTAGGAACATCCCTTGTTCTACCAGACCAGGTCGTCTTTGGAACAGAATCTGGCTCCCTTGTGTCTGTCGATTACACCGGGAAAATAACCTGGACCAAATCGTTTACCGGCATGGTCTACTCCAATCCGATTCTCGCAGGTGATCTTATTATTATGGCTCCCTTGGAAGGGGATCACATGCTGATCGCATTGGATCAAAGTGGAAACCAACAGTGGGTTTTTACCCCTGCCAAGTAATGTAAGAAAAGGAAATCAACCATGTGGGACACATTTATCGTTTATCCGCTTACCAATGTTTTATTGTGGATTTACCAGTTTGTGGGTGGAAACTTCGGTGTGGCGATCATCATCTTTACGATCTTGATCCGCTTGGTGACACATCCGCTGATGGCCAGCCAGATCAAAAGCAGCCAGGGATTACAGGAATTGCAGAAATCCAAGAAATGGCAGGATATCCAAAAGAAATATAAGGGTGACAAGGAAAAATTAGCCCAGGAACAAATGGCCATCTACAAGGAAATGGGGATCAATCCCTTCGGTTCCTGCCTGCCAACCTTGATCCAGCTGCCGATCATCTTCGGCTTGTACCAGAGCATCATGCTGGCACTGGCTGCATCTCCGTCACAATTATTGATATTGACCCGCAGTATATATTCGATGTTCGATATAACCAAGGTCATACCGTTGAACAGTAACTTCCTTTGGATGAATCTTGGTCAGCCGGAAAGATTGTACCTTTCTTTCCTGCCCACAATTGGGATTCCCCTGTTGGCAGTGATCGTTGCAATTACGTCTTATTTCCAGCAGAAATTGATCACGCCTCCAACCACCAATCCCGGCGATCAGACAGGCAATATGTCAAAAATGATGAACATCTATATGCCTCTCTTGATGGGTTACTTTGCCATGACATATGCATCTGGTTTGGCAATCTACTTCATCGCCAGCAACCTGGTTGGTATCGTACAGTACGCTGCGCTAGGAAAACTTGATTGGAGGAATCTGCTGCCTAAATCTATAAAAGGTGAGGTCAAACCGAAATGAATAACAAGCAGACCACTTTGGAGATCATCGCACCAACTATTGAAGAGGCAATCGAACAGGGTTTGGGGGAATTGATGATGACGGAAGAAGAAGTGGATGTGGAAGTCCTAGATGAAGGCAGCCGCGGTCTATTTGGTCTCGGAACCCGCCAGGTAAGGGTCAGGATCACGGTCAAAGATAAGGATTCAAGTCATCACATGGAGCTTTCATCCCCAATGACTTCCGATGTTGTTGAGAATGATGATGGAATTGAGGAAGAACCTGCGATACTGGATTACGAATTGTTGGATCAGACAGAGCAGGTCGTTTCAGAATTGCTTCATAAGATGAAGGTTACAGCTCAGGTGTCAGCCCATTTCGGTGAAGAGGATGAGGATGGTCGCCAGCCTATCTTCGTTGATATCCGTGGGAACGACTTGGGGATGCTTATCGGTAGGAAAGCCGAAATTCTGAATGCATTTCAGTACATCGTTAACCTCATCATGGGAAAACGTATGGAACATTGGGTTCAGATAATCGTGGATGTGGAGGGGTATCGGGCTCGTCGTGAAGAGCAGATCAGGCAGATGGCAATCCGCCTGGCTGCCCAGGCAGTAAAAACCGGAAGACGCCAGGTTCTGGAGCCGATGACTCCGGCGGAAAGAAGATTGGTGCACCTTGAACTGCGTGATCATCCGGAAGTGTCGACCCATAGTATTGGTGAAGACCCAACCAGGAAAGTAACCATCTCTCCCAATCAGGACTAATTTGAAATAATGGAACTTTGAACAAACCCGTAGGTCAAACCTTCGGGTTTGTTTTTTATTGTTCTGCATCACTTTGTTCTTCTTTAATCAAAACCCCAGTATCATTATTTTGATCGGTCTTTCGGGGGAAAAACCAATCTGTCTAGTATAATTTATCCATGCATCCTGACCCGACCACCCTCGAACCTGTTGATTACCTTGTCCTTGGTCACCTCTCCTGTGATATCACACCCTCTGGTCTTAAACTGGGAGGTACTGTTTCCTATGCATCATTGACAGCCAGGGCACTCGGTTACCGACCCGGGATTGTCACCGCCTGGGCAGGCGAGATCCCGCTTGATCCTCTGGAGGGTATTCAGGTATTTTCCATTCCCACATCACGAAGCACAACATTTGAGAATATCTATACTTCCTCAGGTAGGAAACAGGTCATTCATCACCAGGCATCGCCCATCAATTATGGGTTGGTTCCCGAATTGTGGAAACATAGTTCCATCATTCACCTTGGTCCTATCGCCCAGGAATTGGAAATAACTTCGGAGACTGGTCTCTCGCCTTCCTTCTTGGGTTTAACCCCTCAGGGATGGATGCGGACATGGGATGAAGCTGGTAATGTTACCCACCATTGTTGTCCTGACCTAATGCCGTTGATTTCTGTAGCTGGGGCAATGGTCATCAGTATCGAAGATGTGGAAGGTGATGAAGAGAAAATTGAGATGCTGGCTATGGAATGTAAAGTCCTGGCGGTGACAGAAGGTTTTGCTGGAGCCCGGCTCTATTGGAACCAGGATATGCGCCGTTTCAATGCACCTGAAATTGAAGAAGTCGATGCGACTGGCGCAGGAGATATTTTTGCTACTGCATTTTTTATCCGATTGTTAACAACACGGGATCCCTGGGAGGCAGCCAGGTTCGCCACCCTGATAGCTTCCCATTCGGTAAAGCGGGTTGGATTGGATGGTATTCCAACCAGCGAGGAGATCAATGCTGCCTTGATGGAGGTTGTCTAGTGGCCAGGATCTATTCACTGGTGAATCAAAAAGGTGGCGTGGGAAAGACAACGACTGCCATCAATCTTGGCGCTTACCTGGCGAATTTTGGTCAGCGTGTGCTGATCGTCGATTCGGATCCCCAGGCAAATGCCACTTCATCACTTGGAATAGACAAGCATACGGTCAAGAATGGGATCTATGAAGCCATGTTAAATGGGTCCAATCCTGTTTCAACCATTTTGCAGAGTTCGAAATTGAGACTCTCATTGTTACCTTCCTCACCCTCCCTTGCCGGAGCTGAGATTGAATTGGTTAACGAGTTGGGTCGCGAGGGGAAACTTAAGAACACGCTTGAACCAATCAGTGACCAGTATGATTATATTTTGATCGATTGTCCTCCATCGCTGGGCTTATTGACGATTAATGGTTTCATGGCTGCCCGGGATGGGATCATCATCCCGGTTCAATGCGAATACCTGGCTTTGGAAGGGATCAGTCAGCTTATCCGCACGATCCAACGAGTCAGGACAGCACTCTTTCCTGGGCTCAGGATCCGTGGAGTGGTCATGACCATGTTCGATGCCCGCACCCATTTGTCAGCGGATGTCGTAGAAGAGGTAAAAAAGTTTTTTACCAATGAGATCTTTAAGACCATCATCCCCCGCAGCATCCGCCTGGCTGAAGCGCCATCCTATGGTCTTCCCATTTCAGCCTATGCACCGGAATCAAGTGGTGCATTGGCATATGAGTCATTGACGCGTGAAGTTTTACAGGGGGATGGTGTTATCGTGTCAAGCACAGGAGAGAATTATGCCTAAACGAGTTGGTCTTGGCAAAGGGTTGGATGCACTAATCCCAGGTGGTGAAGATTATTCCTTTGAAAAAGAATCAGGCAACATCCTGGTAGAAAAGATCAATCCAAACCCGCGTCAACCTCGTAAGAATTTCGATCCACATGAACTTTCCGAATTGGCTGATTCAATTCGAGAGCATGGGATTCTTCAACCTCTGATCGTTTCATCTGGAAGCAATCCAGGAGAATACATCCTTATTGCAGGGGAAAGAAGACTTGAGGCAGCCCGCCTGGCTGGTCTTAAGCAGGTTCCTGTTGTCATCCGCCAAGCTACTGATATGCAGCGACTTGAATTAGCGCTCATCGAGAATATTCAGCGTGAAGATCTTGACCCATTGGAAGAAGCCCATGCGTATGAACAGCTTGCAGATGAATTCAACCTCTCGCATGAAGAAATTGCCGGTCAGGTTGGTAAGAATCGTGCCACCATCACCAATCGTCTTCGCCTGTTGAAATTGCCGCCGGAGGTCAAGAAAGCACTCGGTGATAAAAAGATATCCGAAGGACATGCGCGTGCACTTCTTGGCTTATCTTTGCCAGAAGCTCAATTAACCGTATTAAAATCCATCATCAGTCGAGATTTAAATGTCCGCCAGGTTGAGGAATTGGTCCGAAAATTAAGTGGTCAGCAGCTCGGTAAAATTCCTCCTGCTCGTAAGAACCCGGAAGCTACAGCACTGGAACAGAAACTCCAATCCAGTCTTGGAACAAGGGTGAAAATGCAGTCAGGAAAACGAGGGGGGTCGATAACGATCTTTTACTACTCCAATGAAGAATTGGATGCGATCCTGGAACGATTGCTGAATGAATAAACTGCTCTACAACGCCCAGATCCATACGCTGGATGTTGTAAATCCCCATTGCTCTGCTGTTTTGATCTTGAACGGCAGGTTCAATGATTTGGGAAAATCTGAAGATCTGCTGGCAGCATATCCGCATGTACCCCATCAGGATATGGAAGGACGCGTTGTATTACCTGGGTTGATGGATGCCCATATTCATCTTCAACATTATGCACTTGGTTTGCAAAAAGTGGATTGTGAGACAGATACCCGTGCCCAATGCCTGGCGAGAGTGGCAGAAAAAGCCGGAAACAGTAAACCTGGTGAATGGATTCTTGGTCATGGCTGGAATCACAATAATTGGGCGGAAGGATATGGAGATGCCGGGTTGTTGGATCGGGTGGCACCTATGAACCCGGTCTACCTTACAGCCAAATCCCTCCATGCCGGTTGGGCAAACAGCCAGGCACTTTCTATTGCTGGGATCACTCCTGCTGTGTCTGATCCAATTAATGGCATCTTCATTCGCAGCGCAGACGGTTCCCCTAATGGTATTCTGCTGGAGAGTGCAATGGAGTTGCTCGAAAACCATATACCGGAACCAACCATCGATAGTCTGGCAGATAGTCTTAAGACTGCCCAGTCCGAATTACTAAAGATGGGTCTGACAGCTGTTCATGATTTTGATAAAATTTCGTGCTTCTCCGCCCTGCAGTTGCTGCACAAAGAACATGAGTTGAAACTGCGCGTGATGAAGAGCATCCCAAAAGAAAATCTTTCTTCTGCAGTCGGGATTGGGTTACGGACAGGTTTCGGCGATGATCATCTTTGGATCGGACCACTGAAATTATTTGCGGATGGTGCATTGGGTCCACGAACCGCCGCCATGATGGAACCATATGAAGGTTTCCCGGAAAATACCGGTCTATTAAGTTTTGATGAAGATCAGGTCGTTGAGATCGGTTCGATGGCTGTTCAGAATGGAATCACCCTGGCAATCCACGCCATAGGGGACCGCGCCAACCACGAGGTATTGAACGGGTTCTCCCGTCTGAGGGAGTTTGAAAAGCAGCAGGGTCTTCACCCTGGCAGGCACCGTATCGAACATGTGCAGCTGCTCCACCCGGATGACCTTTCCAGGTTGGCGGATCTGAACCTTGTGGCTTCCATGCAGCCCATCCATCAACCCTCGGACATGGTAATGGCGGACAAATTCTGGGGATCTAGAACGCGGTATGCATATGCAATGAGAACCCAGTTGGAAAAAGGTGCCGTCCTTGCGTTAGGGTCGGATGCTCCGGTTGAATCTCCATACCCATTTTTCGGGATTCATGCCGCAGTAACACGCCAGAATGCCGATGGATTCCCTCGGGAAACTGGTTGGCAATCGCAGGAGCGTTTATCTGTTGAAGATGCAATACTCGGCTTTACACAGGGTCCTGCATTTGCCTCTGGCAAGGAGGACAGGCTGGGTAAGATCAGGTCAGGGTATCTGGCAGACCTGGTAGTTCTTGATCAGGATCCATTCGAAATCCATCCATCAGGACTGAAAGACATCAAACCTGCCGCCACCATGATCGAGGGTGATTGGGTGTGTGGAATATGGTCATAAACCAAATGTGCTTATAAAATGGAGAAATGAAAGATTTTTACCTCTCCAATAGGAATGAGATGATGGACGCTATCTTATGGTGAAAATTGAAGATCCAATAAAAGTTCTCAGTGAATTAACAGGATTTGTCCAGGCAGGTAACTGGCGATCTGCCATTGATAACCTCGTCAAAACCTGGAGGAAAGCATTTATCGTTGATAACCTGGCTTTATACCTCCTCGAAGGACCTGGATTGAATCTTAACCCTGTTTATGCCCGTTCGCTTGGACGTGGAAGAAGATCAGGAGCAGATGCTTCATGGGGGGAGAATCTTGCCAACAAGGTAATCGATTCAGGAAAAATGGAGCATTTTTCTCCCGCGGCTCCAACATCTGGAGATCGTATCTCCTCTCCATTTATTCTTGGACTTCCCTTGAAATGTGTTGATTGCACTGGCGTTTTGACCATGATCAGGTTTGGTGGTCCAAAGTTTACCCGGAAGCATATTCAGCAAGCCAGTATCTTCGCTGAAATGATCACGAATATTCTCGAAAGAAAATTTCACCAGGATAAGATTGACCAGCTGGAAACCGTCAGGAATAAAACACAACTTCAGGATGATTTTATAGCCACCATCTCCCACGATCTAAACACACCCCTCGGATTCATTAAAGGGTACACTTCTTCCCTTCTCAGAAATGACGTTACATGGAACGAGGAAACCACTCGGGAGTTCCTGGCAATAATCGACGATGAAACCGACCGGCTTATCGGAGTCATCCATCAATTGCTGGATTCCGCCCGCTTGAAGGATGGAAGAATGCTGATGAAGTTCCACCCCATATCGTTGGGATCGCTCACAAAACAGGTGGTTGATCGTTACAAGACCCTTAACAAGATCCCCGAGATACATTTCAGCTTTGATAAGGATATCCAGGTGGAGGCAGATCCTGTCCGGCTTTCGCAGGTATTTGAGAATTTATTTGATAACGCCATCAAGTATGCACCGGGTTCCCCGATTTGGATATCGTTGAAAAAGCAGAAGGGTATGGTAAAAATTGATTTTAAAGACATTGGCCCCGGCATAAATTCGGAAGATCTTCCATTCATTTTCGAAAGATTTTATCGGGTTCCAGGACATATCGATGCCAGAGGCTCAGGTCTTGGTTTATATATTTGCGATGAATTGATCCGGGCTCATCATGGCAATATTTCGGTCAGTTCGTCCCAGGAAAAGGGAACAATATTCCAAATAAAATTACCCATAAGTCAGGGTGATCAAGGTGCTGAATTCTTAAAAGAGTGAGGTAACAATGCCAAATAGAATATTGGTAGTCGATGATGAGATCAGGTATCTGCGTCTGCTGGAGGCAAATCTGCTGCCGGAAGGGTTCGAAATCTCGACAGCCCTGAATGGTGAGGAGGCGCTCGAAAAATTTTCAAATGAACACTTCGATCTGGTACTTCTGGATATCATGATGCCGAAAATGGATGGATTCACGGCATGCCAACGTATCAGGCAATTTTCCCAGGTACCCATCATCATGCTGACTGCCAAAGGCTCTGAAAATGATAAAGTCCATGGTCTGGATTCTGGTGCAGATGATTTTCTCGTAAAACCTTTTTCCATCAATGAGTTGCTGGCGAGAGTGCGCGCTGTATTGCGCCGCAGTCAACCGGTGGAAGGAACCCAGGAACGGATGTTCACGCACGGTGACTTAAAGATTGACCAGGCACTGGCTGAAGTTTGGCTTGGGGAAAAACAGATTTTCCTTTCTGCGACGGAATATCGTCTTCTCCTGCAATTTTCACATAACGTTGGGGAAATAGTCTCAGCAGAAGATCTTCTATCCAGTGTGTGGGGTTCGGAATATTTTGAAGACAAGGAGATCTTGTGGGTTACTATTGCCCGCTTGAGACAAAAAGTGGAAGAAAACCCGCATGAACCCCGTCATATTGTAACCCGCCCAGGTTTGGGATATTTCATGCCATCTTCAGTTGACCTGCAAATCGAAGATTATTAACTCCAACATGAGCGTTTATTGATCTGTTGGAATGGAAGCTTTATCACCATAAAGGTAGTTATGATGAATCAAGAATCCTCCTTTTCCAATTTCAGGATACAGAGTATGGAGCATTGATGGTTGATGTTACAATCTGGATGATTTAAAATTAATATTGAGTGTTTTATAATGTCAAGAATAAACACCATGGAAGATTAATGATTATGTGCGGGTTTGTTGTTTATGTAATGATTCTCCAGGCAATTATCCAAGGATAAGATCATGGCAATTGATGAAAAAGTCGAACTGCGTAATAAAAAATTGGGTGTCCTCATTCGTGATGCCCGCCTTTCAACCAACCATTCCATGAAAGATTGTGCAGAAGCAATGGGCGTCACTTCCGGATTTTACAAATCCTATGAAGAAGGACGCAGATCACCATCTCTTCCGGAACTGGAAACGCTGGCATATTTCCTGGACCTTCCCATTGCACAATTCTGGAGTAAAAAAGTTCTGGTAGATGACCGGAAACCACTCGAAGCGATGGATATTGCCTCCCTGATGAAGATCAGGAATAAGATTATCGGTGTAAAACTCCGCTCATTACGGTTGGAAACCGGAACATCGTTAAAATCACTTTCTGAACAATCCGGAATATCCACTCCCCGCCTGACCAAGTACGAAATGGGCGAAAACCCCATTCCTTCTTCGGTGCTGGAAGGATTGCTGGAATTATTGGACAGGAATATTGATGAATTTGTCGACCAGGACGGTCCCATCGGTCAATGGTTGGATGAAGGCAAAGCTATCCAGGATTTCCTTGAACTGCCCCAGGAACTTCGCATGTTTGTTTGCAAACCAATCAACAAACCTTACCTTGAACTGGCTCTTTCCCTGAGTGGCTTGTCGACTGAAAAATTAAGATCGGTGGCTGAAACACTTCTGGACATCACCTTATGAATGAGCAAGAAAAAGAAAGCAGCGATCAGATCGCTGAAAACGCAATGAAATCCTACCAGGCAAAGAATTACCTGGAGGCTGCCCGTCTTTTTGGTCTGGCTGCCGAAGCTTACACAAACGATGCCGATCTTTACCATTCGGCTGAAATGAAGAACAACCAGTCCGTGGCTTTTTTACAGGCTGGAAAAGCACTGGAATCTTTCAATGTTGTTGAAGGAACAGACAGGATATTTGCACAAGCTGATGACAAAAAAAGGCAGGCCATGGCATTGGCAAACATGGGAGCTGCTCTGGCTGAAATGGGACAAAAAGATGATGCCATCAGGAAGTTTGAAGAATCATCCTTAATACTTAAAAACCTGGGCGAATCAGATCTACGGGCAGATGTTCAACGTTCCATTTCCTTATTGCGGGTAAAGAAGAGGGAATTTGCCGATGCAGTCATGGAAATGCAGGATGGGCTTATGGGTGTCAAGAAACCAACCCTTAAACAGCGCATTCTTAAAAAATTTCTATTCATGCGATTATGGAAGTAGCTGCCAACCTCAAGGTTCGGCCAGCTGTCCGGGGGGATATTTCACAATTGGATGAATTGATCTCCAGGGGTCACCTTGTTCATCGACACATGGATTGGCGGGCGCCGTTGGAGTGGATCGATTATTCTCCTTTTTTTGTCCTCGAAAAAAATGGTGTGATCATCTCGGTAATGGCATGTCCCCCTGATCCTACCTCGATCGGTTGGATCAGGGTATTTGGGATCGACGCCAGCATTTCAGTAGGGATAGCCTGGGAAAACCTCTGGCAGGCGATCAAACCAGTTTTACCCAGTTTTTCAATTTCACGTGTTGCCGTGATAACAATGGGGCAATGGTTTCATGAGATCCTCGAAAATAGTGACTTTACTTATCACCAGGATATCATCGTCCTGAACTGGGATTATGATAAATCAATCGTAAATGATTCCGATAGCGATCTTCCCATGCGCAAAATGAATGAGTCAGATCTTCCCCTTGTGGAAAACCTGGATGGTCTCGCGTTTGAACCCATCTGGCAGAACTCTACCGCTTCATTATCAAAAGCATTTAAAATGGCTGCATATTCCACGGTGATAACACAGGGGAAAGATATCATTGCATATCAGGTCAGTACCCAGAACCTTATGGGAGGACACCTGGCCCGCCTTGCGGTTCATCCGGAATACCAGGGCAGGGGGATCGGCAAGGCATTGGTTATTGACCTCATGAGAAAGCTGGGTGCGAAAGGTGCCCAGAGAATTACGGTGAA
>DATEUN010000068.1:0-31481 GCA_035283125.1 Anaerolineales bacterium
GGTGAATTGGTTTATTGGTTTTTTTTTAAATGAAAAGAATAATCATTATTGATTGGTAAAATGATTGACCCATTTAGGGTGGAGGTTTTAGTGGAAGTGCTGGGCAGAATTGATTATTGATCAATTCAAGTGTTGAAAAGAAATAAAAGAATTCGAATTTACTAAATGCTGAAAAATTCCCTTTCGATAATTATTCTTTTTTCTTATCCAGCAATGGGACATAGTTAATTTAATCAGTATGCCAATTTAATATCCAATAAATTCAATTGTAAACTCTTGCGACCATTAAATTCATTCATCTCAAATGTGAACATCATGTCAATAGTGCTGGTAAGATTTGTATATAAATGTCCAAGGTTAAAACCAATGGCATCAAATTTTGAATAACCATCAGACACAACCAATTTAAGGTGGGAACTTGTTTTTCCAACCGTTCGTTTTGAAAGAACCTGAACATTCCTGCTGACAAACACCGCCTGCGGATTTCCATATCCAGTTGGCTCAAACCACTCAAGTTGTTCCAACACCTTTTCATTTAATTCTGAAAGGGGAATTTCCATATCTGCACAAAAAGTCGGTCGTAAATCGAGACTTTCCAGCTTTTCTTTTGCGATGCATTTAAGACGCTCTTCCAGTTCCCCTGCATTTTCATTCGTAACTGTAAACCCGGCAGCAGCAGCATGCCCCCCATGCCGAACCAGGATATCAGTACATTGATCCAGTGCCTCGGTAATATGGAATTCTGGAATGCTTCGGCATGAGCCTCGAGTAGTCTCCTCTTCTATTGTGCAAACAATGGCAGGTTTATAATATTTCTCAGATAACTTTGATGCTGCCAAACCTACCACCCCGGAATTAAAACCAGGATCGGCTGCAAATAACAGGTAATCATTTTGGACCTGGTTTGTGATTAATTTCTTGGCTTTCTCAATAGTTTCACGAGTTATTTGTTGTCTTTCACGGTTATGAATCTCAAGTTCCTGAGCCAATTGACCAGCAATCTGTATATCTTGTGTAACCAGCAATTCATACGATGCCAACGCTGATTCCATTCGACCGGACGCGTTCAACCTGGGTCCGAGAATATATCCAATATTTCCAGCATTACACCTCTTCAGATCCAAACCTGCAACATTTGCCAAAGAAAATAAACCTTGCCTTGTTGTTTGCTGTAATTGTCTAAGTCCTTTACGAACCAACCAGCGATTCTCTCCTGTCAAAGGTGCCAGATCTGCTACAGTACCGAGGACGACCAAATCCAGTAGCTCATTGATTTTTAGATCCGATTCAGGAAATTTTTCCAGTAATGCCTCTGCTATTTTATAAGCTACACCAACGCCAGCCAGGTCCTTATCAGGATACAGATCATCTTGTTGCTTCGGATTGATCAGCGCGTAGGCTTCAGGTAAGACTTTTCCAGGATTATGGTGGTCGGAAATAATAATATCCAAACCAATATCTCCTGCGTGTTTGACTACCTCATTTGATCGAATTCCACAATCAACTGTGATAACCAGATTGCAGCCATCCCGATGGATTTTTTCCAATGCTTCATTATTAAGGCCATAGCCTTCATCAAACCGGTTGGGAATATAAGGTTCAACATTTCCACCTAATTTCCCGATGACATCCACCATCAGGGCTGTGGCTGTTACACCATCGACATCAAAATCTCCATAGATGATGATCAGCTCGTTCGATTCAACGGCGATAACAATTCTATCGACTGCCCTTGCCATTCCTTCTAATTGCCAGGGTGAGGTATTAAAAGGCGCCTGTGCCTTCAGGAAAAACCTGGCAGATTCCTCAGTTGCATACCCTCTGTTAAAGAAAAGCTGTCTGAATAACGGAGGAAAATTATTTAATTCCCGATCAGCTTCAATGGTAATCTGAGGATCAATTTGCCAGTTTGTGGTTATTGTCATTATTAAGTTTTCGCCTTTTTTTAAGAAAGTATATCTGCTGTTACAGGTCAATGCAAGCAGTTGCAAAATAATACATTTGATGTTCGAAAATTTTATTGTGAGTATAATGGCAAATATGTTTGAATTTGAATTAATTCACGAAGAAGGTCAAGCAAGAGTGGGTATTTTCAATACTTACCATGGAAAAATTAAAACCCCTGTTTTCGCCCCTGTAGGGACCCAGGCAACAGTTAAGACAGTCACTCCAGATCAGTTATTGGATTTAAAAGCTTCCCTTGTTTTATCAAATACTTACCACCTTTATTTGCGACCAGGTGATGAATTGATTGCGAGTTTGGGTGGTTTACATAAATTCATGCATTGGGATAAACCAATTCTAACTGATTCAGGTGGCTACCAGGTTTTTTCCCTTGCTTCCACACGAAAAGTGGACGATGATGGGGTTACATTCAGAAGCCATATCGATGGATCTACGCATAGGTTCACACCAGAACAGTCCATTCGAATTCAGGAAAACTTGGGTGCGGATATCATAATGGCTTTTGATGAATGTGCTGATCCAAACAATTTTGAATATATCAAGACTGCAATGGATCGAACCCATGAATGGGCAGAAAGATGCCTGAAAGCCAGGAAAAGAAAAGACCAGGCTTTATTCGGGATTATCCAGGGAGGAATAGACCCCAACTTACGAATCAGATCAGCAGAATTTATCTCAAACCTACCATTTGAAGGAATTGCTGTTGGTGGATTGTCGGTTGGAGAGTCAAAACAAGATATGTACAACATTCTGGACACTTTGGAACCTCACATGCCCAGGTCTAAACCCCGATATCTTTTGGGTGTTGGTACTCCCGAGGATCTGATCAATGGAATCGCCCGGGGTATCGATATTTTCGACTGTGTATTACCTACCCGGTTAGCCAGACATCACGCCGCGTTTTCCACGGAAGGACGCCTGAACTTGATGAATGCTTCTTTTGCCTCTGATCCGCAGCCGATCGACAAAGAATGTCAATGTTACACTTGTAAAAATTTTTCCCGGGCTTATATTCGCCACCTCGTTGTCGCCAAGGAAACCCTGGCAAGTACCTTGCTATCGATCCATAATTTATATTCGCTGGTAAATCTGGCAGAACAAATTCGTGAAATGATCAAATCTGGAATATTTCTAGACAATATCCCCAATTTATTAAATACCTGGGGTCAGAATAGCAAGAGGAAAATACAAGTGATGTGAGGATTTTATTATGAATTTTTATCATGCTTTGATCCTTGGGGTGATCCAGGGATTAACGGAGTTCATTCCTGTTTCATCGACTGCTCATTTGTTGATTGGACAGGAACTATTGAAAATACCTGCAAGCGAAGAAGTGTTTGCTTTTCTTGTGATCATCCAAACAGGGACAATCCTTTCTCTGATCGTATTCTTCCGAAGTGACCTTTGGAGTATTGTCAAATCATTGTTTATTCATTTGAAGGATTTAAAACACTTTGATTCTATGCCATTTGAAGCTCGTATGGGGTGGTATATCGTAATTGCAACCATACCGGCTTTATTGGGTGGCTTCCTTTTGCATAATGCCCTGGAAGATTTATTCTCCCAGCCTTTTATAGGTGCATCCATTCGTCTGATCACTGCTGCAACCATTATGACCTTGGGCGAGTTCCTTGGAAATTCGAATAGAACCTTGGATTCGATCAACTGGAAGGATAGCCTTTTCATTGGAATAATGCAGATCATTGCGATCTTTCCAGGCGCTTCACGAAGCGGGACAACGATAAGTGCTGGGTTGATGCGAAAATTTGACCGCCCTTCTGCTGCACGATTTGCATTCCTGATCTCTGTTCCTGTTATGCTGGCAGCAGGCGGTTATGAGATCATGAAATTCCTGGGTTCAGGAGGGTTTTCAAGTATCCTACCTTCCCTGGTGATTGGATTTATCACTTCTGCAGTGGTTGGCTGGTTCGCTGTGCGCTGGTTGCTGGGATTTTTAAGCAACCATTCCTTGAAGCCATTTGCCATTTATTGCCTGGTACTTGGTTTGGTATGCCTTGCCATTTCCATCTTTTAAAAAGGAAAGTATGATGAATTTTGAGAGATATCGCCCTTATATGATGGAGTTGCTGAAGAAACTGGTTGAAACAGAATCTCCATCGCATGATAAATCTGCTGTAGATAAAGTTGGAAAGATCTTATTGGAGGAATTAAAATCCTTGGGAGCTTCGATCAGGATCATTAACAATGAGACAGCAGGGAATCATATCATTGCCACCTTTTTCACAAATCGAAAAAAAGCAGAAAATAATAATGGTTTTTTATTATTGAGTCACATGGATACCGTATATCCCATAGGTACGATTTCTGCCATTCCTTATCAGGAAATGGATGATAAGTTGATGGGACCCGGCGTTGCAGATATGAAATCTGGTGCTGTAATTGGTTTGGCTGTTATTAAACACCTGATCGATGACAACCTGAATCCTTCCTTTCCAATAACCTTCCTTTTTACTTCCGATGAGGAAATTGGATCTGGAACATCTAAAAAATGGATTGAAGAATCAGCTCAAGAATCTTCGTTAGTCCTTGTTTTGGAACCCGGTATGCCGGATGGTTCAGTAAAAACCTGGAGAAAGGGTGTTGGAGGTTTTCATATTGAAGTACATGGTCAGGCAGCTCACGCAGGCGGTAACCATGACAAGGGTAGAAATGCCATCGAAGAGATAGCTCATCAGGTGATCAGGATACAAAGGCTGACAAATTATGAACGCGGAACAACATTAAATGTTGGAGTTATTAAAGGAGGTTCTGTTGTAAATGTTGTTCCTGATCACGCCTGGGTGGATGTTGATATGCGGGTCATGGAGCCTGGAGAAGCTGAACGTATCATTAAGGAGATCAACCAATTAGAACCCGTTCTTCAAGGGACGACTATTGAAATCTCAGGGGGGTTAAATCGCCCTCCCATGCCCTATGATGATCTCATGCAAGCAACATTTACCAAAGCAAAAGAGTTAGCGAAGGAAATTGGAATTGATTTACAAGCTTCTGGAACTGGAGGAGCATCGGATGGAAATTTTGTTGCTCCTTTGGGAATACCCGTCCTGGATGGAATGGGTGCTGTTGGAGGGGATTATCACTCCCAAAATGAGTATATTTTCAAAGAAAGCCTGGTTTCCCGTGCTGAATTATTATCCTCCATCCTTCAAAAATGGTAATTCCCTAAGTATTTTTTGGTTATTGCCTGACTCATGTCTAAAAACTTATTCATCTTTTTAGCTGGTTTGTTTATTATCATCTTTCTTTCACGGTTTTCATTAAAAAAACCGGAATCCTATTAGATATACCGATTCTTAGTTTGGGAGTTTATACTGATCCTGTTCATCTTGAACAGGCAAACTTGGTTTCAAGATCCTTTATCCTGGTACCAATTGATTTCCTGGATATTGTTAATAATTTCGTTATTACCTTTAATAACAGGGATTTACTACCTGCGGAAATTTGGAGTACCAACAGATTCCATTGAAACGACAACAAAATTGGTGGATAAAGGGATCTACAAATATATCCGTCATCCTCTTTATTCCTCCCTATTGTTCCTTTCCTGGGGAATATTCTTTAAATCTCCCACGATTAATAAATTACTGCTTACTTTATTAATATTGCTTTTCATTTTTGCAACAGCCAGAGAAGACGAAAAAACCAGTTCGAATAAATTTGGAGTGAGCTATATTTCTTATTCGAAGAAAACCAAGAGATTCATTCCTTATCTATTCTAAACAGGGCAGCTTTTTCCCATCCATCCATTTCGTGTTTTTCTCATAAGCATTGGCAGCCCTGAGCACAGTTGCCTCGTCCCAATAATTTCCCACCAACTGAGCACCAATCGGCAACCCTTCATTGGTGAACCCACAAGGGATTGAAATAGCTGGCAATCCAGCCAGGTTAAAAGGTGCTGTAAAGCGGGTTAATTTTCCTGCCTGCTCAATTGCATCTGATCCTTCAATCAATGGAGCAGCGAATGGTGTTGTAGGAAGAATAAGAAGGTCATAGTTATGAAAGAAATGTTGAAAATCTCTCCGTACTTCCACCTGCATCCTTCTTGCATTTGAATACTGAGATGACGTATTCGATTTCCCCGCAAGCAACCTCTTAATAACATCTTCACCAAATTCACCTGGAGATGATTCAATTTTTTCCTGGTAAATTGCAGCAGCATCCGAAGTGGTCATGGTGCCATTCGCCAATGCCGCATTTTTTAGCCAGGGTATTTCCTTATAAAATACTTCTGCTCCCAATGATCGAAATACATCAGCTATAGATCGAACTGCTCTTAAAGTTTGAATTTCAGATTCTTCAATATAATCCCCTATAGCTAGTACGATCTTAAAGCCTTTAACTCCTTCACCAAGTTGGGAAATATAATCATCAACTGGGAAATCCACGCTGGCTGGATCCGAATCGTCATATCCAGCAATTACCTGCAGCATAATGGCAGAATCCTTAACACAATTGGTAATAGGACCAACGTGATCGAGATTCCAGGATAATGGTATCACTCCTTTTAGACTTACCCGTCCATATGTAGGTTTAAGACCAACTGTTCCGCACAAAGAAGCAGGAATTCGGATAGACCCTCCTGTATCGCTACCCAGTGCAGCCACACACATACCCGCAGCGACAGCTGCTGCAGAACCACCGGAAGACCCACCGGTTATATGTTTTCGGTTCCACGGATTTCTGCAATTCCCATAATGGCGATTGACATTGGTAACACCCAGGGCGATCTCGTGCATATTAGTCTTTCCCATGATGACTCCACCAGAATCAATGATCTTTTTTATCACAGTTGAATCTTCATGAGGAATTTTGTTGCGAAAAAACTCAGCACCTGCTGTCGTAGGAACTCCTGTTACATCAAACAAGTCCTTTATCGCTATCGGTACACCGGATAATGGTTTATCAGGGTCATAATCACCAAACCTTCCATCCATTATAGAAATGAAGGCATTGATGGAACTGTTTAACTCATTTATCCTTCTTCTATAAATATCGATAATTTCATCTATGCGCATCTCCCCTTCATCCAGCGCATTATGGATATCAGTTATTGATAAAATAGTATTAGGGATCATTGGTTAATAATAACAGGGGCACAAAAATTCGTGCCCCTGAATACTATTAGAATACGGATTAAAACAATCCGACAACTTTTCCGGTCTCCAAATCCAGGTCCACATCGTAGAAAACCGGCCTGGTAGGTAGCCCTGGCATTGTGCGCATGGTTCCCAGCAATGGGTATAGAAAACCTGATCCAACCGAAGCACGAATATCACGAATTGGAACACGAAAACCAGTTGGAGCGCCTTTTAATGAGGCATCATGGCTGAATGACAGGTGCGTTTTTGCCATACATAGAGGAAGGTTTGAAAAACCAAGTTTGTTATACAACTCTATCTTGGCTTCAGCTTCAGGTAAATAATCAACTCCATCAGCACCATAGATCTCTTTGCAAATTATCTCGATCTTTTCCTTTATCGGAAGTTCCACAGAATACAATTGTTTGAAACTGCTGGGTTTCTCAGCTGCATTAATAACAGCTTCTGCCAGGGCAACTGCGCCTGCTCCACCTTCCATCCAGTGGCGGGAAACAACAGCATCCATTGCACCTGCTGCGATAGCTGCATTGCGAACAAGATCAACTTCTGCTTGAGTGTCATCTTTGAATGAATTTACTGCAACAACCACATTAACACCATATTTCAGGGCATTCTTGATATGGCGTTCCATATTTGGAAGTCCTTTTCGGATCAATTCCAGGTTTTCATCAGTATATTCAGGCGCCAACGGTTTCCCTGCTACTACTTTCGGTCCACCGCCATGCATCTTGAGAGCACGAACAGTCGCCACCAGAACAACCACCTGGGGAATCAAACCTGAATATCGGCACTTGATCCCAAAGAATTTTTCCATTCCTATATCTGCACCAAATCCAGATTCAGTGATGACGTAATCAGCAAGTTTCAAAGCGATCTTGTCAGCAATGATGGATGATTGCCCGTGGGCGATATTGGCAAACGGACCAGCATGAACAAAAGCTGGAGTCCCTTCAAGGGTTTGCATCAAGTTGGGTTTGATAGCATCTTTCATAAGAACTGTCAAAGCGCCTGCGACACCAAGATCTTCTGCAGTAATTGCCTCTCCTTTTTTGTTGGTCCCGATAACGATCCTGCCAAAACGTTCCCGCATATCTGCCAGGCTGGTCGTAAGAGCAAGGATTGCCATTATTTCGCTGGCTACGGTAATATCATATCCAGTAACACGCTCGAATCCTTTCTCATCATCACCCTGGCCAATCGTAATCGTTCGAAGGAAGCGATCATTTGTATCAACTACGCGGCGCCATGTTATCGAATCTGGATCAATGTCAAGTCTTGCAAACCTGGATCTTTCTTCTGAGGTTAGATCATTTGGGTCGGTTTTTTCAATGCCCAGTTTTGCCAACCTTCTCAGCATTGATGGTGAGAATTTCCTTTCACCTTCCTTATCTGGTGGGCATAGGGCATTAAATAGTTTTTCATCATCTTCTTGTTTGGATTCATGCATGATGCGTACATCGATCGCAGCAGCCAGAAGGTTATTGGCAGCTGTTATGGCATGAATGTCTCCTGTCAGGTGAAGGTTGAAATCCTCCATCGGGATAATCTGCGAGTAACCACCACCTGCTGCTCCGCCTTTGATCCCAAATGTTGGACCCTGAGAAGGCTGCCGAATCGCAGTTACCACATTTTTTCCCAAATGGGCACCGAGTGCCTGGGATAATCCAACTGTTGTGGTTGTTTTTCCCTCGCCTAGCGGTGTCGGGGTTATTGCAGTTACATCAATATACTTTCCATCAGGTCGATCTTTCAATCTTTTTAAAATCTCAAGTTTTACTTTAGCTTTATAAGGTCCATAAAGTTCCAATTCATCTTCATGAATCCCCAATTCTTCAGCCACCTGAATAATTGGTTTAAGTTTTGCCTCCTGGGCGATATCAATATCTGATGGGACTGGTGTTCGTAATTTCAGTGGTGTTGGTTCAAATTTCCTAGACATGGATTATTCTCCCTTTCTCCTTTGAAATATTTACATTATTCTTATTCGAATCGGTGATCTTCACAAGAGATTTTATTCCCTTCTTCCCGTGCCAGTTGTCACAAGTTAACCTGGTAAAGTATAATCCATTAATTGGAGACATAATTTGGATTCATCAGAGCAAGGGTTGCCTTCACAAACCAAATTGAAACAGATACTAAGAGTATCCCGATATCTGGGAGGAAAACTGCTGGCTATCGGGATTACAATTTTTGTGGCTGTATTCATTACTATTTTAATAACCAATCAGCCAACGCAAAGAGGATTGGGTCCACCCGAATCACCATTTGAAAAAAGTCTGAATGCTCAAATCGATCTGGTCATCCGATCAAGCATTTATGATGGCACAATCGATATCAACGAATTCGGGGTTCCAGATCAGGTTCAGATTCAGGCATATGTTCAGCAACTCCGGGATGATCTCGGTTTGAACCTGCCCTTCTTTCAAAGATACCTTCGTTGGACAACAAAGGCACTCACTTTTGATTGGGGCAAGGTTGGTATGAGAATGGGGGGATGGGGATCTCAGGCTACAAATGCAGATGTATTAGACATCATATTGGTCTATCTGCCACGAACCTTATTAATTATTGGCACTGCTTACCTGTTGGTTTTCCTTATTGGCATGCCTATATCACTCTATCTATCGAGGCATTATGGGAATTGGCTGGACCGATTTTTTTCCATTCTGTCTCCGATATCATCAGTGCCCAGCTGGGTTTATGGGATCATCCTGTTAACCATTTTTGCATTTCAACTCCGATGGTTACCCTTTGGAGGAATGTATAAAGCCTATTACGAGAAGGTAAATCTTTCATACCTCCTGGATATTGGCAAGCATATGATTATGCCTGTTGCAGCCATTGCTCTAAGCCTCCTTTTCCAGGTGGTATTTGCCTGGAGAACATATTTTGTAATCTATTCCAAAGAAGATTATATTGAGCTTGCCCAGGCAAAAGGTTTACCATTAAAAATATTAAATAATAACTATATCCTCCGCCCTGCTCTGCCATATATTCTCACCAGTTTTATTACAACCCTGATCACGTTCTGGCAAGTCAGTACGATTGTAGAAGTAGTCTTTAATTGGCCAGGGCTTGGATGGTTATATATAAAAGAAGCGTTACCCAACTTCTGGGGGGAAAGCATGGAACCGGGAGAATTGATCATTGCTGTGGGAATTGTTGTCATTTTCGCGTATTTACTTGGAATCATTTCATTCCTACTTGATATTACATATGTTATCGTGGATCCCCGCATCAGAGTATTGCCTCCCACCAATACAAATGAAATCAGGGGGATAGCTTCCAAAAAGCAAAGTTCGCTTTCAAGACTCAAGTTATTTCTGTTCAGGTATTTTCGTAGCGAAAAAGAAGAGAAACCAAGCAATCCAAATCAATCAATAAGACAGACAATTTCGGAAATTACTTACCGCTTTAAAGAATTTCGGAATAGAAGTAATTTCTACCTGAATGAAATTCGTCGATATCCTTCTGCGATATTTGGTTTATCCATTATCGTGATCTTATTTATCGGCTCAATCTATGCCGTAACAGCATTGCCATATGCACAAATCGGCAAAGATTACAACCAAAAGGTTTTACAGGGAAGAAATTATATCCCTCGCACTGCTTTGCCGTCCTGGACAAATTATTTCAGTAATATTCCCAGATTATCCACCCTTTTTGTCGATCAGGATAGTCCAACAACGGAGATAGTAACAAATCATTTGGAGAACGGATGGATCGAGAAGAATTACACACTCACGTTTGATTACACTTACAGAGAGATTCCAAGCGAGATCTTCCTTTATTTTGATCCTGTTTTCCAGATTCAGCGACCTTTCGCTTTAATGGAATGGGAAACGCCTGATGGACGAATTATTCCATTGAAACGCACGACCACAGATCCTTATTCCAGTTATGATTTTGAGACCAGTTTCTCTGCCAAAAAATATCTCGATGAAAATCCTGAATGGTACGATTGGTTTTCATTAACTGGAAATGTCCAGGGACTCTATTCAACTCCGATCTTTAATCTGCTTTTTGCCAAACCAGGATCTTCAAAAATGGAGCCGCTGCATGGAGTTTATAAATTAAGGATAAATTCCCTGGTTTTCGAATCTGAGGGTGATCTTGATGTTCAATTGGTATTATTGGGGCAGGTTTATGGATTGGCAGGATCAGATTATGCTCGAAGAGACCTGATCGTTCCATTATTTTGGGGAATGCCGTTTGCTTTATTTATTGGTTTCCTGGGCTCATTGATCACTACATTAATTGCAATGCTCTTACCAGCTGCAGGAGTGTGGTTTGGAGGCTGGTTGGATGGTTTTGTCCAAAGGGTCACAGAAGTTAACATGATCATACCTGGATTAACCATTGCAGTGCTTGTCAACGTTCTTTTTAATATTGATATTTGGATCATTTTGGGTTTTATTATTGTGATCAATGCCCTGGGTTCGCCAATGAAAACATTTCGTTCAGCATTTTTACAGGCAAAAGAAGCACCTTATATTGAGAGTGCAAGAGCATACGGGGCGGGGAACATGCGTATTATTATGCATTATTTAATCCCAAGAGTTCTTCCAGTATTGATTCCCCAATTGATCACCCAGATACCAAGTTTTATTTTCTGGGAAGCGACACTTGGTTTCTTTAATATCAAATCCAATTATCCCTCCTGGGGTCGAATTATCTATGATGGGCTATCCAAAGGTGCCTTATATGGTTCACCTTTCTGGGTACTGGAACCAATTGCACTGTTATTATTGACCAGTCTTGCCTTTGCCTTGTTGGGGACAGCACTCGAGAAGATCTTGAATCCTCGGACAATTGAAGCTATACCTGTTCACGAGGAATTAGAAAAGATTTAAGTTATTCCGAATAATACTTAATATTATAGAAATCAATTTACTCTTGATTAATAATAATTGTTGAACAATGATTAATATTAAATTTCTTAACGGAGTCTGTCAAATCCTGATAGAAACAAATTAAAAAGGAAAATTTGCCCAAAAATTGTCAAAAGTGATTTTAAGCAATTATATCGATCTTAAGAATAACTATCAGCATTGGTCAAAATATCAATGTGATTATGAATTCAATTTAATTATGGCTGAAAAGGTGGGGGATCTTGAACCTGAACCTGGATTGCACTGCCCAGAGCATTATCACCTCGCACCTGCCCACCTGCACCAGGTCCGGGTTGCCAGGCGTTTAGTTCTTCTGGTAGAGCGCCACCTCCCCGCCAAAGCGACCAGGGTAAAGCCGGGCGGGGTTTACCGGGAATACCCGCATTCTGGGGGTGGTGAAATGGAACCATTTAAAAAGCAAGGTGGGAAATGACGGTTGTCTGGATGGTAGATACTATTCCCCTGCGATAACCTTTCAATTCCTCATTGAATTAGAATACGATTGTAGTATAATAAATTTGAATACTTGTAATACATTACGCCATTCCTAGGTGGGATTTTTTTGTCAGGAGGACGAATAAAATGCCTAAGTTTAAGTTTCTACCAATTTTAATCATCCTGATGATAACCTTATCATTGGTAGCTCCCTCCCTTGGCGTGTCTGCACGCCGGCTCGCGGCTACCACTCCGGTAAGCTTGGGGACAACCAGCAATTTCGCCATTCTGGCTGGATCAGCAGTCAACGACAATAACCTTTCTCAAATCAACGGTGATGTTGGTTTGAGCCCAGCGGGTTGGGGGGCATCTACGGGACCATTGACGTGCGCTGAAATGCTGTCCGGGACAGTATACTCAGTGGATGCTTCCGGTCCTCTTCCTTGCAGGGTAACAAATGCTAGCCTTCTCACAATAGCAAAAAATGATTTAACCACTGCTTATAACGAGGCTGCTGCACGGGTGCCAGCAAACACCATATCCTCAGAGCTCGGCGGGTCAACGCTGACAGATGGTGTCTACACTTCCAGTGCAGGTACTTTCGGGATAACAGGGACGTTGATACTCGACGGCGCGAATGACCCCAACTCCGTATTTATTTTCAAGATGGCATCCAGCCTTATAACCGCCTCCACAAGCAAAGTAGTCCTAACTCGTGGCGCGCAAGCTTGCAATGTCTGGTGGCAGGTCGGCTCTTCAGCCGTTCTCGGAACCAACTCTGAATTTTTTGGGACCATCATGGCTGACCAATCGATTACAGACAATGGTGGCTCAACGGTTACCGGGAGATTTTTAGCAAGAATTGCAGCGGTTACATTAAATAATACCCATATCACCCGCCCGCTTTGCTCACCGTCCGTCACGACAACACTTTCCGCCGACTCTGTAACAGTAGGAGCAACTGTGTCTGACAGTGCGGTATTGCTTGGAGATACCGTCAATTCAGGTGGCACTGTGACCTACTCTGTATATACGGACACTGCCTGTACTGCGTTGGATCAGACCACTGGCCCCATAGCTATAACCACCCCTGGCGTTTTGCCGGATTCGCCTCCCCTCCCCTTTAATACAGCCGGAACGTTTTATTGGCAGGCAGAATACAGTGGAGACGCCAACAACAATAGTGCTAAAAGTGCCTGCATCAGTGAAGCGCTTTTAGTTAACGATGTTGCCAATGTTACTCCTACCCTTGCGACAAACCTTTCCTCAACCAGTGTTGCAGTAGGTAGTTCGGTGTATGATACTGCAACCTTGACTGGAGCCGCCGCCAGTGCAGGCGGAACAGTCACCTACACTTATTATACGGACAGCGCCTGCACATTGAATGCAGTGGATGCTGGAACCAAGACAGTGACCGGTGTTGGTAATAATGTCCCGAATTCAAATCCCATGCCTTTCAACCTGGCTGGAACGTATTATTGGAGGGCAGTATACAGTGGAGGCACCGGCACCAACGGTGCTGTCAGTGCCTGCAATGTAGCGGCTGAAACATTAACGGTCAATAAACTCTCTCCGACCATTGCGACGACACTTTCTGCCACCAGTGTTCCAGTAGGTAGTTCGGTGTATGATACTGCAACCTTGAGTGGAGCCACTGCCACCGCGATCGGAACAGTGACCTATACAGTATATACAAATGATGATACCTGCACTTTGAATCCACAGTCAGCTGGAATTAAGAATGTGGATGGCGGTATTGTGCCGAATTCAGATCCCATCTCCTTCGCTACAGCCGGAATATATTATTGGCAGGCAGCATACTCTGGAGACGTCAACAACAACAGTGCTAAAAGTGCCTGCACCAGTGAAATACTGTTAGTGAACGATGTTGCCAATGTCACTCCTACCCTTACGACAAACCTTTCCGCCACCAATGTTGTAGTCGGTAGTTCGGTGTATGATACTGCAACCTTGACTGGAGCCGCCGCCAGTGCGGGTGGAACAGTCACCTATACTTATTATACGGACAGCGCCTGCACATTGGATCCAGTAAGTGCTGGGACCAAGACAGTGACCGGTGTTGGTAATAATGTCCCGAATTCAAATTCCATGACTTTCAACTTGGCCGGAACGTATTATTGGAGGGCAGTATACAGTGGAGGCACCGGCACCAACGGTGCTGTCAGTGCCTGCAATGTACCGGCTGAAACGTTGACGGTTACCGCGACCCCCACCCCAACCCCCACAGTTGTGCCCGCTAAAGTTATACCAGCCATTGGTTTTGCCCCATATCGTCTAACGGTCCTCCCCGCCCAACCTGCTGAAAAAGACTATGCCAGCCTGGGCGACTTATGGCTTGAGATTCCGAGCCTTGGCGTGCAGACGTCCATCGTGGGCGTACCGCAAACCAATGGGACCTGGGACGTCTCCTGGCTGGGCAATAATGCCGGCTGGTTGGACGGTTCTGCTTTCCCCACCTGGAGCGGCAACTCGGTGATCACTGCCCATGTCTATGATGCTTATGGTAATCCCGGTCCGTTTGTAAAATTGAATGGCTTATGGTGGGGGGATAAGATCATCGTTCATGCCTGGGGTGGAAAGTACGTGTATGAGGTGCGCTCGGTGATGCAGGTCCAGCCCAATAACCTGGCTGCGATGATGAAGCACCAGGAATTATCCTGGATCACTCTGGTGACCTGCCGCGGTTACGACGAAGCCAGCGACTCCTACAGTTATCGTATACTCATCCGGGCGGTGCTGGTAGAGGTCGAATAAAGTATTGAGGAATTTTGGGGAGATCCCTAAAAACCCGAATTATTATCGGAGGCTACCAAACTTGGTAGCCTCCGCTTTTTTTTGCTCCAACGATTCTTGGATCAGGCCTCGTCTAAATGATACACAGGGCTAGCAGGCTGCCCGGTCTCATTGGCTTTATGACAATACAAAATTCGGGTTTTTGGTGGATGGAGATCATCCCCCGGGTTGATCAGAACTCCCCGCATCTCAGGTATCGCATCCAATCCTTCATTCCGCAAACTCTTTCGTGAAGGAATAATCGTCGTGGTGAGTCATTAACAGCCTCTTTTTTATTGGTTTTGTTGCCTTTAAGGATACTTCTGACTCACCTCTTTTGTTAAGGTTCATGAAATTACAGAAAGAATGTTACAAAACTGTTGACAAGTTTTTTTTATGATTGTAAACTAAACCATATAGAGATGGATCTAAAGTAGATCACACACCATCAAATAATAACAAGGGAAGGGATGATTCAAATACTCGCCAATCTACCTATTGTCAGTATGATCCCTTTCTCTGAAATTGATGAAAAAAGACCTGTGTTGTTGGTCACTTCCACCCCAGCCTGGACTGCTGTTCAGAATAGTCTTTCTGGGCTGAAAGTCACAACCCGACTTGAACCTTTAAACGCAACGTTGGTTGCATGGGACAATCTGCTCGCCAGCATAGTAGATTCTCCTGCACAAGTGGTCTATTCTGTTGGGGGAGGTTTGACTGTTGATGCAGCTAAATATTTTTCTGCCTGCCTGAACCTTCCACTTGTTGTACTACCCACTGCTTTATCTGTGGATGCCTTTCTTACAGCTGCATCAGGTATCCGCCGCGACGGCTGCGTTCAATATATCCCAACCAAGGTTCCCGAACAACTCATATTGGATCTGGATGTCATTGCCAGCGCCCCTGCATGGATCCGGGCTGCTGGGATCACAGACGTTCTCTCTATCGCGACTGGCTGCTGGGATTGGAAATTCGCCCATGAATTGGGGCGCAACCCTGTCGGAATGGAGTTCATTCCCTGGGTTTATGATAATGCTCAAACCATATTAATAGGTGTGATCGAATGCGCTGAGGCTGCCGGTCACGGTGATCGGGATGGTATAAAGAGCCTTTATGACTGCCTGTCAATGGAAGTCCAACTCTGCAACCAAATCGGACATTCCCGTCCCGAAGAAGGCTCCGAACATTATTTTGCCTACTGTGCTGAACAATACACCGGTCCAGCCTGGCCGCATGGCGATCTGGTGGGTCCAGGCATCCTCTTGATGGCAGATCGCCAGGGGCAAGATACACACGCATTAGAAGCTGCTCTCAAGGCCTGTTCCATACCACTGAACCGGATTCCATCTGAAACGGTTACCCAAATATTTATAGAACTCCCAGATTATTGCAGAGAACATACTCTCCCTTACGGGATTGCACATATTCCCAAGGAGGAAGGATGAAATTCGCTATAGCTGGAGCTGGGTATATAGCAGCCATTCATGCCCAGGCAGTGTTAAACTGCGGTGGACAGGTTGTTGCGGTGGTAGAGAAATATTTCGATAAATCTGCTGCCTTCGCGGGTCAGTTTGGGATCCGGAGGCAGTATACGACCATGGCAGACATGCTCCAGGATAGCGGCGCGGATGCACTTGTGATCGGTACACCCAATTTCCTGCATGCCCCGCAGACCCTGGCAGCCCTCCAGTCCGGCATCCCTGTGCTGGTGGAAAAGCCAATGGCCTTGAATACCATCGAAGCGGAACAGATGCTTTCTGCCAGTCAGACAACCGGGACAGTATTAATGGTGGCGCACTGCTGGCGATTTGACCCGGATGTGGTGTGGTTAAAAGCGCAGGCTGGAAGGTTGGGCAAGATCATCCGCACCAAAGGCTACGGAGTACATACGCACTGGGGACCATCCGGTTGGTTCACGATAAAGGAATATTCAGGTGGCGGAGCGATGGCAGACATGGGCATCCACGCACTAGATACTGCCCGCTTTCTGTTGGGCGATCCAAAGCCTATTTCGGTATATGCCAATTTGGGTACTTTTTACACTGACTTAGATGTGGATGATACCGGTGTTGTCATCGTCAACTGGGACAACGGGACGGTATCCTATATAGAATCAGGTTGGTGGCAACCGCACATGGATGGTCCCGAAGCTGCCACCCAGCTCTATGGAACGAAGGGTTTCGGACAACTCTTCCCGACCAAACTGGAGCTGGCGGGTGAAAAGGAAAACAAAATAGAAGTCATATCTGCCGGTTTTCCCTTCCCTCGCGCAGAGCATTGCCCTCAATCCATGTATGATACCCAGATGGCTTATTTTATAAATTGTATTCAGGAAGGCAAAACACCTGTTCCCGGGGGAATGGAAGGATTGGTAAATATGAAGGTTGTGGACTCAGCCTATGAAAGCGCTAAAACCGGAAAAGTTGTGGAGATCCAATGACAATAGAATCCCTTATCCCCATCCCTGATATTTACTCAGCCAGGAGGATCCTGTGCATCCAACCTCATTATGATGATAATGATATTGCAGCCGGTGGTATCCTGAAGCAGCTTCAACAGAAGGGAGCCGAACTGATCTACCTCACTGTAACCGACGATCTGATGGGCGTCGTGGATAACACTCTTTCGACAGAAGCTGCTGAACAAGCCCTGAGACGCGACCAGTTTGCAGCCGGAAAGATCATCGGTGTAAAAGAGCATTACTGGCTGGGATATCCAGATGCAGGGAAATATGATTTTTTTGAGCTACGCGGTGATCTACTAAAGTACATCCGGCTCATTCAACCTGATCTTGTTGTCACTGCTGACCCCTGGCTGACCTATGAGGGACATCATGATCACATCCAGACCGGCCTGGCAACTACAGAAGCGGTCATATTTGCCGGGATGACGAAGATCGCCTCTTCCGATCCTGAAATTGATTCTGCATATCGGGGGCATGCCATCCAGGGAGTTGTTTTCTACTATACCCGTGAAGCGAATACCATCGCAGACGTCACCCAAACCTGGGATGACAAGATCTCAGCTGTCCGCAGCTACCAGGCCCAGTTCGAGCCTGACGGCATGGAAGAGCTGGTCATGGCCCTGGAAATGAAATCCCGCCAGGTTGCCATGGACAACGGATTCGAGCATGGCGAACCGCTCAAGATCCTGCATCCCATGGCATTGCATTGCGGGTTCTGAATTTGTTGGAGAGATTGAATTGAAGATCACAGTCATTGGAGGCGGTTCAACTTATACACCGGAACTTGTCAATGGGCTCCTGTCCAGAGTTGATCACCTGCCGCTTACGGAACTGTGTTTGATGGATATTGATCAGGCCAGGCTGGATATCGTTGGTAAGTTCGCTCAACGAATGGTGATGGCCAAAGACCAGCCTTTCAAGGTAGTACTTTCTACCTGTCAGCGTGAGTCTCTTTCCGGTGCATCCTATGTCATCACCCAGTTGCGGGTCGGAATGATGCCTGCCCGACGCGGTGACGAGTACCTGGGCAGGCGGCATGGCTTGATCGGCCAGGAAACGACTGGTGTGGGCGGCATGGCGAAAGCATTACGTACCGTCCCCGTAATCCTGGACATAGCCAATGACATGCTTGAAGTTGCCCCGGGAGCGTTGCTGGTAAACTTCACCAACCCGGTTGGTCTGGTCACAGAAGCACTCACCCGCCATGCTCCGGATGTTCCCGCAGTGGGAGTCTGTAACGTGGGCATCACCACCAAAATGGAAATCCTGGCAAGCCTGGAGAAATATACCGGCCAAAAGATCGCCAATGAGCGTGCTGTTCTGAAAACACTCGGTCTTAATCACCTCACCTGGCATTATGGTTTTACTGTGGATAATGAAGACATGTGGCCACAGATCTTCCTGGCTTACATCAAGATGATAAAACAGGAAACAGAACCCGAATGGGACATTTATACGCTCGAAACACTCGGAATGATTCCCAACCCGTACCTGAAGTATTTTTACTATACCGACAAAAAGCTCAAAATACAGGATAACTGGCCACCTTCGCGAGCTGAAGAAGTTATGAAAATTGAAAGCGACCTGCTGCGTGAATACTCCAATCCCGCCATGACTGTTCCTCCCGATGACCTGATGAAGAGAGGCGGTGCCTTCTATTCGACATTAGCCACCCAGCTGATTGATTCTCACCATAACAACCTCGGTCAAATACACACCGTCAACGTGCGAAACAAGGGAGCCATCAAGGATTGGCCTGAAGACTGGGTACTGGAAATACCTGCCAGCGTAGATCATACTGGTATCCACCCGCTCGAGGCTAATGCCCTGCCTGAAGCTTGTTTTGGATTGATAGCCTCGGTAAAAATGTACGAGCTTCTCACTGTCCAGGCTGCAGTATACGGGGATAGGAACGCTGCTAAGCAGGCATTGCTGGCTCATCCGCTTGGACCGAGTGCTGACAAGATCCAGAATGTTTTGGAAGATATGCTGGAATCTAACCGTCAGTGGTTGCCACGATTTTTCCAATAGCCATGATACTAAGATAAAGGATAAAACATGGTTCCCAACCCTCTACTCAAAAAACTTGGTTATTCAAACAATGACAGACTTGTCATCATCCATGTTGATGATGTGGGCATGTGCCATGCTTCCCTGCAGGGTTTCATGGACCTGTGGGAATTCGGCACGATCTCATCCGGGGCAGTCATGGTACCCTGTCCGTGGTTCCCAGCGGTGGCGGATTGGGCACGTCAAAATCCAAACGTCGATCTGGGTGTCCATGGGACAGTCAATTCGGAGTGGGACGGCTACCGCTGGAGTCCTGTCTCCACACGGGATCAGGCGTCAGGTTTGATGGATAAGGACGGATTTTTTCACCAGAGAGAACCAGCCGCCTGGGAAAACGCCGATCCAGAGGCAGTCCGCATCGAAGTCGAAACCCAGGCAGAACGAGCGCTGGCAGCCGGGATCAATATCACTCATATCGATACACACATGGGTACGATCACCAATCCCAGGTTCATCGCCGGTTACCTACAAACACTGAACCACTTCAAAACGCCTGGCTTGATGCCACGTTTGGATGTGCAAGGATTCATAGCACTGGGATTCAGCGCAGAGGAGGCTGGGATGTTTGCTGGTATGATCGGGCAGCTGGAAGAACAAGGTTTTCCAATGATCGATGGGATTGACTATCTCTCGCTGGAAGATCCGACCAACCAGATCGAGATAGCCAAACAAAAACTGGGTGCGCTCCCGGTCGGGATAACCCACCTCCTAATGCATCCAGCCATTGACACCGCTGAACTGCGGGCGATCACACCCGACTGGGAATGCAGGGTGGCCAATTACAACGCTTTCATGAGCCAGGAGATCAAAAGTTTCATCAAGAATGAGGGATTCCAGGTGATCGGATACAAACCAATCCGGGACTTGATGCAGAGCGACAAACCGTAACCAATCACCCAGCATGCCTTAGCCAAAGGAGATAAGATGACTGCCGATAAATTCGAGTTTGCCACCAGTACCAAGACCCGCATGATGTACTCCCTCGTCAGCCTGGGAGTAGCAACACTTGCTGAAGCGATCGCAGGTGTGGTCGCCTTTTACATCGTGGATATAAAGAACCTGCCTGTTACTTGGTATTCCACATTCTGGTTCTTTTACACCATCTACAATGCCCTCAACAACCCGGCATTGGGCTATCTCTCCGACCGCACCCGTACCCGCTGGGGGCGGCGCATCCCTTATGTGCTGTTTGGCGGTTTACCATATGCGGTCGCATTTGCTCTCATCTTCACCGCCCCATTCGACGGCAAAGACAACCCGGTAGCTTTGCTGGTCTACTTCGGTACTATGATCATTATCTGGGAAGGACTATATACGGCCATTGCCACAGGATATTATGGTCTACTGCCCGAAATGTTTGGAAATTATCGTGAACGAACGGATGTGGCGGCCAAGATGAACATTTTCCAGACCATCGCCCTTGTGCTGGGTGCGGCGTTGCCGCCTCTTCTCTCGAGCATTCTCGGTTGGTCTGGGATGGCCATCGTGCTTTCGGTCGTCTCGGTTATTGCCATATATGTTGGCTCCCCTTTTCTGTTCGAAAAGGCAGCCTTGAAAACCGATACCAGTTATCCCTTCAAGCTAGCTCTGAAAGCTACTTTTCTCAATCGCAGTTATCTCACCGCGGCGGGAGCGCAATCCATGCGCTTCTTCGCCACCGGCACACTCCAGGTTGGCATCCTTTTCTACCTGAAATACAGTTTGAAAGTTGACGAAGGCCTGGCAACTGCCATCCTCGGTATCGCCTTCCTGGTAGCCATGCTTACCCTCTACCCCTGGCGTAATTGGGTCGCCAACAAACTCGATAGCCGCAGGACGCTCATGCTTGCCAACGCGGTAATGATCATCGGCATTGTCCCGATGGGCTTCTCACCCAATATAACCTTCACCTATGCAGCTGCTGTAGTGCTTGGAATAGGACTGGGCGGATTGGTTTTGATCGGGGATGTCATCATGACCGAGGTAGTGGACGAGGATGAGATCAAGACAGGTCATCAACGAGCTGGGATGTATTTTGGGATGAGCGGTTTTCTCATCACCTTGAGCGGATTGTTGGTCTCGAGTGCCTTTGGCTTGATCATGCCTGCCTTTGGCTACGATACCCTGCTTGAGGTTCAGCCTGCCACGGTCGACCTTGGTTTTCGGATCTTCTTGACCGTTCCTACCACGATCGGATTCCTGCTGGCGATCTACCTGCTCTGGTTGTATCCTTTGCATGGAAAGCGCTTGGTGGATATCCATGATGCTTTAGAGGAAAAAAGAGCAGGGGAAACCAGTAGAGCAATCCTTCCTGAAGGATAAGCATGGCAAAACAATTCTTCCTCGGATTGGATGTTGGCTCATCCAAAACCCACGCCCTGATCGCTGATAAAGCCGGTGACTGCGTTGGTTTTGGAAGAAGCGGGGGAGGCAATCACCAGACTGCTGGTTATGATGGTCTGGCGGAGGTGCTGAAGCAGTCCTTTGAGCAAGCCTGTCATATGGCGAATATCACTTTCGATCAGATCGCAGGTGCTGGTTTTGGTATTGCAGGTTACGATTTCCCTAGTGACCGGGCAGCCCACCTGCATACTATTTCCAACCTTGGCTTAAGATGTCTACTGGAGGTGGTAAACGATGGAGTTAACGGCCTACTGGCAGGCACAACCCATGGTATCGGCGTCAACATCACAGCTGGATCGGGAGTCAATTGTTATGGAATTGGTCCGAACGGCGAACAGGGACGCATCGTTGGCAACGGGACGTCATTTGGCGAATTCGGTGGTGGTTATGAGATCATCTGGAAAGGTCTGCACATGGTCAACTATGCCTGGATCAAGCGCATTCCACCCACTGCCTTGACCGCCATCTATCTCGAAGCGACGGGTGCAAAAGATGAACTTGACCTGATGGAGGGTATCTCCAACCAGCAATATCATCTATTCCCCTATATCGCCATCCAGATCTTTGAAGCCGCCCTGACAGGCGATGCTGCCGCGGGAGAAGTTATTCGCTGGGCAGGTGAGGAATTAGGCTGGCTGACCGTGGCAGTCACCCGCCAGATCGGAATGGAGAATGAGGAAGTCGAGATCGTCCAATCGGGGGGTATCTTTGAAGGAGGTGCTTTGATCAGCGAACCTATGTGCCAGATCATCCTTCGTCATATTCCCAATGCCCAAATTTCCCGTCTGGATGGACCGCCAGTGGTCGGCTCAGTACTGCTGGGTATGAAAATGGCAGGTGTGGATGGAAACCCTATCCGCCAGACACTTATCCAGGGAGCAAAGGAACTGGTATTGGGTTAATTTTTTTGGATCGGTTTAATAACTACATTCTTTTTGGAGGATCCAATGTCTGAACTTGCAATCCTGGGCGGTCCAAAGACCCGTACCAATCCCTACCCCGCCTGGCCTGTCTGGGATCAGCGCGACATCGACGCCGTGACCGAAGTGATCAAGTCCGGTCGCTGGGGTGGGTACCCATATCCCGGACCAAAAACAACAGAACTGGCCAGGAAATTTGCCGAGTTGCAGGGTGGCGGTTATGCCGTAGTAATGGCCAACGGTACCGTCACCATGGAGGTGGCTCTGCGTGCAGCCGGCGTCGGTTGGGGGGATGAAGTCCTAGTTCCTGCCTGCACCTTCCAGGCCACTGCGGCTGCACCCATGAATGCCGGTGCCATTCCGGTCATTGTCGATATTGATCCGAACAATTACTGTATGGATCCGAATGCAGCTGCCAGAGCCATCACTCCCAGAACCCGTGCTATCATCCCGGTCCACCTGGCATCCAACATGACCGACATGGATGCCATCATGGACCTGGCTGAAAAACACAACCTGGTGGTGATCGAGGACTGTGCCCATGCCCACGGCGCAAAATGGAACGGGCGAGGTGCAGGAACGATCGGGGACTTTGGCTCCTTCTCCTTACAATCTTCCAAGACAATCACTGCCGGCGAAGGCGGCATCCTACTATGTCGCAGCGAGAGCATGGCCCGCAGGGCAATGTCGATCATCGACTGCGGTCGTGGACACGAAGGTGAAAACGGCACAGAGGCGGGTCCTTCGCCCATTATGGGCGGCAACTTCAGATTAAGTGAACTGCAGGCCGCCCTTGCATTGGTGGGAATTGAACGATTCCCGGCACAAGCCAGAGAGCGCGAGCAGATGGCGGCTTACATGGATGAAGCCCTCTCCGAGGTGCCTGGTGTGCGTGTCCTGCGGCGCGACCCGCGTCACACAACCCGTTCATTCTATCAATATATCTTTTCCATCGATACAGCCAACTTTGGAGTGGAGCACGATGTTCTGTGTGCTGCTCTGGAAGCAGAAGGGGTGATGGCAGAGGTTGGATACCAAGCCATGCATCGCTATGACCTTTTCCAACCTGGAAATTCTAAACTTGCCGTACCAAATGCCTTTCAAGAGTGTTTTGATTTTAAGGAAATGAGCTTCCCGGAGGCTGAACGAGCCTGTGAACATGAAGCTGTCACGCTGGACGAAGCCATTTTTCGAGCAGGTCCCGAAGGTGTCGACGATGTCATCTCCGCCCTCAAGAAGGTCCAGAAAAATGCTCCTGAATTAGCCGAAGCTTTCCGCAAGAGGAACCAATAAAAGGATATCAGGATATTCTTTCCCTTCGATATTTTCAGTGAGTATTTTAAGCGACTTATATCTGCAACATATGAGGTGATAATGCACACTGCTTTGATAATCAGTCCACACGCCGATGACGCGGCAGCCTTTTGCGGAGGTACCATCGCAAATTTCACAGACCAGGGTTGGAAAGTCATCCTGGTGCGTGTCACCGATGATCGTAAAGATTCGGTTGGTTTGTCCATCAAAGAAACCATCCTAAAAAACACCGAAGAACTACGTGAATCCGCCCGCATTCTTGGGATCCAGGAGATCGTTGATTTGGGCTTCGAAACAGACATGCTGGCGGACATCCCGCTTGGAAAACTGAGAGAACGGATCGTTTATCTGTTTCGCAAGTACCAACCTTATGCCGTTTTCAGCTTTGATCCGGACGGGTTGTATGAGAACAATCAGGATCATGTGCGCGTGGCACAGGCGGTGGATGAAGCCTTCTGGGTATCCTGTTTTGACAAGCATTACCCTGAGCATTTCAAGGAAGGATTTAAGCCATTTTCGGTATGCGAACGTTGGTATTTTGCACGTCAGCTGCCAAGCGTGACCCACGTGGAAGAAATTTCAAACTCAATCGAGCGCAAGATCCTGGCTGTCTGCGTCCACCGGGAGATGATGCGCAATACCATTAACCAATCCCGCTTACAACTTGCCACCTGGGGTAAACAGGTACCCTGGCTGGAGAAATCCATGGAAGGCGACCTGCGTCCATTATTGGGGATGTTCATGCAGGAACAAGCCAAAATCGTGGCGATCGAAGCCGGGTGGGACAGTGAGACCTGCCTGGGTGAATCCTTCCGCTTAGTGCGCTTCGGTGATATGGAGCCGCTCTTCCAGATGATGGCCGAACCTCTGCCTGGTGTGGAACAGATCTCCCCTGAACGAAAGGAATTTGAACAGGAACAGACCTCTCCCTGGGATGCAGAACAACTTGAGCAGATCATCCCGGGTGATTTCCAAACCCACATCCGCCTGATGGGACACCATCACTTGTGCGCCGGGGCTTTCGATGCACTTCTATCCCAACCCACCTTTCGCCTGGGATATGCCAACCTGGTCGATAAGCTCATCCCGGATCCAGAACTGAAGGTGGAGAGCATCTATGGTTACGATGTTTTCTGCTATCAGTGCGGTTACTGGTCAGAGGAGGAAGGCCGTTGTTCGACCGGTTGGAAGAATAAGATCAGCAAGGATGCTGCCGTGCTAAAACAACTGGGACTCAAACCCGGGGATGTGAACAGCCTGGAAGAATTGCAGCGCAAGCTAGCCAAGAAGGTACCTTACGAACAACTGGAACTTTTCTGCGGTCCAGGTCAATGGAAGTGTGAATTTTATGCATTAGGAGTTTGCCAGGCAGCTTACTCGGACCTGCGAAAAAAGTATGGCTTAATCAATCGCGAGGAGGAGCTTAAATGACAATAGACACCGAAAAGAAAAAAAAAGGTGAGAAAAGGCGAATTTTAACCGCTTTAGGCTTCGGCTTCTTCATTGATAGTGCAGAAGACCAAGCCCTGCCAATGCTCTTTCCTGCAATTCGAACAGCTTTAGGATTGGATTATGCTGCCTTAAGTATAATTTTTAATATTCGTGTGATTTTCCAGACTTTCAGTGGCCCGTTGTGGGGAATGGCGGCAGATCGTTTCAGTCGCAAGTGGATCTTGGTGATCGGCACTGGTTTATGGGGAATTTGGACAATGGGGACTGGCTTGGTGACCAACTACCACCAGTTGTTAGTCGTCAGAGTGATCGCATGTTTGGGATTAGGATGTTTGTATCCGGCATCATTCAGTATGCTGGCTGATGTTTTTGGTCCAAAACACCGCGGTCGTGCGATGGGCACCATCAGCGCCATCGGCATGTTCGGGATTGTGATCGGGGCATTTGCTTTTGGTGAGCTGGTCGGTGCTTCTGGCGATGGTTGGCGATGGGCGTTTATCCTTTTAGGTGCTGCCAGTATCTTATCTGGAGTATTGATTGCCATCCTAATTAAAGACCCTGTACGCGGTAGCGCAGAACCTGAACTGGAAAACCTGATTACCGAAAAAAAAGCTGAACAGTTCCGTTTCAAATTGGAAGATGTAAAAGAAGTGTTGCGCAGTAAAACGGTCTGGGTAAACTTTCTACAAGGCGTTTTCCTTATAACCCCGATCAATGCTTTATCGGCTTTTTTTGTGACCTGGCTGGTTGATGATCGCGGCATCCCGGAAAGCGAAGCACCTCTAATCTTTGGCGGAATTGTTATCTCCTTGGCAATTGGTAGTTTTGTTGGCGGGATCGTAGCAGATTGGGCGGATGGACATTGGCCTAACAGGGGACGGGTGGTAGTTTCTCAGATATCCACGGTCCTCGCTTTTATACCTCTCTATATCATGCTTACCCAAAAGTTAGAACTCATACTGATAATTTTGGTTGCTAGTATCGCGGGTTTCTTTCTAGATTGGACTCGCAGAGGGGTAAAACAGCCATTAGTTCAGAATGTAATTCGTCCGGAGTTGCGAGCAACCGCTATGGCTTTAACAGAATTCTTCCAAGGTGCAATTGCATCAATCGTGATCATACTATTTGGTAATTTTGCAGTCGCACAAGGCCTGTCACAAACTTTGCTAATCTTGGTTTGTGGTTTTTGGGCAATTGCCTTCCTAGTGGCATTTTTATATTACAAAGTGTATCCACCCGAAGCCTTGAAACTTCGTAATGAAATGTCAAGACGAAGAGATTTGATATTAGATTAAGCTCATCTTCTCTCGTTTGAATAATTAGATCCTATCACCCATACACGAATTTTTTTATGAGGCTTACCTGGGAAAATAAAAAATAAATTCGAACCTGCCGGTCGACATTGCAGCACTTAGCCTGGTTGGGAACCTAAGATACTTAATTGGCTTATCATTGAACAAAAAAACATAATAGACCAAGGAGAAAACATGAGCACTCCATCACCCCAAAAACTTCCTTTCTGGCGCGTGGCACTCTATTCCAGCGCGTCCGCAGGATTGAACATCCTTGGTATCACCATCAGTACCTGGCTGTTATATTTCTACGCTCCCCCTCCTGATTCCGGGCGTACCAACTATTTACCCGCTGTAACAATGGGCATCCTGCTGCTGGTCGCCACTTTTTGGGATGCTGCCATTGATCCGTTCATCGGTCATTATTCCGATACACTGCGCTCCCGTTGGGGACGGCGGAGACCCTTTCTGATCTTTGCCGCCCCGTTCATCCTGCTGGGAGCGATCCTGCTTTGGATACCTCCCAGTACGACGAATTATGCTCTCAACGCAGTTTATTTCTTGGTGGTCATTGTGGTTTATCACACCAGCTACAGTTTGGTGGGAATTCCATATGACGCCAGCCTGCCTGAAATGGCTCCCGAGACACACGCCCGACTCGGCTTGAGTTACTGGAAGGGTTTCTTTGGGATCATTGGTGTGTTGATCGGTTCGCTTGTGGCAGCTCCTCTATTCGGGACGATAGGCCCTGTGGCAATGGGAGCTGTGGTGGGTGGTGTTGGTGTGGCAACTATTTACATCACTTTGCTCGGATTGCGTGAAACCGACCGCCCCGTCGGTGAAACGATGAGCGCCATGCAAGGCATCAAGGCCACCTTCCAGAACAAACAATTCCTTATTCTGTTCTTTTCCACACTCTTCATCCATATTGCATACCAGATGGTCCTGGCCAATTTCCCCTATTTCGTAACCCTTGTCCTCCGTCAGACCGAAGGAGATGTGGGCATCTACCAAGGCGTGCTGATCGTCTTCATTGCTCTCACGGGACCAGTCTGGACTTGGTTCAACCGCAAGATCAGCCAGCGAAAGTTGCTGAATGTCAGCATGCTGCTGCTGGGTATCATCTTCCTGTTCGGCTTCCTGGTCAGCGCCGTGCCGGGTATTCCCGTTTCCGTTCAGACTTATATCTTCGTCGCCCTTGTTGGGACAGCTCTGGGTGGTTATCTGATCCTGATCTATGCCATGATGGGAAACGTAGTGGATTATGACGAACTTTTGACCAACCGACGCCGTGAAGCAATCTATTATGGGACATTTTCCTTTGCTATTGGCATGGGAACAGCGGTCGGAACCCTAATCCTGCCGCTGCTCTTGGAGAATTTTGGCTATACCCAGGCAAATCCACTCGGTGTCAGGCTGGCTTTCCCGGTCATGGCAGTATTCATCTTCGTGGGTTACTTCATCTTCCAGAAATATCGTATCGGCGATACCCTCGAAGAGACCCGCAGGAACCTGTACCTGGAGTAAAAAGCAAGGAGCTGCCATGCCTAATATGCATACTTTGCGTGCAGGAGTCGCCCGGCGTACCATTACCCCGCTAAAGGGTATCTTCCTGATCGGCTACGGCGACCGCACGAAGGGAAATATCGGTGTTCATGATGAGCTGACAGCCACTGCCCTGGTCATTGAGTCTGGGACGAAACGGATCGCTATCGTTGCCCTAGATATTCTGACCATCAATGAATTCGTGGTGGACCGGGTGCGAACCCGCCTAGCCCCAATCGAATTGCTGCTGTGCTGTTCACACACCCATTCCGGCCCTATCTCCTATGCCAGTGAAGGTTCGTTTGGTAAGAATCGGGCTTTCATCAACAGTCTGGTCGAGAATATCACGGCTGCTGTGCTGGAGGCAGACTCCAAACTGACTCCGGTCAGGCTGGAATACGGAAGTTCAACGGCCGGTATTGCCATCAACCGCCGGGAAAAAATGCCCGACGGGCATACTGAGATCGGGCGGAATCCACAGGGTGTTGTTGACCGCTCGTTGCAGGTGGTGAAAGTTCTGGATGAGTCCGGGCAGCTTCTGGCAACCCTGGTCAATTACGCCTGTCATGGTACGGTGCTCGGTCCTGATAATCTGCTAGTTTCAGCAGATTGGATCGGCGCTATGCGCTCCACTGCGGAAGCTGAACTTGGAGGCATGGTATTGTTCCTTCAAGGAGCGACCGCCAACCTAAACCCGGACATGTACTGGGAGGATGTACGCGCTTTCGAGATGGTCGCAGAACAAGGTCGAAGTGTCGCCGAGGCAGTTGTGCAAGCTGTTCGAACCGGGTCTGAATCATTGAAAGTAAACCCTTTACTTATCGAACGATCTGAGGTTTGGTTGCCGACCGAAGCTCAGGTTACCGGACTCCATCCGCCGAAGAATTACGCAAAGTCACTGCTGGCGATGGCCAAACTGCCAGGATGGATGTCCATCCTGGCTGACCCACTCCTGAACCAGCGTTACCCATGGAAGCCTCGCATTGAAGCCCGTGATGGGTATTGGTCAGTACCGATGCGGATCAATGTAGTACGGGTCGGGGAGCTGTGCCTGGTAAGTTTCGCTGCCGAGACCTTTACCGAGATTGGAATGGAAGTCAAGAAGATCTCTCCGGCCAGGCACACCTTTTTCACCAGCATCACGGATGGCTGCATCAGCTACCTGCACACAGCAGAGTCCCATCCAGAAGGCGGGTATGAAGTGGATACCGCTCCCCTTGCCTACCGATACCCAGGCCGGCTCAGCGCTGCGTGCGAGGCAATTGTACTGGAGGAGACAAAGGTAATATTAAATCATCTTTGGGAATAGAATTTTAGTCCTCAAAGCCAAATATGGTTTTTTGAGATCAACCCGAGCTTTTTTTATCCCTTTTCCAACCTAGACCGCCCGCTTGACCAATCATATTACATCACGCCTTGATAACATTAACTATTGGTCTCATTAAATTGAATTAGGGCATCAGGAACAACCAGGTGCATTTGTTTCCAGTTTCACCACCAATATAGACCATGAACTGCCCATCGGGGATTCTAATTGTTACGCCAGGTAACGTGTAGGTGATATCTTCTAAATCACCACTATAAGTCTGGATTTGCAGAGCGCAACTCATACTTGGGGATCAACCACTCGATCGCCAAATTCAGGGTGATATCTCAGTACCAACCATATAAGAACCATCTCTCATATCTGTCTTGGTTTGATCTTCAGTAGGTTTTGGTGTGGGACTAGGAGCAGGTGTTTCCGTGGGGCTAGAATAATTTGCTGTCACAACAACCATCCGGGTAACTTCTTGGGTAACAAGGTGAGTAATTTCAACAGTGACCAATATAGTAATTTGACTTGTCACAACCACTTGTTCAGGTGTTTGCCCGCAAGCGGAAAGAAAAAGGGCAGCGATAAATATACAAAAGAACCTTTTCATGAAAAATCCTTCTCTATTAATGTTTCTCTGAAATACTTTCTTTATTGTTTCCTCTAAATATGATGGCTTACGGGCTGTAATCAGCAGGAGAGCAATTGCAGCCAATGTATAGAAACCTACTCTACATGATTTCCGCCGTGCCTTTGCATTATCCATGCTTCGGAATAGAACTGATCTTTATACACTTGCGAAGTTGATGGGACATGAAGGAATTACAGTGCTTCAGCGTTATCTGAAACAGACATATAACGATACTGAAGCCGCACATCGAAAAGCAGGACTCGTGGATAATTCAAAATTCTTGGGATTAAATAAGATCTTTTGTTTCTTGAGGAATTTATGAAAATGAAAAGTTTGGAAAAAAAATCAAAATATATGTTATTCCCAATAATCATTTAATGGAAAGGAAATATAAAATGAGACTGAATAAAAACCAGGCAGAATATGCTGCAAGAGAATTGATAGAAATATTGAAGATTTTTCCGAATGGGTTACCAACAAAAGATTTGATGGGCACTCCCCGTTTTCATGGATAGGACACTAACAAGCAGACAAATCCATAGGGTTCTCAGAAACCATCCAAAAATAGAGTTGATTTAGATTCATTACGGATATGTGATTCAATCTTGGTGGCAATTGAAAGAATAAATATTAGTAACATCCTGTACAGCAGCCTCTTCGATTGGGAGGCTGTTTGTATTTAGATATTCTTATCCATATTATTCAAAGGAGGTAGTTTTTTCGAGTTAATTCAAATTCTCGTGCAACCATTCTTATCCATAAAAATTATTCTCGTTGTATACTAAATAAAGAAATCCTGAACGTATCAGGAGCAATTTGGCACCCAGAGGATTCTTTAATAATATCATCCAACCAAATACCCCCAAATATGGACAAAAACAGGCTTAAACCGAA
>DATEUN010000069.1:0-3093 GCA_035283125.1 Anaerolineales bacterium
CCGGAATCGATATTAAGGAACATGATTCTGCTAGTTCGCTGCTCAAAGCAATGGAAACATTGGAAAAATCTCCTGATCCACATTCGACCCGGGGAAAGCTGATCGACTTCTTGATCAGCGAATACCTTGAACCAACTCTCATTCAACCAACTTTTTTGTATGATTATCCACGAGATATCTCCCCACTTGCAAAATCAAAAGCTGACGATCCATTGACTGTTGAAAGATTTGAAGCGTATGTGGCTGGTTTTGAGTTATGCAATGCATTTACCGAGCTTAATGATCCCCTCGACCAGGAATCTCGTTTCCAGGAGATGAATCGTGATTACAACAAGGACGACGAAGAAAAGCACCCTATGGATGAAGATTACCTGCGGGCAATGCGTTACGGCATGCCTCCCAATGGTGGTTTTGGCATGGGTATTGACCGGTTGGTCATGATCTTGCTTGACAAGCACAATATCAGAGACGTTCTGTTGTTTCCACCATTGCGCAAGGACGAATCCGAATGATCGTGAAGGTTGAAAAACAAGAAAATTACTTTTTTCCAGAAAAAGAAATTATCCGAAGTTGTCCGCTAGCCCAGGTTTCCACAGGAATTCCTGGGAAGTACTGCAAAGAAAGATAATTCATTAATGAATCATTACTTTGAAAATCAATTCAGTGTAAAATAATTCATAATGGACGAATTTTTACTGATCAAGGATGCCAAGAAAGTAGATCTCGATTCCTTCAACACACTAGTCCTGGAATATCAGGAACTTGTGTTCAATACAGCATTTAGAATCATGGGTGAGGAAGAATCAGCTGCAGATGCCACGCAGGAAGCGTTCATCTCCGCTTTCACCCATATCAATTCATTCCGGGGAGGGTCGTTCAGGTCCTGGCTTCTCAGAACGGTCACAAACGCCTGTTATGACATATTGAGAACTAAAAAAAGGCGACCGACTACTCCTCTTGAACCAATTTCCAATGAAGATGAAGAGATCGAATCTCCAGCATGGATCGCCGATCCAGATTCCTCTCCATCAGAAGAATTTGAAAAATTGGAATTGGAACATGCCATCCAGCATTGCCTGGAAAACCTACCGCTAGATTATCGTACTGTGATCATCCTGGCAGATATCCAGGAAATGGATTACATGGAGGTCGCAACCGCCACCAGGAACCCTCTTGGCACGGTTAAAAGCAGGCTGGCTCGTGCAAGATTGCGAATGAGGGAATGTTTACAGGATTTTTGGGAACTTTTACCTTCTTCATTCCGTCTGGATAGCAGGATCTCCCAATGAAATTCAAATCATTCCAAAACATCATCAACCTCTCTTTGTACCTTGATGGAGATTTATCACCATCAAAAAAGGTAAAGGTGGAAGAAGAAATCAATAAGGATCAACAATCTCAAGAGATTTTGAACCTTATGAAGCAGGTTAAGTTTTTATTAAAAAGAACCCCTAAACGAAAAATCCCGAGAAATTTTTTATTAACTCCTGAGATGGTTGGCATGAAACCGCCTGTCCCCCGTTCTGTCCCAATTTTCAGAATGGCATCTGTTGCAGCAGCATTGGTTTTTGTTTTTTCGTTTGCAATCACTAATGTGTATCCGTCATTAATTGCTCCGAGATTGTCCTCGAATTCACTCATGGCTCAAGGAATGGGAGGAGGAGGTGGTGGATGTGGTTATGATGACCCTGCTGATTGTCCACCGCAAGTGGAAGGAGCTCAAGCTTTTGGCATTGGGGGTGGCGCACCTGAAACCGAAGCGCCCATGGCTGCGGCAGCGACCGCACCATCTATTGATAATTCCACTGAGTCTATTCCAGAAGCAACACCTGATGGCGGTAATTTAAGAATGACCGAGCCAGCACCTGATGAAGGCATTCAACCAAAAACCGGTTCTGAGGATCAAACCAAGCAACTTTTCGAATTGAATTCTATTCAATTAGGCTCAATTGGTGTTTCGGTTTTTCTTATCCTTATCGTGATCTTAATTCGACAATACGGGACTTTTAAATGGCGGAAACGATTATAAATTTCTGCCCTCGCTGCGGAGCTGCCATTTCTTCAATGGAGAAATTCGGGAAAACACGACCGGTATGTTCGCAATGTGGTTGGGTCCATTTTTCGGATCCCAAAGTAGCAGCAGCTGTTTTAATCAAGGAAGATGGAAAAGTCCTTTTAGTAAGAAGGGTCAACAATCCTGAGCGTGGAAAGTGGACGCTTCCAGCCGGGTTCGTAGATGGTGGGGAGAACCCAATTCATTCTGCTGAGCGCGAATGCCTTGAGGAAACTGGTTTAAAAGTCAAAGTGACGGGCTTATTGGATGTGATCCCTGGTCTTGAACATGCCAGAGGGGCGGATATATTGATCGTTTACGAAGCGACCATCCTTGAAGGAACCCTCCTTGCCCAGGATGATGCTGATAAAGCAGAATGGTTCCAATTCAACAATTTACCCCCTTTAGCATTTTCAGCGACACGACAGATACTAAAACCATTCCAGGATCATCAATAATACCTCCGTTACGTACCAAACAAATTTAGGCTGAAAATACTTCTCCGCTTTCCAGTTGGAGAAGTTCTCTTAAAAATTGTACAAATTATGAAAAATAATCGTAAGGTAGAACCATCGCGATTAAAATTGCTTTCCAGGCATGCTACAATTAAAAACCTTTTCATTTATTGGAAAAAACCAGGAGGTTGGCCATGTCAGAACAAGGAATTCGTCCGTCGCCAATTTCAGGATTGTGGTATGAAGGGAATCCACAATTATTGGCGCAAATGATCGATGGTTACCTTGATGATGCCAGATTACCAGACCTGAAAGGGAAGGTAGTGGCAGTTATGTCACCACATGCGGGCCATATTTATTCTGGCTCGGTCGCAGGTTATGCCTTTGCTCCGGTACGCGGTATGTCTCCCGAACTGGTGGTAGTGATCGGTCCAATGCATCACCCTTATTCAGGTTCAATTATTGTTTCAACCCATGATGCATATTCCACGCCTCTGGGAAATGTTCCAGTGGATCAAAAGATCATTCACCAACTGGATTTGACTCTCATGGAAGATTTCCACACCCCTTTGACACCAATTAATA
>DATEUN010000070.1:0-2085 GCA_035283125.1 Anaerolineales bacterium
ATGCTAAGAAAATTAGTTGATTCCAATCTGAATAAAGAATACAGTCAAAATTTCCCGCTGTCAATAAAAATACCCCCAGGTGAGGTAAGCTTTTGTTTTATCAATTATAAAAATTGAAGAATTACTCCAGATGCCATGAGAATCTGACCCACATGATAGCAGATCATCAAAGCAATCCGTCCGTATTGCAACGGAGCGATGAATTTATTCCAGGCGAGAATGGTGTCAGATGCGGCGAAGGCAATGGCACCGGAACTGATCAGCAGGGCAGGGGTGGAATTCCAGTCTGGCTGGAAGTTCAGACTTAAAGCTCTGAATAGCATTGCAGCGACAGCGAGCATGTACAGCGACAGGGGGATGATGAACAATTGCATCCCTTTGGTAATGAGACTTCTCATCAATCTCCAACCCAACCATCCAAACAGAAGCAGGATCACTCCAGCCAGGATCAGTGAATAGATCCCATGAAGGAAATTGGCGGATTGGAATGTGCGGATAAAACAGAGTTGTGTCAGAAAGAAAGCAGTCAGCCCCAACGGGAAACCGATGCGCTCCTGTGGAATGAGCAGGAAAATATCACCCAGGAGTGAAAAAAACAAGCCAATTGTGAACCACAGCGGTTGATCCTGCTGCAGACTGCCTGATCGAATCAGCCAGGCGAGCAAAAAGATCATCACAGCAGGTTTGATCAAATATTCCACTTTGCGGCAGCGCTTTCCAACAGCCACCCATTCAATGATGGCGGCAAATACTGCCAGAACCAAAAAAATGGTATTCACAGGTTCCTCTTTTCCTGGCTGTGCCAGTAATTTACGCAGCCGGCATCATTCACTATTCCAAGCGCATCACTCTTGTATTTTTATGGCCGGATGTCTGTCATCATTCCCAGTAAATGTCTGAAGGTTATTTCCTGGGCATCATCCCATGTATCAGATGGAGCATAGGTGATCATTTCAAGCAGCCGATTCTTGTTCGGCACAAATGCGATTTCATAGGTGATCTTTTCTCCATCGGCATTGGTGCATTCACCCTTTTTTGACTGCCACTGTCCGCTCATGGTATCCATGCGGTCGCCATCGCCTATGCTGCAATCAATAAAACCGAGAGGGGCAAGACGATCAATCCCCCAGGCTTCAAGCAACTGAACCGGGTCGGCGATCTCGTTCTTAACGAATACGGATAAGCCGGTACGTTCATCTGCTGAGCGGAACCACAGGCCAGTATCCTGCCAGGTTGGCTGGGGCACAAGCCAGTCATGCACATACATGGTTTGCAAACCAATGGTGTTATCGGCATATTTCGACCAAATTTCGATTTGTTCCAGCACGCTCTGGAAAACTGGCTGGAGAGTTTCCCATTGCCCGGTGGGACCAAACCACATCACTTCCATTACATCATCCGCGCGCTGGATATAGGCAACCTGGGCGGTAATTCCATTCCCCTGGGCAATCCTGGTTGGTGTTTCCAGGCGCGCAATGATCACGTTTGGACCATCCGTTACGGATTCCGGGGTAAAGGTTACGATACCAATAATGCCAATGTCGCTTGTCCCCCAGGTACTTAAAAGAGAGGCAGGATTCCCACTCAATTCCATCTGGAAGGTAACCCCAAGAGGCTGATCCGGGTCTTTAACAAATTCACCTTCGCCAAAGGTCAGTGGAGAGGAACCGTCCCATTGACCGGGGAAAGCAAAACTCAGCTCGGTACGGGTGGATGCAGTGGTCGACCAGCCGGAGGTTGTAAAGGGGGTTGGGCTGGGTGGAAGGGCAGCTTCCGTTGCGGTCGGGTCAGGTGGAATTGCAGTATTACTGGGTGAAGGAGGCGGATCAGTCGGGACAGAAGTCAGGCTTGACTGAGATTGCCCACATGCCGAGAGGATGAGGCTGGCAAGTGCCAGCAGAGAAAGGATATGAAAGTTTTTCATGATAATCTCTCCTTTTGTGAGTGCTTCCTGATTTATTTTCTCTGAAAGGCGATCCAACCATTTGCGTTGCCCGCTGGAGGGAGTGGACTTTGCCTGGGAGCAGAGAAATACTCGAAGACACGCTTTGTGAACTGCCTGCCGTTTGTGCCGCAGAATTCAAT
>DATEUN010000071.1:0-4867 GCA_035283125.1 Anaerolineales bacterium
GGGCAACCGGTCACGACCTTATCTGTTGCAACCAACCGCCGCTATAACGGCACAAATGGACAGCCGGTTAAGGAAACCACCTGGTTTCGCATCACCGTTTGGGGAAAGCAGGCTGAAGCCTGCAATGAATTCCTTCATAAAGGAAGCAAAGTTCTGGTTGAAGGCCGTCTTACACCGGATCCAGAAACCGGTGGACCGCATATCTGGGAAAACAATGGGAAGGTCGGCGCCTCATTTGAGGTGACCGCCTCAACTGTACGTTTTCTCTCCGGTCGTGAAGATCAGGATGATCAGGAGCTCCCCGCGAATGGTCAGCCTGGTGCGAATCCGGATGCGAGCGACATCCCATTCTAGCTCTTCCGTTAATCAGAGGCGAAGCACAACTAAGGACATACCAATTCGGGTATGTCCTTTTCCATTTTAGATGAAAAACACAGGAGGAACACATGGTCAAAGCAAAAATCACAATAGGCACTTGTTATGGAGATGCGGACATCCCGGTTGAAGTTCTGGGAAAGGGGCCGCGACCTGGGACAGCCTGGGTTCGCGCTCTGGATGGCTTGGAGCCGTTTACCAAGAACAGTCATGGCGGTCCGTATCAGGATAGCACGTCCATCGTTCTCATCCCGCACTTAAGGGACATTCAAATTGAGAGCGATCCGGTCGAAGAACTGATTGAAGAACCGGCTCAGGAAAATGAAATAAAAGTTCAACTGCCAGTTCCCGATCAGAGTATCCCTGCAGACTGGTTCTTGGAGAGTGCTTATGAAGACCGCACCTTCTCCGAGTAATCCAGCTCTTCTGGAAAGAGGTCGCAGCACGATCCAAAAGAACTTCAAAAGGCCAATGATCCGAGAGAGCTCCCCAGTAGCTACGCCAACCGTGTCTGTCCAGGGTTATTTATACCTGGTTGATTTTGGAACGGGAAGTTCCCAACGATTCCATAGGGTCAACAAAGCCAAGGAATGCTCGTGTGGTGCGACTTATTGCCAAGCGATTGAGGCGGTGCGGTTATATCTTCAAGCAGGTGGCGCTCGCGCCCCTGACCCAGAAGGAATGCCACCCTGTCCGATTTGCGGAAGCAAAACTTACCATGATCGGAATTGGGACGGCAAATACACAAAGGAATTGGGCTGGCGCTGTACAAATGGTGGTTTGCATCATTTTCTGCAGGCCAAGACTGAAAGGATCAAAAAAAACTTTGCAGATAATCCCTGGCTGATCCCACCGGCACCTGGTTACCCTGGCGTTAGGAGGGATGAATTGATGACCTGGGAGGAGTGCGAAGCCATCAACCGCAAGGTTTTCCAGGAAACTGGATACGACCCCACTGCATGAAACTCACAGCCCCAATGGAGGGGACAGCATCCCTCCAGGGGATGGTCTGTCCCCTTTTTTCAAAGGAGATAGACATGAACGACATCCAACCGTATCTCATTGAAACTACACATCCGCAAACTTACAGTTTCCCCCGACTCAAGCATTTACCCGTTCGAGAGCAACCATCTTTCCGGGTAAGTAAAGACTCAGACGCATGCAGTCTGGCTGAATTGCTGGCTGTCATCATTGGTGGTGCAAATCAAATCGAATCCGCCGAACGACTGCTGACGCAATTTGGCTCTATCCAGAAGATTGCCCAGGCCCATGTCAACGAGATCGCTAAAGTACCAGGGGTAAGTAACTTAACAGCCCTGCGGCTCAAAGCAGCCTTAGCACTCGGACGGAAACTGCTGCAACCAGAAGATGAACGTCCGACGATTCACTCGCCTGGAGATGCAGCTCAGATACTGATGCCGATGTTGGCGCATCGCGAACAGGAATACATGGTGGTGATGCCACTCGACACACGCAATCGCATGTTAGATGTGATCGAGATTTACCACGGCTCGCTTAATTCCTCGATGGTGCGTGTCGGAGAACTTTTCAAACCGGCATTACAACGGAATGCAGCGTCAATCCTGATCGCGCACAACCATCCCTCCACAGACCCAACCCCCAGCCCAGAAGATGTCAGTGTGACCCGAGCTATTGTCCAAGCAGGAAAACTCTTGGATGTAACCGTTGTGGATCATCTGGTGATCGGATTATCCCGCTGGGTATCCCTCAAGGAAAAAGGGTTGGGATTTTCATAATTCACAGGAGATAAAAATGGATCAACTACCCACACTACAACAGCTGGAATACCTTGAATCAGGTTTTGAGGTTTCCAAAATCCTGGCGCATGCCGGGTTTTCAATGGAGAAGCCGGCTTTCTCAATCACATGGGGACAAATCGCCGAAGAGATCGCTCACACCTTGTCTGATCACGGATTGCCTCCAGATCGATTGGAAGAAGACTTTTTAATCGACTTGGCGCAAGGAATCCAGAAGGTTCTTCAAAATGATGATGTGCTTTTCTGGCGCAATTCCGTCCGCGCTTATACCACGGATCAACCCACTTTCATGGCTTTCATGAGCTCGCCAAATGAGGAAGATGACGAAGGCTCCCTCACTGAGCAATACGAAAATGCAATTCGCTTAGGGGATGACGAGGCATATTGGCCAGATGGTGGTGCATCTGCTGATTTATTCGACGAATTCTAAACCAACTAAGACACGCAGGGAAAGAAATCCTGCGTGTCTGACATAAAAACAAGGAGATCCAGTATGACATGCAAAGTGATTGTTCAAAAGGGTACATTTGCCGATAGTCTGGCGATTGTCGGGCGGGCGGTAGGATCACATTCTCATTTACCAATCCTATCGAATATGCTGCTCAATAAGGATGAAGGGCAATTACGCCTTTCTGCTACTGACCTGACCATGGGCGTTACGCTTTGGATGGATGCCAATATGGACGGCGAGTTGGGAATAACCTTGCCTGCCAAGACGTTAACTGATGTGGTCAATTCCCTGACGGAACCGGAGATTGTCTTCTCAGTGAATGGAAAACCTGAAGCATCCCTGAAATGTGGTTCTTACAAAGGGGTTGTCAAAGGGGTTGAGGCATCCGAATTTCCAGCCATCCCAGTATTTGATTTTTCTGATGGCGTATCCCTGGAAGTAAACATTCTCAAAGAGATGATTCTAAAAACAGCGTTCGCTGCTTCGATGGATGATAGCCGACCGGTTCTGACCGGAGTGCTGCTGAATATTGACGGGAAATCGGCTTCGATGGTGGCGACGGATGGTTTTCGCTTGGCAATCTGCAAAGCGGAAATACCGGTTGCTCTTGGTAAGAAACAGTTGAACATTCCCGCTTCAGTCCTGAAAGAAGTGGTACGGATCCTGGGAGCTACTAAAGCGTCCCAGATCACCCTTTGTCTGCCCGCCACGGGTAGCCAATTGGCGATGCGTTGTGAAAACGTGCAAATCGTTTCGCAGTTAATTGATGGGAAGTTCCCAGACTATCAGGCGATTCTACCCAAAGGATACAAAACCAGGACAGTGATTGGTGCTGTTGACTTACTCAAAGCATGTAAACAGGCTGGTATCATCGCCCGCGAGGGCAGTAATGTGGTGCGTTTTCACATGAAACCTGGAATTGATCAGACGGGAAAGGTCCAGCTACTATCTGAATCCGACGAAACCGGTGCGAGTGAAATCGAGCTAGATGCCACAGTTGAAGGCCAGGAATTGGAGATTGCTTTCAACGTGAAATTTCTGCAGGATGGCTTGGAAGCCATTTCTACCAGGAATGTGGTCATTGAAATCAACGCCCACAACACACCGGCCATCATTCGTTCAGCTGAAGAGGAGGGTTTTCTGTATGTACTGATGCCAATGCATATTGATGGGAAATAGGGAATTGGAGAGCTAGATATAACCTCCAAAAGCTCACGGAAGAAAAAAGAATGATAATTAGATCTGAGTAGCCGCTAAGAAGAGAGGGATTTCTAGCGGCTACTTAGGCCCACTAGAAAAATATTTACGGTGTATATTCAGTACCACTGCATTTTGGGCATGGAGGCAGAGTATCGGTTTTATCGTCTAAGACGACTTGTTGTCCGCAATTCTTGCAAACATAAGTACCTTCACCTGGCTTTTCACCTGTTGTTGACATAATCCACTCCTGATTGTCGAACACTACTTAATCGATAAAAATCTCATTTTCCCTCTCATGCTATAAATTATACGCTTTTACGAATAAAAATGATTTTTCATTTTTTTCTTGTAAAAGTAGATGTTCACTAATTTAGTAAATATTTTTACTGTTGGGCAATAATTGATATTTATTCCATCCACAGAAAACCAAATCCAAAATTTTTATCTTGAATATAGATTTTGGATTTGGTTTTCTGTTTCGTAATTGTAAACAGAGGCAGTTAACGTTGGTGTGTTTTTTGATTTCAACGTTGGTTATTCAATCCATATAGAACCCCACAGGAGGAACAAATGAACATTTATGAAGACAAATACCTGCGCGAGAAAGTGAACCGTATCATCGCCAGGCAAAAAGAGGGCAAAATAGTCATTGCTGCCTATAAAGACGGCAGCGGACTACCAGCCAGGGAGGATCTCGGTCAAGAACTGACTCGTGCAGCTTATCCTTATGATTATGCGGTTGGGAAAGCCGGTTTTCTGAATTACGATTCAGAACTCGGTGCATACTTGTTTACCGCAAAAGCAGGTGAGAAACTGCCACCGGTTTTGGCCAACTACCGTCCTTTAGCTCTGGCAGAAGCGAATCTTGATGTGCAAGATAGGAGAATCAACATCCAATGTGGTGAAGCCAGCGTCACCTTCACCGGTGTGCAGCCCTGGAAAGGACTGTACGAAGTTCTGCGGGAGGTGAATGAAGAGCTGGCACGTATCAATGCTGGGATCGTCATATGGAAGATCATTCCAAAAGATAATAGTAAAGCCAAACCTGGTAATCGTCTGTTTC
>DATEUN010000072.1:0-6852 GCA_035283125.1 Anaerolineales bacterium
TTCTCATCTATATGGCTTGCCATCAAGCCGATCTCATCCATGTGGCCAGCCAGCATGACTCGCTTTCCATTTTTCGTTCTTTCACCCTTACGGGCGATCAGGTTTCCCATTGCGTCTTCTTTGATCTCGTCTGCGAATGGTTCTATCATCCCTCGAATTGTGCTCCTGATGGCATGTTCATATCCTGACGGGCTGAATGTTTCTGTAAGGGTGCGGATCAGTTCTTTCATTATTTACGCTCCTGTTCAAGAATATTTGCGGGAATTGATTTCAGTGTTGCCTTCAGAAGTTTCAAGGTATTCAAATAATCCGAGATTCGAGCCAAACCTGCTGCAGTATGCGCATACCTTCCAGGAATGGAGATGGAGATTGATGGAATGCCACTACGCTGTGTATGAATTGAACCGGCATCTGTTCCACCACCTCCAGGTTGGCGAAATTGATAAGGAATTTTTTCCTTTATCGCAGTCTCTTCTGTCAACCTGACAAGGCGTGGATCCGAAAATGAAGCACCATCTGCCCTGTAAATAGCTGGTCCTTCTCCCAATCTGCAATTGTAATTGTGGTTCTCTTCGCCATCCCAGGTAGGCAGATCATTTGCAGGTGTTGAGTCAATGACGAAAGCCAGGTCGGGATCAAATGAGAAAGCAGCAACACGGGCACCCCTGAGACCGGTTTCTTCCTGAACGGTAAATGCAAATTGGAGATCGATATTTGGTGGTGGATCCTTAATCAGATCGATCAGGATTCCAACACCAAGCCGATCGTCCAATGCTTTTCCCATCATGGATTGTCCAATTTGCTGGAAACGCGTACCAAATGTTGCCCCGTCTCCGGGTTTTATCGATTTCATTCCTGGCCCAAGGTCGATTCTTAAGCTGCTCAGGGGGATTGTTTCCTTTCTTTCTTTGGCAGATGTTAAGTGAATTGGTCGGGCACCGATTACTCCCGGAAAATGATCCTTGCCAACCATAACTGCTTTTCCAGGCAATTGTCTCAGATCGATTCCACCGCTGGTTTCAAATCGATAAATGCCATCGCCTTCATCTGTACTGATCATAAACCCTACTTCATCCATATGAGCAGCCAGCATGACCTTAACCCGGTTTCTACCTTTTCCCTTTATTTCAATCAGGAGGTTGCCTAATGAATCTATCTTGTGAGATGAAGTATAAGGACTGGTCTCGTCCAGGATGATTTTGCGAACCTCTCCTTCATCTCCGGAAATTGCCATTGCATTGGATAATCTTTCGATGATCTGAATTTGCTTTTTGCTCAAAGACGTCGTTTGTGCCATAAGATCACTCCAGCTCGATCGATTTCATGTAATCATCATCCAATTGACTGATGAATTGTGCCAATAACCTGCCAGTTCGCTGGATATCTTTAATGGTTGCAACTTCGACAGGGGTGTGCATGTAACGGATTGGGATACAGATTGCCATAGTTGGTATTCCTTCTGCAACAACCTGGGTGGCAAACGCATCTGTTCCGGAATGTCGTCCAGTGATCTCGATTTTAAATGGAATCTCTAATTTTTCTGCCAGGTCTTTGAATGTCCCGTGTAATTTGGGATGTATGTTTGGTCCAAAAAGAAAGGTTGGACCTTGACCCATCGGAAAAGTGTTCCAATCATCAGAACCAGGTCCCTTTGCCCAAGTTGTATCAACAACGATTGCCAGCGAGGGTCTGATCTGAAAGGTTGAGGTGTACGCACCAACCAGACCGATTTCTTCCTGGACAGTGGCAACAGCCCAGACATCCCAACGGTGAATCATGGTTTGCAGCTCTTCGAGACAAATGGTTAATGCTGCAACTGCAGCCCGATTATCCAGTGAGTGAGCTGCAATTGTCTCTCCACTGAGAGCAAGCGGTTCCTGGGCAAAAGAGACAAGATCTCCCACCTGAACTAATTCAATAACCTGTTTGCTGGTCAGACCGGTATCAATGATTAATCTTTCGATCGGTACGACAGCGGAGGTCATTTCAGGTGGCAATAGGAAGTTTGAAGGTTGAACAACTCGACCGGGAAGTGGTTTGTGATCCTTCGATTTTTTTCCACTGGCATGAACATACACCGGTTGTCCGGGTAGTACCCGGGGGTCAACACCACCTATACTTGTGAACGAGAGAAAACCATCATCTATGTTCGTGACCATAAGTCCTATGGCATCCATATGGGTCGCGATCAGGATCGATAGCTGAGGTTTGTCCGATTTCCCGCGTTTAACACCGTGTAACGATCCAACTTGGCTTACCTGGATTTCATCCACCAGTGGAAACCATTTCTCTTTAATGATCTCCGCGACATGTGTTTCATAACCGGATAAACCAGATGCACTCGTTAAATTCTTTAAAAAAGGAAATATGTCATTCATTAATGATTTTTTCTCCGTATTAAATGTCTGAGAATTTATGGACCATTTGTAGCAGACGACTCAGTGATGGTTTCTGTCACCGTTGCTGTTCTGGATGGTGTTTGAGTAGGCGTGTCACTTGGGGTGAGTGAATTGGTCGGGCTGGATGTAAATGTTTTTGTCAATGTCGCAGTGCTAGTTGCTGTAAATGTTGGTGTTATTGTGATTGAGGGTGTGGTGGTCAGAGTATTCGTTATCGTGATGCTGGTGCTTTCACTGGGAGATGGAGAAGCTGTTGGAGTTTTATCACCAAACAATCCGTTCAGCTTAACAACACCATAGCCCAGGCAATAACATGGGATGGTTGCCAGGATCGTTACAACAAGGATCGTTCGTATCCGCAGTTTTCTCGAGGGTTGTCGAAACACCGGATTATGATAACATCAGTCGAGACACTGGGCAAGGATAACTGCAGAGAGGTATTAATGATCCCTATTTCATTGCGAATTTCAGGATTTCTTTCATATAAGGATCCCGTTGAGTTGGATTTCTCCAACATCAACCTGGCTTGTATTTCTGGTTCTAATGGCGCTGGGAAATCATCCATTCTTGATGCGATGACCTGGGTTTTATTCGGGCAGGCGAGAAAAAGAGATGAATCACTCCTCAATAGCCACCCGGATGTGAAAATGGCTGAAGTGGTTTTCACTTTTGAATATGAAGATCAGATTTTCCGTGTTATAAGAGCGCTTCCCAGGGGAAAGACTACAAGCCTGGAATTTCAAATCCAGGCAGGTAATGATAAGGGGGAGATAAAGATTTGGAGATCATTAACGGAGCATTCGGTAAGGGAAACTCAGAATCGCATCCAGGAGACCCTGCGGCTGGATTATGAAACATTTGTCAATGCGGCTTTCTTCCTGCAAGGAAAGGCAGATGAATTTGCGCAGCAGCAACCTGGTAAACGCAAGGAGATTTTAAGCAACATCCTGGGCCTGGAACAATGGGAATTATTTCGAGAAGAAACAGGTGAGCTAAGGAGGATCGCTGAACGCGAACTGGCCTTAAATGATGGTCAGATCCAGGAAATAGATCAGGAGTTGGCAGAAGAAACTGAAAGAATAGAGCACTTAAAGACATTGGAAAATAAGATGATTCAAGTCTCCAATTCACGCAAAACGATGGAATCAAACCTCGAGCAAATGAAGACCCTGGCTGCTTCACTGGAACATCAAAGAAAACTGGTCGAAACTCTTAAAGCAAACCTGGATAGGACATTGATTACAAGGGATGACCTGGTTAAACGAAAGGAATCACGTGAAGATGAACTGGAGAAGACACATTCGTTAATAGCGAGAGCTGAAGAGATTAAACGATCTTATGAGAAGTTGTTGGACTTGCAAAAGAGGTTGGGTGAAATGGACAACCTTGCCAAGAGTTATAAAAAATATGAAAATGAAACCCTCCCTTTATTGAAGAAGATTGAAACAAAAAAAACCAACCTTGAATTTGAATTAAATACCTTTAGAATGAAAGAAACAGAAATTCTAGCCATTAATCTTACATTGCCTGGATTGAAGAATGAAATCCTTGAAACCAGGAATTCGTTGCTGGCGATAGAAGAGAAATTAACCCAAAAAGAAAAGTGGAACAATGAGATCCAGTCTTCGAAGGAACTTCACGGTGAGCTTAAGTCTTCATCAGAGAACTTGACAGCCATTTCCCTGGAGATGAAAGAGCGAATTGAAAAACTGACGGAAACTGAAGGAGCAGAATGTCCATTGTGCGGTCAACCGTTGACACAACTCGAAAGAGAAAAATTGATCACAGAATTGGAAAATGATGTTTCCAACAATCGAGCTGAATATCAAAAAAATCAGTCCAAAATAAAGGAAGTCATTTCCAGGATTCAGGAACTTGAGAAGGTCTTGAAGGATTCACAAAACCTCGAGAATGAAAGATTGTCGATTTCCAACAGTTTGACAAAGTTGGAAGAAAATTTGGACTTGATAAATAGGAAAAACAAAGAATGGGAAGAGCAATCCAGCATTTATCAAGATCTTATACAGAAATTGGAAAAAGGCTCTTACCTGGAAGAAGTCAGAGACGAACTTGAAGCCATCACTACAAAAATGGATGCCATTGGTTATGATGCAGAAAACCATGAAAAAATGATTGAATCCGTGTTGGAATTTAGCAGTGCACAGCAGGACTTCACAGCATTAAGTATTGCTGAAGGAACCATTAAACCCATCGAGGATGAGATTGGGAACCTGGAAAAACAAATTTCAACATTGACGGATGAAATTAATGGGCAAATGGCGAAATACCGGGAAGCTAATGATAATCTGGAAGAAGCTGAGAGAAATAAACCAGATATTGCTTCAATCCAGGCAGAATTAAACGACCTTTTTGCAGGCGAAAGCCAATTAAATAGGGAAATTGGAGCAGCCAGGCAGAGGGTAGCAGTTCTTGAGGATCAGAAAATAAGGAAGAAAAGGTTAGAAGGCGAAAGGGAAAATTCAGCGAAAAAGATAGAGAGGTTAAAGACTCTCGAAAGAGCATTCGGAAAGGATGGGGTCCCGGCATTATTAATTGAACAGGCACTACCTGATATTGAAACAAAAGCAAATGAATTGCTTGAACGTTTAAGCGATGGAAGCATGTCAATTCGATTTCTCACGCAAGCTGCTTACAAGGATAAGAAAAGAAATGATCTCAAAGAAACCCTTGATATCCAGATAATGGATGGGTCTGGTGTGCGTGATTACGAAATGTTTTCAGGGGGGGAGGCTTTCAGAGTGAATTTCGCCATTCGGTTGGCATTATCGAAGGTTCTTTCCCATCGGAAGGGAGCCCGGTTGCAAACATTGATCATTGATGAAGGTTTTGGTTCCCAAGATAATCTCGGGCGTCAACGCCTGATCGAAGCCATCAATTCTGTAAAAGATGATTTTGAGAAGATATTGATCATCACTCATTTGGATGAATTAAAAGATACTTTTCAGACTCAAATACAAGTTACCAAGTCTGAAAATGGATCCGAGATCAGAGTATTCTAAGGAAAATCCAACAAGAATCAATCCTGCGGAATATTGGATAGATCAATCGATGATCTCATCCCTGTTCTTGTCCAGATAATGCGACATCCGGTCCACGATCGATCTCCCAGGGATAGACGATATGGGCGCTGGTGATTTCTGCATAATAGTCAGGTTTCAATTTCCCAAACAAGTTACGGTAAGGATTGAAATGTAATACACAAGTCTCTGGAATCCCACCTGCAGACGCAACCCGATTCTTTACCGCAGTAATGGTTCGACCGGAACCCCATATATCATCGACTATTAGTGTCAATCTTCCTGTCAGGAGAACATCTGAAGGAAATTGAATAAAAGTCGGCCAGGCCATTAACGGTCTATCCGATTCAATCTCTGAAGGGAAATCCACAGCTGCGGTCAGAATATGAGTCAATCCCATTGCTTCAGCGAGCATTCCTCCAGGAATGATCCCTCCGCGGGTTATCATCAGCATAGCCGTAAACTCCCCCCGAAATTTGGGAATTAATGAATCAATCATTTGATCCACTTCATTCCACGAAAGAATTTTCCTGGGTTGATATTCCATATCAATCTTATAATACTGCAGCAAGGGGGGAAGGCGCTGAAACCTGGATACCTTCACCTGCTTTTTCGATATCACAAGCCCAAAGATATAAGCAGGTATGATATGCCGTTGATGAATAAGTGGAAATAACAGCGGCGATCATAAAGAAGATTGCAGCAAAAAGGACACCGATGCTGATTCCGCTGATCCATCCAAATGTGGACGATCCGGATAGCGATATGATCCCATAACCAAATCCAAAGCCAATGGAAATACCAAACAAACCCAAAATAATGTTAATGAACGCGTTGACCGCTTTTATCCCTACTGTACTGATACCGACGAGGAGGAGATTGTTCTTCATGATATTACCAGCGCGGGTCAATCCATCTTTAAGGTTCTTGTCTTCAATGACCATGGAAGGCAGGATCAGGAATGCAGCTTCCATCCAGACAGTATCGATCAAGCTGGAAAGAAAATTCCTGCTCCTGTTCTTACCTTTTCCTTTGACGAATCCTTTAATGAGATTAATGAATGCTGTGGCTGCCGCCAGGCTTAAAATATCCAACCAATCTCTTTTAATGATCGCCCATGCCTTATCCATCCTCCCATCACCATCGGATAAGTAACCGTTGATAAGGTAAATGGTCATGGCTGAAAAAATATATGAAACAGCCGATTGAAAAAAAACCAGCAGCGCACCCATAAAGATCATGACATAAATGCCAATCGAGTTATTATTCCCTCCAAAGAGGAATCCTGTGATTGCCATGGGAATGATAAAAATGATCGATACAATAAATCCTGAAAACAAGGCATAAATGGATGGTTTGATCAAATCCCTATCAGCCTTGACCATTTGCCAGGATTGTTTAAGAAATCCCCATCC
>DATEUN010000073.1:0-27550 GCA_035283125.1 Anaerolineales bacterium
AAACCCGTTTGCCAATCAAGCTGATTATGCTAGAATGGATTCATGCAGTTCGATATTTTCTCCCTTTTTCCGGAATTCTTCCCTTCCTACCTTGACAACAGCATTCTGAAGCGTGCACAACAAAGAGGATCCTTAAAGGTGGCTGTACATAATATTCGCGACTGGGCAGTTGACCGCCACCATGTTACTGACGACCTTCCTTATGGTGGAGGGGGCGGCATGGTCATGAAGGTTGAACCCGTCTTTTCCGCAATCGAATCTGTACTGGGCGCACCACCCTCCTGCCCGGTGATCATGCTGACACCGCAGGGAAGGGTTTTCACGCAAAGAGTGGCTGAGGAACTCGTCCAGGTCCCCCACCTTGCCCTTCTTTGTGGGCGCTACGAAGGGGTTGACGAACGTATTCGTGAACACCTGGTAACTGACGAGATATCGGTCGGAGATTTCGTGCTGACCGGCGGGGAACTTCCCGCGCTCATGCTGATCGACGCGGTGACCCGGCTGGTGCCTGGTGTTTTGGGAGACCCGGACGGTGCGGCTGATGATTCCCATTCATCCGGGCTGCTTGAGTATCCTCACTACACCCGCCCAGCTGAATACCGGGGCTGGCAGGTGCCGGATGTACTTCTCTCGGGAGACCATGCCAAGGTATCACAATGGCGAAGGGAGCAGTCGATCCTGCGAACAAAGATACGAAGACCGGATATCCTGGAAAAAGCGAGTTTATCCAATAAAGACCTGGAATTTCTGAAAACACTCGATACTTTCCCTGGTGAAGATGAAAAACCATGAATCCCGCTGCAAATCGATACCATTCCGAAATGCACGGGGTTTTCTTTTTAACCAATCTTTTCGAATTCAATTATCTTTAAGGAGACCACCATGAAATTCAGTTACGGAAAGATCTTTCTGCTCGGTTTTGGTTTTTTTGGTGTCAGCGTCATCTGGGGTGTATACAATGCTTTTGTTCCAATTTTCCTAGCGGAAAAATTCAGCCTGGCACCAGCCTGGATCGGTTTTTTCATGACCCTGGATAACATCGCTGCCCTGTTCATCCAACCACCGGTTGGTGCCTGGTCGGACAAGCTGCGCAGTCCCATTGGACGGCGAATGCCTTTCATTCTTATCGGAGCTCCGATCGGTGCCCTGGTCTTTGGGATCATCCCTCTGGCAGCCGTACTACCCCTGTTCGTTGCCTGCACAAGCACCCTGCTGCTCAGCATGGCATTCTGGCGAACGCCCGTAGTGGCACTTATGCCTGATATCACTCCATCACAATACAGGTCTCAAGCGAATGGCATCATCAATTTTATGGGCGGCGTTGGTGCGATCATATCGTTCATTGGCGGTGGAGCTTTGTACAAATTGAACCCGGCATTTCCCTTCTGGATGGGTTCAGGTCTGGTTATCGTGGCTGCCATCCTGGTTCTGGTGTTCATTCGCGAACCGAAAGAATTAGGCGAGAGAGAAAAACAGCCCGGCATGTTAGAGAGTCTAATGGAAGTCGTGAGAGACAAAGAGAAGAGTGCCATCCGAATCTTCCTGGCTATTTTCTTCTGGTTTGTTGCCTATAATGCCATTGAAGCATTCTTCACATTGTATGCAAAGAACCATCTTGGAATGAATGAAGCTGACGGAAGTCGTCTTCTTGGACATCTTTCGCTGTTCTTTGTTCTTTTCGCTTTAGTAGCCGGTGCGATAGGTGCCAAGATTGGACGAAAAATTACCATCATGATGGGTATCTTTCTTCTTGGAACCTTGATCGGTATCATGTATTTCCTGCCTGTGGAAACCCTAACCATCGTTCTTACCAAATTACCAATCCTGGGGACCATTCCGGTTATCAGCCTGTTCCTGATGGCTGCCGGTATCGCATGGGCTTTCATTAACATTAACTCTCTGCCCATGGTGGTGGATATGACCATCACTGCCAGACTTGGGACATATACAGGACTTTATTACCTGTTCTCAACCCTGGCTGCAATCGCTGGCCCCAATATCAATGGCTGGATTGTCCAGTTAACCGGTAATAACTACAATGCGGTCATGCTGATCTCGCCATTCTTCATGTTGATCGCTTTCCTAATGATGGCAGGCGTTCGTCGAGGTGAGGCTGTAATGGAATCTTTAGGATCCGGATAATAAAATTCACTGATTAATTCAAACAACCCTTCATCTTTAAAAAAAAGGTGAAGGGTTTGATAAAATTTTAAAGTGTTTATCTTCCGACGAAGTCTTAATGTGCGGGCAGCCGAAAATCAACCGTAATTTTCATTGATAAATCCATGAAATCTGAAACAGTAAGATCAACCGTTATTTAAATACCATTCCAGAAATGAATTTATGAAGGTCGATCCGATGGATAAATATGATTTTCCATGGAAAAGAGCATTAACCCTGGGAATTGGATACCTGGGAATCAGTGCCTTCTGGCCGATCTTCAACCAATTCATTCCCCTTTTTTTACAAGCTGGAAACCCGGATTTCAATGCATCGCTGATTGCTGCCAACCGTCCGATCCCGAACGTGGAGGGATTCGGACTGGCGCCAGGTTTAGCCATGTTCATCATGACATGGGACAACCTTATCAATATCTTTGTGCAGCCATGGGCTGGAGCGAAAAGCGACCTGACCTGGAACCGGTTCGGCCGCAGGAAAGGATGGATATTGCTGGGAGCACCTGCAGCCCTGATCGGGTTCCTGTTCATACCAACTGCACAAAGTGTGTTTGCAATCATGGTTTTTATCCTGATCACCAATATCGGCATGGCTCTCTATCGATCACCAACGGCAGCCTGGTTGGGAGATCTTTTCCAAGCTAAGGAACGAAGCAGGGTGAACGGGTTGATCAACCTGATGGGAGGTGTGGGAGGATTATTAGCCTATTTTGGCGGGGGATATCTATTCAACCAGTATGGAAGATCAGCTCCATTCGTGTGGGGAAGCATAACGACCTTTGCTGCGATCCTGGTAATTATTTTCTTTATAAAAGAACCAAGGCGGATCGATTTTGAAACTGCTGAAACAGTCAATTTCCTGAAAGATTTTTTGAAGATATTCAGAAACTCAAACCGGAATAAACTGATCATCCTGGTGAGTATTCTCCTATGGTTCATCTCTTTCAGTGCACTGGAAACCGGGCTTTCATCAATTGCTGTTTTCTCATTGGGAATTGAAGCAGGAACAGCCTCCATTGTAACCGGTTCGATGACTCTTTCTTTTATCCTATGCGCATTCCCATCGGGGCTTTTGGGGACACGTTGGGGACTAAGGAGAACGATCCTGGTCGGTTTGGCCGGATTGACAGCAATGCTCCTGGTTGGATTCTTTATTGCCAGGAATATTTTCAGTCTGGTGTTTGTTCTGGTTGTTTGTGGATTTTTCTGGGCACTGGTTAATGTCAACAGCCTGCCATTGGTTCTGGATCAAGGAGATGAGAAAAGGAGCGGGGCATCAACAGGAAATTATTACTTTGCTTCCCAACTGGCAGCTGTTGTGGGACCGACCCTGGGAGGGGTTTTAGTAGGTGTACTTGGTCAAGAATACCGCTGGTTGTGGTTATTCAGTACCTTTTTTATGGGATTGGCTTTCTGGATGATGACAAGGGTTCAATACACCAACAAATGAAAACCAACCAATTGCATGATCCAAATAATTATGAAGAATGTAATACCAACTTGATAACAAATAACCTTAAAATAACTTGCCTTGATTGTTCATAGAAGCTATACTATACATATGTGGGAACGCGTGTTCCCAAAAATTCAACTTTCTCTTCAGGAGGAGAAAAATGTCCAAGAAATTGTTAGTATTATTTTCTGTTCTCATGGTAGCAGCAGTCGCTTTGAGTGCCTGCGGACCAGCAGCAACAGAAGCCCCCATAGTAAGTGACCTTCCAGGTGCAGGCATTAAGATCTGCAACGTGAATGACATGGGCGGTGTGGATGACAAGTCCTTCAATGCAACCGCCTGGAAAGGCACATCCGATGCCATGGCCGCCTTTGGGGTGGATGGTACTTTCCTCGAATCCGAACAGACTTCAGATTATGAGAAGAACATCAACTCATTCCTTGACGGAACCTGCGATCTTATCGTCGGTATTGGATTCAACATCAACTTTGCCACCGAAGCTGCTGCCATAGCCAACCCAGACCAGAAATTCGGCATGATAGATATGGCATGGGACCCTGCTTACCCAAATGTTGCCGCCAGTGTCTATAACATTGACCAGGCTACCTTCCTTTTGGGCTACCTGGCAGCCTCACAGACCAAGACCGGAATCCTTGGCACTTACGTTGGTCAATTATTTCCCGCCACTGCCGCTTTCATGGACGGATTCTACATGGGCATGATGAAGTACAACGAAGTCCATGGCACCGATGTCAAACTGATCGGTTGGGACCCTGTCGCTTATACCGGACTAGAAGTTGGTGATTTCGAGGATGTGGACAAGGGAAAAACCATTACTTACGGTCTGCTGGATGAAGGCGCAGACATCATTATGCCAGTTGCAGGTCCTGTTGGTGCTGGAACCCTGGCAGCCGTAAAAGAACGCGGTGCCCTGATGGTAGGTGTGGATACTGATTGGTCGGTCCTGTATGCAGATGACAGCGAGTATGTTCTGGCCAGTGCACTAAAGAACATGGACATGTGGCTGTTCAATACCATCGAAACAGTTGTGAATGGAACCTTCACCGGCAACACCTTCGTCGGAACCCTTGACAACGGCGGCGTCGGCATCTCGTATGGAGTAGATTTCAAAGATACAATCGACCCTGCCATCATTGCCGAAATTGCTGATCTCCAGGCAGGCATCATCGCTGGAACTGTCGATTACCAATTCGTCCGCTAAAAATTTTTCAATGATTAAAAAAAGGACTGGTAAATTACCAGTCCTTTTTCTTTAATGCTATAATGCTTTTATTGCATCCCCAAGGAGAACCATGCCTCCTGTTTTGGAATTCAAGAATATCACCAAGGTCTTCCCCGGAGTAATCGCCAACGACAAGGTTTGTTTTTCATTGGAAAAAGGTGAAATCCTCGCCCTGCTGGGTGAGAATGGAGCAGGTAAAACCACTTTAATGAACGTCTTATACAGTCTGTACCAGCCGGATGATGGCGAGATCTACATTGAAGGAGAAAAGGTCACATTTCAATCTCCCTGTGACGCGATCGACAAAGGAATCGGGATGGTGCACCAACATTTCATGTTGGTGCCTGTTTTTAACGTGGCAGAGAATGTCATGCTGGGAAAGGAAGATGTAAAAGCAGGAGGATTCCTGGACATTGAAACAACAGCCAAAAAGATCCTCGAAATATCTGAGGAATACAAGCTGGAAGTCAATCCCTACGACCTGATAAAAGATCTTCCAGTAGGTGTTCAGCAAAGGGTTGAAATCATCAAACTGCTTTTCAGAGGAGCGGAAGTGCTCATTTTTGATGAACCGACTGCTGTTCTGACCCCGCAGGAGGCAGATGACCTGTTCGTGATCATACGATCCCTGGCAAAACAGGGAAAATCAATCATCTTCATCACGCACAAATTACGGGAAGTGCTTGACCTGGCAGACCGCATCATCGTACTCAGGCAGGGTATAGTGGTCGGTGAAACCACCCCAGACAAAGCATCAAAGAATTCACTGGCAGCCATGATGGTCGGTCGGGAAGTCATCCTGGAGATCGACAAATCTCCTGCAATAGTTGGCAAACAGATCCTTTCAGTGAATAACCTGATCGTAACTGACAATAAGAAACAAGTAACAGTTGACGAGGTGTCATTAGATGTCAAAGCCGGAGAAATCCTGGGTATCGCCGGTGTCCAGGGAAATGGGCAAACTGAATTAGTGGAAGCCCTGACTGGCTTGAGAACCCTTTCAAGCGGGCAGATCAAAATTGAAGGTGTAGATGTTTCCCACAGCACACCTCGCAAAATCACCGAACTGGGAGTGGCTCATATACCAGAAGACAGGCAGCGAGACGGCCTGGTACTACCCTTTCCTGTTCTTGAAAACCTGGTCCTGTGCACTTATTACCTGCCACCATTTGCCAAAAATAAGTTTATTGACTGGAAAGTGGCAACCAGACATGCGGAGGAATTAAAAAAACAATTCGATATCCGCACACCAAGTGTGACCACGCTGGTAGGCAACCTTTCAGGAGGAAACCAACAAAAAGTAATTGTCGCCCGGGAACTTTCCCGTCCAATTTCGCTGCTGGTTGCATCCCAACCAACCCGCGGTCTGGATGTCGGTTCGATCGAGTATATTCACAACCAAATCCTGAATAAAAGGGATGAAGGTGTTGCAATTCTGTTGGTATCACCAGAATTGGATGAAATCATGCAGTTATCTGACAGGATCGCGGTCATGTTTCGGGGAAAGATCCTGGCAATCATCCCTGCCGGAAAAGCTTCCAAAGAAGAGGTTGGACTCATCATGGCTGGCATCATCCCGGATGCATTATCAGAATTTGCAATTAACTAATAATCCACAAAAAGGGACCCGTGACCAAAAAGAAACCAGAAAAAAATATTGCTGTGAACATTTTCTTCGAGGAAATGAGTAAACGAATCAACTCGAGAAATGAGAAGCGATCCACCTGGCAATCGCTGCTGATTCCCTTCCTGGCCATCATTACCGGTTTAATCTTCGGTGCCATATTCAACGTCATCACGAATGTTGATGTGTACACCGCGTTCAAAACTTCATTTATTGACGGCCTGGCTCTGGCCTGGAAAACAGTTGCCGTATCCTATTCTGCCCTTTTCAAAGGAGCGGTAGGTGATCCCAGATTCATCATCGAAGCATTACGAAGCGGTGATAAAGTCATAATCACCAGGGCTTTCTACCCGATCACTGAAAGCCTGGTGGCAACCACACCTTACATATTTGCAGGCCTGGCTGTAGCATTAGGGTTCAAGGCTGGTGTTTTCAACATCGGTGCTGAAGGTCAGATATTTATCGGCGCGGCAACTTCTGTGTTCGTCGGGTACTACTTCACCGGGCTGCCGGCATACATTCACATCCCATTCGCTTTGCTGGCAGGAGCTGTGGGAGGAGGTTTGTGGGGTTTTATACCAGGCTGGTTGAAAGCCAAAACAGGCGGACATGAAGTGATCAACACGATCATGATGAACTATATCGCTTTTCTATTGAGTGACTGGCTACTGAGGGGACCGCTGCGAAGACCGGATACTTACCAATCAGTCAGCCCGGCTATCCAGAAATCAGCTGAGTTACCAAGATTTTTCCCAGACCCAATCCGATTTCATGCTGGTTTCTTCATAGCCGTCGGGTTCATCATCCTGGTATACATCTTCATGTTTAAAACCACCTGGGGATTCAACCTGCGGATGGTCGGTGTCAACCCAAATGCTGCCAAGTATGCTGGTATTAATGTAGGTCAAAATATCATCCTGGCCATGACCCTATCAGGCGCACTGGCAGGGATGGCAGGAGCCATCGAAGTTTTGGGGGTCAACCATGCGCTGTTCGGTGCCATATCGTCAGGCTACGGATTTGACAGTATCGCCCTGGCTTTGTTAGGGAATAACAACCCGATAGGGGTGGGCTTTGCAGCCCTGCTGTTCGGTACCCTGACCAATGGAGCCACTAAAATGCAAATGGATGCCAGAATTCCGGTGGAAATAATCTCGATCATCCAGGCGATCATACTGATGTTCATTGCAGCCCCAGCCATCATCCGCACAATCTATCGTTTAAAAGAACCCAAGGAACAAGATCAACTGCTGGCAGCAAGCAACCTGGGAGGAAATTAAAATGATCAAGAGTCTTTCCATCCGGCAAAAAAAATATGAAGAAGTTTCCAAAACAAGGCAGATCACCCTGGGGATCGTATTCATTCTTATCGGCGTATTAATCCACCTGGTATTTACCAGCAAGGTAGATGCCACGATGACCACGACTTTTGGATTGAATCCAGGAGGTCAGGAAAAAATCCTGCCTGACTGGCAGATGAATTCTTATTACACACTATTGGGGTTTTCAGTCACTTGTGCAATTCTGGGTCTGGCCCAGATCTTCTTCGGTCTTCGCCAATGGAGCAACCGGATCCTGGGAATCCTGATCGGGTTATTCGTGTTTGGTTTCCTGGTATGGGGCGCGGCCGGGAAATCATTAAACCTGGAAGGCTTGTTCATGACCACGATTCAACGGGCAGTGCCAATCACATTGGGAGCCTTTGCAGGTATCCTATGCGAGAAATCTGGTGTGGTGAATATTGCCATTGAAGGAATGATGCTGGCTGCCGCCCTGGTAGCCACCATTATTGGGTCGATTTCCCATAATCTGTATGTTGGTTTGCTGGCCGGCATGTTAACAGGTATGATGATGGCTTGGCTGTTGGCAATTCTCTCAATAAAATACAAAACCAATCAGATCATCGCTGGAACTGTGATCAACATTTTTTCAATCGGATTGACATCTTACATATCTGCCCGTTTCGTACAAGTTTACCAAAACCTAAACAACCCTGGAATTTTTCCTATCTGGAGAATTCCAGTACTAAAAGATATCCCGATCATCGGTCCAATCTTCTTTCAGAACAGCATCTTTGTATATGCCATGCTGATCCTGATGGTGGTGATCCATGTTGCCTTGAACCATACCCGCTGGGGTTTGAGGGTGCGGGCGGTTGGAGAGCACCCCAAGGCAGCAGATACATTGGGAATCAATGTCTTCAGGACCCGTTACATGGCTGTGATGCTGGGCGGATTGGTGGCTGGAATTGCCGGTTCTTTCTTCACACTTGGTTCAGTTGGTCGTTTTGATAAATTGATGACATCGGGTAAAGGGTTTATCGGACTGGCAGCAATGCTATTTGGGAATTACACTCCAACAGGTTCTTTTGGGGCAGGAATGCTGTTCGGGTTTGCAGATTCTTTGGGAACCAGACTTTCGATCCTGAGTGTACCAATCCCCTCAGATTTTCTTTTAATGGCTCCTTATATTGCAACCATGATCCTGCTGGCGGGAGTGGTCGGCAAGAGCACACCACCTGCAGCAGACGGTGTGCCGTATGAAAAGGAATAAAAAAAAACAATCGCACTGATAAAAAAATTGGAACCTGATCGGGTTCCAATTTTTATTTAAAAACTATTTTATGCCTGCAAAGGATAAGTACCAAACTCCTCTACGGCATCGACCATGGCAAGCACGTTCTCCCCAGGCACCTCGTTCATAACCGTATGAACAGGCGCCAGCATGTATCCGCCATCTTTACCGAGGATGTTGATGACCCGCTTCACTTCCTGTCGAACCTGTTCGGGTGTGCCATTGGGAAGGACATGCTGGGTATCGATGGCACCGCAGAATATGATACGACTGCCGAATTGACTTTTCAATGCTTCAAGATCCGACATTTTTCCTGCTGAAGTCTGAATCGGGTTGAGGATATCCACTCCAATTTCGATGAAATCTTCAATGAGGTCAAAAACATCCCCATCAGTATGGAAGAAGACTTTGGCTTTTGTCTTCTCACGGATCAGAGATATCATTTCTGCATGCAGTGGTTTCAACATGGAACGATACATTTTTGGAGATATCATAAGGTTCTGCTGTGTACCCAGGTCATCGCCAATTTTGATGATATCGATCAGATCTCCGCATTGATCCAGAAAATTACTCATATGCTGCATACAAAGCTGGTTGTTCTTCTTGAGCAATTCCTGGGCAAAATCCGGATTCCTGACAAGATTCATCAGGAATTTTTCCATACCCTGCATTTCGAAAGCTCTTTCAAAAGGGAACATCAGCCAGGGAGTGGCCATTATTGCGTATTCATTCATATAGTATAGGATTTCAGCCTCGGCTCGCACATGATTGATACGGAAGGGGTCATTCATGTTCGGCCAGGGATATTCTTCCAATTCTTTTATCGTAGTTGCATCAGGCATGGGTGCGAGACTCGGAAACCAATTATCCGGACCAATCTCCACCTGACCGCCGCCCCAATCATCAATAAATGGTGTATGCGGTGGTCTTTCCTGATTCCTTTTATACACTTCCCATGGAAAACGATCGAGGACTCCCCGGACATCACTATGCAACCGCTTCATGATGACCTCATCCGGAAGGGCTGTCCCCAATTCAGGCCAATCATAGATGTACTTATCCTCACTTTTTACAGCAAGGATCTCTTTTATATTTCGATAAGGTTTGATCTTCATCCCGGTTGCATTGCTCACTCCAAGGATTATCGGTACACGATCCGGAATACCGCCAGAAAGCACCGTTTGAACTCTTTCTTTTGATGTCATGGCCATGATTTACTCCAATCCCATACCTTGATTAATTCGGTTTAAATAATTAACACGAATTTTTCAAATAGTAACAAAACATGATCTAAAATTTTTATAAATTACAGCATGTCAAACCGGCTTTTGTGCAAAAACCAGGAGAGTGGCATTATGACCTGAGATCCTTTTCAGGTTATCCCATTTATCAGGGCGATTAAGTCCCATGTAGCCATGATAAACGGTCCATAAATCTTCGAAGAGTGTGGGGTTGCCCTGGGACGGTTGTACCCGAACCCTGAGATCTGCTTTTCGTGGAAGAGTGAAACCTGCCCTTGAGATGACCTCATATTCTGCAAGGTTCAAGGAATCATCGAACATATCAATGGAATGGGCAATGAAACCGCCAGGCTTGACTATCCTGTACATATCCTTGTAAAAACCAGCCTTATGTTCAGGTGGAACATGTTCCACCACGGAGATGGAAAACACAAGGTCGAAACCATTCGCAGGCAGTTCAGGGGAAAAGCCTCCCAGGTAGCCACGGACAAAACGAGTATGTTTTCTCTCTGCCACTGACAGCTCGAACTTCTCCTGGCTGTGCTTATCCCAGCCAATATCCGAGGCATCATCCATCATCCAATAATCAAGCTCAGCGCCAAAGTGCTCGTCGAAATGACGGTTCCAACCCGGGCCAATCTCCAATACCCTTTCCGGTTTCAATTGCACAATCCTATCCACGCAGAACAAGGTGCCAATTGATTTCAAACCCCATACGGTACTCTTGTTTGAATCCCGATCCTCGCGGCAATATTGAGGATATTTTCCCATCAACGAGATCATATCGTTACAAGTTGCATAGCGGAACAGCAAATTCTGAATTGACAGATCTTCCACTTCATGGCTGATGTAGCGGGCAGATGTGTTTCCCAGTATGCTGCGGATGTATGGTGGAAATCCACGCAGTCCAACTGTGCGAATTGACCCGAGCCAATTCTTGAACTTCTTCAGCCCCCTAATGGAAAAATCCAATGATCTACTGCTGATGTTGGTCATTACCTTGCCCCTCCTTTATGTTACAGCCTTTTACGGAGAAACTGCCGAGATGGAATCCGCTCCATAATACATGGCAGCACATCCATTCAACCAGTTTCCTGAATCTGGATTGAATTCAAGCACATTCCCAATCATAAAGAATGTTGTTACAGTGATATCCTTATTTCCTGCAGCCAGCTGGGAACGGATGTAAGCATCACGCTGATCCCAATCCATTGCCCTCTGTTTATAGAGTGGATATTCAACAGCATAAACCTGGCGAGCAGAATATATTGGATATAAACACATTAACAACAGAACGATAAGAAGCGCAACCCTTAAGACCATAGAAGGGGTTTCCAAAGAACGTTGATACAACAACCCGAAAGTGAGTCCCAAAACCAATCCCTCCACCATCACCATCAATACCATAATCATGGTGGCATTAATCAGCACCCTCGCTTCCGGATAGGAAGATTCACCATAAGCAAAAGGGGCTGTCACACATACAATCCAAAGAAATGCCCCCAGCGGTGCCAGAAATAGAAGTGAAACTAGGCTGGAGGGTTTGATGGAAGCATCTGTATTTCTAGTTGAAATGATGCTGAAAGCGCTGACCAAGCTGATCAGGAGCAGGATGAGCAAAGTGAACGATTGGTCACCAAGAGTGATATACATATAAATGAAAGCATTCTTAAAAGACATCAATACGAGGTTTACTAGATCAGGAGGCGGACCGATCAATCCCTGGCGCATACGGGTGGCAGGTGAAAAGAAGAGGACAGCCAGGGAAAGCAAAGCGCCCAACAAGGCAAACCCGACCAGGGTAAGAAACCGTTTGCGGTTATTCCCCTTGACAAATAAAAGGACAAATAAGAGCGATAATGAAAGCATCCCGACCAAGACTGCAGCTATTGTTTCGGAAAAACCTCCATTAAAAAAGAACAAAATTAGCAGCAGCAAACCTGCAAAAACAGGGATTCTTTTCTCATTTGAACCGGATAGCATTGATAGCAACAAGAATACAAGCCAGGTTAATACAACAATTGGTACAAGATATATTATCAGACCTGCCCTCCAATAGAGGACCTGGTAACGATTGGGTGCAAGCAACAAGGTAAAAAAGATCCAGATCTCCCCCAGAAGAAAAACTGCGATGGGAGGGAGGTCCAGATTGAGCAAGCGTTGAATCTTGTTGAAAAGGAACCAGGTTCCCAACAACCATAAAAAGATGGTCAGTGAAGGTAATACTGAAATACTGCGCTGACCGACCAATTCAGTGAGCGTGATGATGAAGGTTGCTGCATAGCGACTTGAATCTGTGCGATACCAGGTTGTTTGTGAATCGATCAATGAGCGTGATGTTGCATTCCAGGCATAGCAGTAATCATCTGCCTGGTGTCGCGAAAAAATACCAAGGTATGCATAAAAAACCAATGGCATCAAGATAACCAGACTGGAAAACAGAAGCCAGATCTTCGGTTTGGAAAAAACATCCGGGAATTTTACAGGTGTTTTATATCCTTCAGTCATCCATGATCTCCGAAACCAACTAATCGATATTAATTATAAATGCCACGCAATCCATTTAAGCGAATACGAAACAGATCAAAGAACATCCTGATGGAATCCTTAACAACCAACACACGGCTGTCATTGCGGAAACTGGTCATCCGAACCGGCAGCTGTTTGATCGATAAATTTAATTTTCGAGCGATAAAAAGGACTTCAACATCCATTCCAAACCTGCCAATGGTTGTGCGCCGGTAAATTTCCCGGGCAGCGTGAGCATTAAAGCCCTTGAAACCACACTGGGTATCACGAATACCGGGAAATATCAGCAAAGAAACCAACACACTGAAGACCTGGCCAATAAAGTACCTGACTGGCGGGACATCCTTGACCAAAGAGCCTTCCATGTGACGGGATCCAATAACAAGATCTGAGCCTGCCTGGAGAGCATCCATAAATGCTGCCATTGCATCCAATTCGTATGGAAGATCAGCATCCATGAAAATGATAAATTCTCCCTCACATTCTTTTACTCCCTGCTGGATCGCATGACCTTTCCCGAGATTTTCCTTTTGTTCGATCAAACGAACTTCGGTGTGATCATTCATGAATGCACGCACGACCCGGGCGGTCTGGTCAAGGCTGCCATCGTCGACCACAATGATCTCAAAATTGGAGAATTGCGTTGTGAGGAATGACAGCAATGTCTCCAGATTTGCACGGATCAACTGTTCCTCATTATATGCCGGGATGATAAGGGATAATTCGAGCGGAGACCGATTCATATGGATCGAATGAACAGGGCATCGGATTGGAGGATGGAGCCATCCAATGGTGAAATCATTGAATCCAGGTTGCCGGCAAAATGGAAGCCTGCATTTTTCAGAACCTGGTATAACCCATCAAATAGAAGCTGACCCTCATATAATGGCTGATACGAAACTTCTATTTCGATGTAATCCACAACCTTAAGTATCTCTTTTGCTCCTTTTAATACTGCTTCTTCATAACCCTGCACATCGATCTTCAAGAATACCGGGGGTACCAATTCAATTCCATCCAACTGATCATCCAGCGTGGTTACAGGAACTCTTACCTTGGTTGAATGGGCGGATCGAGGATATATGTTGCGATGAAGTTCCTCCATTTTCAAGGCAGAGGAAGATGGGCTGAAATCACTACGGTAGAATTCCAATTCACCCTGGTGATCTCCAATGGCGGTGTTGAATGCCTGGAATAAACCAAAGGGAGCCAGGTTCCTGACCAGATCATCATAATTATCCTTAAGTGGTTCGAACGAAATTATTTTGGCAGCAGGCAGAATATGGCGGATCGCATAGGCAAAAGAACCAACAAAACTGCCGACATCCAGAACAGTCTGTATGCCTACCCTTTGGAACCAGACCCTCTGGGGGGTGAGGCGCGGCATTTCGTGAACAAGGGTGCGATTGGTGATGAGTTTGCCGATAAGAGGAAGAAACCGACCGGGATACTGGAACGGCAGAGAAAGATATTCAATCGATTTGATCAATTTTGTTGAGAACGGCACGTGTATTTTCCTCGTTCGGTGATACCGGCTATGATAGCATGAAATTGGGTTGAAGGGTTTAGAAAATCTCTGATTGGATCGAGAAAATCCATAATCATGATCTTCTACCTGCCAGGAACCTGCGGATTTGGCGATAAGCCCTGCCTACACGATCCAGTCCAATAATGCTGAACAAAGCTGAAAGAAGATGTTTCCAGCCTCGAAAGGCTGTACGAGGATCCAGGCGAAAACAACGATAATACTCGCGAAGGGAAGCAGGTGCGTCACCACCGTCCAAAAGGTAGAATGCACTCAAACGGTGTGCTCCAGCCCTGATACGATTACGATCACTTTCAAGAATGACTTTCAAACCTGGTTGGGTTTCCATCCAATCCAGGATGCGAAATGCTTCCTTCCCAAATTCTGCTGCGTGGGATACATTTTTAGCTCCTGGATGGAAACGTGCACCGGAGAGCATGACCGGTATATGCTGTATCTTTGCAAGTTGTGCCATACGCAGCCAAAGGTGATGATCCAAAAGGAAATGGTATGATTCATCGAGATAACCAGCCTGCTCAAGAACACTTCTGCGCATGAAGACAGAAGGTTGTCCAATAACATGAAAAGCTGCCAGGTCTGATAAAGAGAGATCCTTATATTTCAACTGGTTGGTTGTACCACCATGTTCATCAATCGCCAAAACATCCCCATAGAGCAATCCGGTTTCGGGATATTTTTCGAAAACAGCAACAGCTTTTTGGATGGCACCGGGCAGATAGATATCATCCGAGTTGAGCCAGGCAACGATATCCCCGGACGCTTTGATAAGCCCTTTATTGATGGCTTCTGCCTGTCCGGAATCCGGCTCAGAAACCCACCAAGCCAACAGTTCAGAGTATTTATCTATGATCTCCTGGCTGTCATCGGTGGAAGCTCCATCAACCAGCAGGTATTCAAGGTCGGGATATCCCTGGTCAAGGACCGATCGCATGGTTTGTTCCAGAAAGGCTGCCTGGTTAAATGAGGGGGTAACGATGGAAACTTTCATGTAATTACTTTTTCCTAGAATTGCTAATTACCGATCATGTCCATACATGCTGGAGAAGTTTCGGGTGATTGCCGGGAAAAATCATCTGTTAAATAACTTTCATCAGGCAATAAACCATAGTGGGTTCCAAAATATGTATCAAAAATTACACGAAACGAATTCATTGGTGATATTGATGAGTATAGATTTTCTTTTCCGTTTTGAGGCAGATAATATGCATTAAATATTTCCAACCGGTTATCATCCCGCAGACCATGATCCCCATGGATCACAATAATTGGAGGTATCCGGGAATTATCAAGAATCTCAGAAAATATTTGCAGCATACGGGAATTGATAAATTCTACTTCACCAATATATCCTTTCTTTAGATAATCTTCATTGACAGCCATGGAATTATTCCCGCTGAAGTACCCCGGGTCAGTAAGAATATCACCTTCAGCATTAAAAACATAAGGAACATGAGGAATGAGGATATGGACAAAAATAAATTTGGGACCAGGAATTGACGGTACCTGGGATAATTGATCAAGAGTGAATAACTGCAGACTTATATGGTCAGCAAATGGATGGTTTGAAATATCCATTTGCTGGTAAGAAATCTTTTTTATCGTATCATCCAGAAGAAGCAGGGCAGTACTTCTGATCAGCATGGTTTCAAATGGTTTTATGACCAGAGAATTAGCAGTAGCATTTCCAAGACCAAGGAGTACATCGGCATCTCCAAAACTACTCCATTTATAGTCTGTTTGAAAAGCCACTGTTTGATATCCTATTGACTCCAATTCCTCTCTCACTATGCTCTTCTTGATCAGCACCCATATTTCACCACTACTCATACCCCGATCTTGAAGGGATGCAAACAAGGCTGGAAGATAATTCAGATTCAAAGTTGCAACCATGGAAGCTTCGGTATAACTGTAGTTACTTCGACTGCAATCAGCTACATAAAAACCCATGTCTCTTAATTCCCCAAAAAACGGGGAATTATCAAAATTAAAATCCTTTAATAAGGCATCCTGGCGCGTGTATGTGTCCAGCACAATATAATAAACATCCGGAAATTGATTCGCCTCTGCTGCAGGTTGTGAAACATGCTCTCCATCTGAAAGAAAGTTTTGAACAATCTTGATATCTCTTGTAACTGAAAATGAAAAAACAATGATCTGAATCAATGGAAAAATCAATAAGATTAAGCCAATACTGTTAAGTGACAAGGTTAAACTTTCGTAGTTCTTAACTTTTCGAAGAGCAACCCACAAGAATAACAAGAATAGACAAATAAAAATCAACGACAGGTAGCGATGCCTAGCAAGGAATATGAATCCCCTTTGCTGGAAATAATGATACAAGTGTCCATAAGTAAAAAACAAAATAAGGAACAAGGAAGTTACCACAGCTGCTTTGTACCAATTCTTTAGGATCAACCTCAAGAACAATATGATCAACAATGCAAATAATGCAGATAGAATCAGCGAACGGACAATAATTTCGAACCTGATTTCCTTGATGTTTACTACAAATAATGCAATGATGGGATAGATCGCAAATAAAATTGGATGAAATGGAGTATTGGAAAGGAATTTTTTCATATTATCCGGCCGGTAATTCCAGAAGCTTAAAATAAATCCGTTGATCTGATCTCATCAGGTCAGAATAACGAATCATAGTCAACTTTTGGAAAAACCGTTAATTTGCCTCCCCGGGTGGCATCCAAAACCTTACGACCAGCCTTATTAAATGCATTGTTTGCCATTCGATAAGCCAATTCGGAAGTTACCAAATCAGGCAGTTGCCAATTAAAACCCTTGCCGAAATATTGCGGAGAAAAGTGATCAGGGTCATCCCCAACGGAGGTAATGGTTTTATTGGGATCTCCCCTGGAAATGAAATTATGATCCACACCAACCAGGATGACTTCTGAAAATCCCATGTGGTACGCCAACTGCAGTGCGACATAAGTGACAGTTGCTCCTTCCCAAACCCGACCAGTTACATCGCGGCTGAAGCCTGCCCCGGTGTAGGTTGTATAAAGGTAGTTGATGTCTTTAGAAGGAAGGAGATGCCTGTGAGACCTCCAAGCTAGAAATTTCGGTATATCAAGTGATTGAATATCAGAAGCACACTGCTGGATAACAAGGTCATTTATGGAAACAAAATAGGTGGTACTAAACCCAAGTTCCGGGAAGAGAAGGTAAATGCGGTTCATTCCAAAGGTGATCTCATTCCTGAGCTTTCCCAAATCGATGGTTTTCAGACTGGGACCATTACCGATGATGAAACAACGTTTACCTGACTGGGTGTTTTTGAGAGCAGATAAAACTTTCCGGCTTCTGAACCTCAAAGGGTGAAGAGCAGCGGATGGAATTTCAGGAAGGCGCAGGAAAGCATCATAACTCCGCTGCATGGTTCTCCACAACCAGGGTGGAACGAACTTCTTGAAGATGGAAGTCATTCAGTACTCAACCTGGCAGTTGCTCCACCATCAATGATCAATGCCTGACCTGTCATAAAAGAGGAACGGGTATTATCTGCAAGGAAGAATATTGATTCTGCAATCTCCTGTGGAGTTCCCACCCGACCATTAACCGTTTTGGAAGCCAGGTTCTCAAGGCGTTCATGAATATTCCCTCCCTGGACATGATCGCGACCCAAACCTGCCCGCAACATCGGTGTATCGACTGCGCCTGGGAGAACGGCATTAACCCGGATGTTATCGGGTGCAAATTCGATCGCCATGGCGCGGGTCAACGCCAAAAGACCACCCTTGCTGGCGGCATAAGCTGATATATTGGCTGAGGTTTGGACTGCGTGCACAGAGGATACATTGACTATGGCACCTGCATCACTTTCCTTCAACAGGGGATAAGCCAGCCTGGCGCTCAGGAATACGGAACGGAGGTTGGAAGCCATGACCTGGTCCCATTCCTCCACTGTTGTTTCCAACAATGGTTTTGCAATTTGCATGGCGGCATTGTTCACCAAGGCATCCAAACGACCTGAAAAAGCCCGGACCCTGCTGAAAATGGATTCCATTGATTCTGGAATCGAGATATCGGAACAGATGAACAATCCGTTCGATGGAAATTGTTCCTCATAATCCACCCGATCCACACCAACTACCTGCCAGCCATTCGATGCAAACAGTTCGACCACCGCCCGCCCAATCCCTCCCGCTGCACCTGTGATCAATACTGTTTTGGTCTGCTTGGAATCATTCATTTTCAAATCCCTTTCCCATACATGTATGTTATCAAAAAGCCTTAAAAATTTAGTTAAATCTGCAATCCTTCTGAAGGTATCCCAAGACCGTCCAATAAATTTCGAATGGTATTTTCATGAACCTGCTCCCATGCAACCGGACTTGAATTGGAATTATGGGGTGCCAGCATCACGTTTTCCATGGTCAAGAGGGGACTATCTTTGGGGAGTGGTTCCTGCTCGAAAACGTCGAGCGCTGCGCCAGCCAACAATCCGGATTTTAAGGCACGGACCAGTGCGGGTTCATCCACGATAGGTCCCCGGGCGGTATTGATCAAAATTGCACCAGGTTTGACCCTGGTGAGAAGCTGGTCATTGATGAGATGAACACTGGTAGGATTGAGATCACAATTCACACTGATGAAATCCGATCCTGCCACCAGTTCTACGAGGCTGGTCATGGTTACATGGTGATCTGAAAGAAAAACAGGATCGATGGCGATGATGTCGTTGGCAAGTATGTTCATGCCGAAAGCATGTGCCCGATGGATGACCGCTTTTCCAATATTGCCAACTCCAATAACCCCGAGGGTGCATTCACTAAGAGAGCGCCCAAGAATTTTATCCCAGCGCCCCGCTTTCATATCGATGTTCATCCATGGCAGTTTCCGTGCAAAAGCCAGCATATATCCCATTACGGAATCTGATACCGGCAAGGTAAAGGCATTCAACGTTCGGGCTAGGTGAATTCCCAACCTGCTGCAGGCATCGGCGTCTATCGAATCCACCCCTGTTCCCCACTTTGAAATCACTTTCAAGCGAGGCAGACACGCTTTGAGGACACGTTCGGTAAAACGATCATCGCCACAAATTGCGCCATCGAATTGCCCAGCCAGAGAGATCAATTCGTTCTCTTCCATACGCTCATGGACCTCTGGAGTGATCAGATCCAGCCCGTAACCTTCCAGGATGGGTTTGAAGCGATCCAGGAAAGCCAGCATGTATGGGGCAGATAGCAGAATGGTTGTCATCTTATAACATCACCTTCATTTGCAGGGATTTCCATATAAGCTGAAATCATAGATATATGGAATAGGCGAGAAGTAGCTGATATCGTCCAACAAAGGATATTTATACCCCAGGTAATTATTCAATACGATACGAAAAGAATTAACCGGTGAAATGGCGGGGTATAAATCGACCGATCCCCCTGGAAGATAGTAAGCATTAAGTATCCAGAAACGCTTGTTATTGGTTTGCAACCAGGGACCATGATCACCCTGCAGGATGATGACCGGTGGTGTCGTGGAATTTTGGAGGATGGTATTAATCGCCTGTTCCATCTGGGTTTGCACATACTGAACCTGGTTAATATACCCTTCGGCGAAAAATTCCCGGGTAATTTTATCATCAGCATTATGGAAATCTGCCGGGTCAGTTGGTTCTCCATCCGGGCCAAAAACAAAAGGGGGATGAGGATTGATGATATGGATAAAAGCGAATTTGGGACCAGGGATATTCACCACATCAGGGATACTTTCAAATACATATTTTGTGCGTTCACTATAATGCTGGCTGGAAACCTGGAATGAATCAATAAAACCGTAATCATCCAACAACCTTGCCAGGGTGGTGCTTAATAACAACTGCTCAAAATCGGTGATGGTGGTTTTCAGCGGGGAAGGAGCCAAAAATACATCTGCATCATCAAATTCAGACCAGGGAAAACCGGTGGCATACGCCACTGTCTTATAACCCACTGCTTCAAGTGTCTTTCGTACCTCGCTGTGTTTTAATATTTCAAACAGGTACGTTCGGCTGTACGTATCCGGTTTGAATTTAGCACTCAGGTTTTGAAGATAGTCCAAATTAAGGGTGGACGCGAGTGCTACATCTGTGCGCATGTAATTACTCTGGCTGCAATTGGCGACATAAAAACCTTTGCCTTCCAGGAATTGAATAAATTCAGAATTATCATAACCGTATGCCATTTCCATCAGATCGGAACGAGTGAACATATCCAAGATGATGTAATAGATATCGGGCAGATTGGCACGCAATTGGGGATCAATCTCTGATGTCTGCGAATTCTTAACACTGCGATCAAAGAGTATATTCTGGATCTTGATCGACAAAATCTGGTACAGCGGAAAGATCATAAGAAGCGCTGCCACAAAGTTGATCACGGGTGCTAATGATCGAAATTGGATCTTCTTGAGAAATGCCAACCAAATAATCACGACAGCCAAAACAAGCCAGAGAGCAAGGATAAACTTTGAAGAGATATTTATTTCCTGATCCTGCAGAAAAATGACAAGGTGTCCATAGGTAGCAAATAGAAAGAGCCAGGATGAGGAAACAAATGCTGCCCGGTGCCAATCCCGCAGCAGGATCCGGAAGATAATAAAGAGAAGTGCGGTCCCCAGGAAAAAAACCACCATCGGGCGGATAACGACATTCAACCTGGCTTCGCCAAGGTTGGCTGCAAACATAGCCAAGACCGGATATATGCTCAGAAGAAGTGGATACCAGGGTCGTTTGGAAAAGTTTGTAAATATTTTTTTCATATTAATAATTTAAGCTGCATTCGTTCCTTTGTAATTTTTTTTAAATCAATCTTAATGAATCAAAAATTCTTAAACGGTATCTTTTCTCTTCATCAAGAATTCCGTGATCGAGAAATCCAGTTCATCATCAATATCCCAGGCTTCATCTGCATCCATCTCAAACATCAACGGGTTGTCACCCAAACGATTGTGGCGCTTCTCCAGGATCTCTTTTGTGAACATGTACAAACATGAATTCTCTTCAAAAACAGGAGGAAGATCCTGGGTCTGCAAGAGAACTGATGGATCATGATTAATTGCCCTGCCATTTTTATCCCACAAGCGAGTTTGAAGGCGCGTAACCGAGAACAAGGAGTCCCTGGCAGGAAAAGCAACCAGAAAGGCATCAATTGCCTGGTTGATCGTCTCCACCTTCAAGAGCGGATTTGTACTATGGGTTTGAAGGTAAACATCAGCTTCAACCTGAGAAGTATCATACAGGAGGATATCATTCATCGGGACAGTATCAGCCCTCAGGAATTCCGGACGTTCCAATATGATGACCGAAGGAAAATTTTTCTTTAACCCTGCGATGATGGTGCTGGAGTCGGTATCAACCACCACCTTGTGGATGCGTGGTATAGACAGCAAGGTTGTAATAATGTGATGGTAAAGCGGTTTGCCTGCCAACAGTCGGAAGTTTTTTTCGGGAACCCGCTGGGAATGATGGCGCATCGGTACCAAAACAACGATCTTTTTCCCATTCATTACTCACCATCCTTTTTTAAATACTCAATGGGTTGGATCGGTCGCGGGGCAGGTGTCTTATCTGCAAGGATGCCGGGTGGATAGGAGAATGCCTGGTGCAGGCTGGCATCCACTTTACCGGAAAAAGAATACCCACGATACGTACCCCAGTATTGGATGAGACGGAACCAGAGGATACTCGCCAGATGCCTGCCCAATACCCCCTCCCGGCGAGCCTGAAGAATATCTGAAATGGTCGAGCTGGTCCAAAGACGAAGAAAGTTCCAGAGACTGAAACGACTATCCGGCAGGATCTGCTTTAAGGCAATGGCTTCACGCATATAACGATTATACGTCTGGCTGGGACCTTCGTCATGGAGATGGATTACCTCTGCCTCCGCCACGTACGATATGGCATAACCTTCCTGTAGTACCCAACTGCTCCAGGAAAGATCTTCCAGGCCAGTAAGGTTTTCGTTGTAGGGGTGCAATTCCCAAACAGATCTGCGGATGGCAGCGTTGGCATTATGGGAGTACGGCTGGCTTTGCCTTGCCATTGAGATATCGGGAAAATATTTACGGAAGAATTGATGTTCAGAATACTTGTTGGTCGCCCCACCTCTCTGCTTGCCATAACTCAAGGCAACCTGGTCATCCTGAAAAGGGATCAATAGTTGTTCCAACCAATCTGGAAAGACAGGATAACAGTGAGCACTGACAATGATCACAAAATCTGCCTGAGCCGCCGAGATACCGCGATTGAGAGACCTGCCAAAGGTAAATTCTTCGGGGGTGATAGTGATGACTTCCGCGCCATAATTTTCCGCAATTTGCACGGTATCATCCTTCGAACCAGAATCAACCAGGATGACCTGAACATCCCTGATGGTCTGCTGCTTTATCCCTTCAAGCAGGCGGCCGATATGTTTCCCTTCGTTATATGCCCGGATGATGAGCGAGCATTGGTAGCGGTTCATTTCGTTCATTTCGGATCCTGAGGAAAAATAAACGGTGTCCGTTCGATGATACTTCTGACAAGGGACTGTATTGGTTTTGATCCACGTATATCCTGCCAATTGAAGCGTTTGAGTTGAATCACTCCTGGAACAGGGGAAGGTTCAAGGAAGTCATTAAAAGGAATGACTGCACGATAAAGAAGGTAATAAAGGAATCGCCTGGCATTTAATTGAAATTCCCGCGGTGCTTCCAATGATCTTCTGGCAAGGAAATTCTCAGCCATATGGAAGTATTCTGCAGGAGACTTCGGAAAATAAACCATATGATAGGGAGAGAAACGAGCGCGACCAGCAGCAAGGACAACCTTACCCATAACAGCTGCTTCCATTCCGATAGTGGAATTGTAGATCAACACGAACTTGGAGCGCCTGATCAGATCATAAGAACTGAGGTACTCAAGGGAATCAACAAAAACCAGGTTATCCAATTCATCGGCGTGATGCCTGGCAACCCAATTTGAAACGCTCTCCACGCTGGTTTTTCCTGTACGCTTTTCATCCGGGTGGGCACGAAGCACAAACAGTGTTTCAGGATATTTCCTGATCATAAGAAGAACCTGATCAAGCCAGGAAAACATATCAGTGAAAACCGTATTGGAGTGCGGCTGGCTGGTATCAAAAATTACATTTGTAAATATGGGTACGATCTGTTGGAATTGTTCCGCCTTCTGTAAAAATTGGGGGTCAAGGGGTTTCATGTCAGGCCAGAAACGAATCCCAGCCATGGTGAAATCTCCCTGGATGCGTTTCCCGAGGTAGTCGTCGAGGCGGACATCCTGGGCAACATCAAGTGAGAAGTCTCCTGGCATGTCAACCGGGTAGGCAGTTGCTTCGCCCTCTGTAAAGAAAGCGCTGAGCGGCTGCATCCCAACTTCATGGGTTATGCAGTGAATTCCGTGGCTGCGACTGAGGAAGGAAACAACCGCTTCCGGGAAGAATTGACCATTGAAGACAAGAACTGCTTTGGGCTGAACCTGTTCCAATACCTTCTCAAATTCCCGGGCAACATTCGCCGCTGAAAGAATGTATTGCAAATATAAAAAACGGGTTTCTTCATCATCCTGAAGGTTGCTGCGCCGCAAACGCCAACGGATGGAAGGAATGACAAGTTTTCCAAGGGGGATGCTGTTTTCATCCAGGTGGTATTCGAAAGACTGCAATTCATCCAGCGAAAAAGATTCGAGTTTGTTACGTAGCGCGACATCATCGTGGTATTCAAAGAAATGAACCGTGGATGCATGGGTATTCAACCTGGATTGACGAATGCAGGAATGGCAGGGAGGTTCCTTTGAAAAATCATCCATATCTGTTCCAAGCACACAACGAGCCATCCCTGCATGACAGACAAAATGAACGACCTGGTGACCGGATAATTGGAGTGCCCACCCAGCCAACATCGCAAAGCCAGCATTCTGGCTTAGGGTGTTCAACCTTGTTGAGGCATTAAAAATAATGATGGGTTTCGGATCAACTTTGACCTGTGAATGACGGGAAACCTGACGGGCCAGCCTGATGGTTCTTAAATCAGTTCGCAAACCAGCCAGGTGGATCTGCAAACGGTTGATCAACGATCCCATTTTATTAATCCTTTCCATTTTGGAAAGACAACCCCATAATTCGTTTCAAAATCCGGCGTGTTCCTCGTTGATAATCGTTATTAATTAATAAGGCGACCTTGTTCATCATGGACATGGAATTGAATCAGTGAAAAGGGTCATTGATCCGTAATCCTTGTCGTATAAAAATGACTGATCTGATAATAAATCATACTCTGTTCCAAACAGATCATTAAACACAACCCGGAAACTATTGACAGGGGAAATTTCATCGTAGAGCCCGGAAGCTGATCCACCTGCAAGATAGTATGCATTGAAGATATCAAATTGTGCCTTTTCTGCAGCAGGCCAAGGAATTCCGTGGTCACCCTGAATAATGATCACCGGCGGGGATTCGCTCTCTGCAATGATCTTCTGTACGAGATCAAGGACCACTTTTCGCAAATAGATCAATTCGTTCACGTAGGCTAATTTAAAACTATTCCAGTCGTATTCCTTGTCGCTGTTCAAAGAGAAGGGTGTCCGCCGGAACAAGAAACCACCATTGGCATCAAATACAAAAGGACTGTGTGGTGCAAGTATATGGGCAAAAATGAACTTGGGTCCAGGCTCTGATGGAAGGTCTGCCAATGAATGAAGCTCAAACAGAATTCGCTGGCGATATTGAAGATATGATGCATCTATCATTACCTGCATCTGCCGGGAAAGTGAATCCTTGGTCTCGTACAAGATCTTCCCGCCTGAGATATCCAGAATAAGACTTTCAAAAGGTGTGACACCGGGAAATAACAACCAATCCCAAACTGAAGAGATGGTCTGTAAATATCGATCAGCATCCTTAAGTTCTGTATATGAATAACCCGTTTCAAAAGCGATTGTCTGGTATCCAGCTGCTTCCAGGCTTCTTCGAACCCTGTTATTCAGCATCAATGGGTAAAGGGAGGAGGTATCGGTGGATTTCGATAATGATTGGATGTAATCCATGTTCAATGATGAGGTGATGGATAGTTGGGTTTTAGGATAGTTACTGCGACTGCATTTCGGAACATAAAAACCCATCTGTTGAAGGGAAACCGTGAAGGATGGGTCATCATAATCCAATAAACGAGCGAGGGCATTATCGCTGGTGAGCATATCCAGAATGATGTAGTAAACATCGGGTTGCGTTTGGCTGGCAGAGACCAATGATTGTTCGATGGGAGGAAGATCCACATCAGCCGGGGAAACACTGCGAGCCAACTTGACCTGGTTGGAAATAATCGTAATTGTTGGAATAAGCAGCAATAATAAAGTGGAACAATTGACTGCCAGGGTGATTGATCGAATAGAACCAGGGGATAAGCGCCGGGTAAGAATCAAGGTTGAAAATAAGACCGTCAATAAAATCACGATTGTAAAAATAAGCAAGTATCGGTGGCGACCAAACATTATTTCCAAAATGGTCACCTCCCGCAAGAAACGATAGGCAGGTGCATAAACAACGAAAAAGACCAGGAAGAAAGCCAGAACTGCAAACAACGTCATTAAACCACTCCTGGATGAATCTCTGGAGAGGAGCAAAGAAAAGGAATAAAACAAAACAGCCAGCAATAAAAACAAGAGCGCTGACCTTAACCCAGCTATGGGACCTATTTCGGATATGTTCTCGGACAATAAATAGACTACCGGATAAATGGCAACAAGGAAAGGATACAAAGGTACCCTTTCCAGAAACCTGATAAAAGCTGATCTTTCCTGTGATTCTTTTGGATTAGCGGATCGTTTTTTCATAATGGTATGCATTCGTTTTTTTTTACTATTCAATTCATAACAATATTATTAAAGAAGTTCACAACCAGAAATTTAACCAACCCTTTTAATCTTCTTAATCTGACACACGCCGCAGTTTTCGAAGTGAGGATAATTCACTTGGATACACTTTCTTGACCCCATCACCCAAAGCTTCTTCGGTGACACGAATATACTTGACCAAACGTTCAAATCCGCCCGGTTCAACCGAAGCTGCCTGATCGGAACCCCACAGCGCCCGATCCAGGGTGATGTGTCTTTCAACCATACAGGCACCAAGGGCAATGACCACCGCGGATGTGACCAAGCCAACCTCGTGCCCGGAATAGCCAATCGGACAATCAAACATCCCGCGCAAGGTTTCAACCATGCGCAGGTTCAATTCGTTCGGATCACATGGGTAAGAACTGGTGGCATGAGTAATGACAAGGTTTTCCTGTGCAATGGCCTCGACAGCCTTGCTGATCTGGTCACGAGTGGACATGCCAGTGGAGAGGATCATTGGGCGACCGGTCTTGCGCAAGTGTTTGAGCAATGCAAGGTCGGTCAGGGAAGCTGAAGGTACTTTGTAGCAAGGTGGATCGAACCTTTCAATGAAGTCCACAGATGGTTCATCCCAAACCGACACAAACCAATCAATTCCGACCTGACGGGCGTGCCGGTCGATCTCTTCATATTCCTTCTCATCGAATTCGACCTTGTAACGGTAATCGAGATAGGAAATATACCCCCAGGGAGTCTCACGCATTTGTCCGCGCTGATCCGGGGGAACACATAATTCGGGCGTACGCTTCTGAAATTTGACTGCATCCACACCAGCATGTTTAGCAGCCTCGATCAATTCCTTGGCCATGTTGACATCACCATTATGATTGATGCCGATCTCTGCGACGATATAGACGGGATGACCGTCTCCAATCAATCTATTTCCAATGCGGACTTCACGAGTCATTTGCATTCTCCTGTTCTGTTATTATTTTCCAGTAATTGAATCAAGGATCAGGTCACAAAACTCCCGAACGGCACCCTGCCCACCTTTCCTGTTGAGGACAAGATCTGCCCGCCTGGTGACCACTTTCTCGGCATCTGCTGGAGCAACTGCATAACCTGCCACATCAAAACAACCGAGATCATTGACATCATTGCCAATAAAAACCACTTCTTCAGCAGGCAAACCCCGAGATGAAACAACCTCATTCAGTACCCGGGCTTTGTCCTGTATTCCCTGATGGACTTCAACCTTCATTTTGCTGCAGCGAGCGTTAACAACCGGGTTGGTCTCGGTTGAGATCACAAGGAATTCAATATTCGACAACCCTCT
>DATEUN010000074.1:0-62771 GCA_035283125.1 Anaerolineales bacterium
AGGATCTCCACAAAAGCGCCGAAATCTGCGATACGTACAACTTTTCCTGTGTAGATCTGGCCGATTTGTGCGGATTCAGTTATTGATTCGATCCTTTCCCTTGCAATTTCTGCACCAATAGCATCAGTGCTCGAGATATAGATAGTGCCATCTTCTTCAATATCGATCTTTGTATTGGTCTCTTCTTGGAGGGCACGAATATTCTTTCCACCAGGACCAATGATTGCGCCGATTTTATCGATCGGTATCTTGATGGTGGTAATTCTGGGTGTGTGCTCTTTCAGTTCAGGACGCGGAGCCGGTAGGACAGCCAGCATTTTATCAAGGATATGAAGCCTGGCTTTGCGTGCCTGTTCCAATGCCTGGGACATGATTTCAGAGCTGACTCCACTGATCTTGATATCCATCTGAAGGGCTGTGATTCCCTTTGTGGAACCTGTCACCTTGAAATCCATATCTCCAAGATGATCTTCTGTTCCAAGGATGTCTGTCAGGATCGCATAGTCATCTCCTTCTTTGACCAATCCCATGGCAACACCTGCAATGGGAGCAGTTATTGGTACACCTGCATCCATCAGGGATAAAGTGGACCCACAAACTGATGCCATGGAAGATGAGCCATTGGAAGCCAATACTTCGGAAACTACCCGGATGATATAAGGAAACTCGCTCTTTTCTGGAATGACTGGTAATAAAGCTCTTTCTGCCAAAGCGCCATGTCCAATCTCTCGACGACTTTGTCCCCGTAGAGGTTTCACTTCACCGGTTGAAAATGGTGGGAAATTGTAATGGTGCATATAGCGTTTTGATTTTAATGGATTGAGGGTATCAAGAGTCTGTGCATCTCCTGAACTTCCCAATGTAGCAGAAGATAGTACCTGGGTTTCACCCCTGGTAAAGATCGCAGAACCATGGGCACGTGGGCTGAAACCGACTTCGCACCAGATGGGTCGAACTTCATCACAGGTCCTTCCGTCAATTCGTTTGTTGGATTTTAATATTCTTTCGCGAATGACCCTTGCTTCAGCATCAGAGAATGCACTCTTTATCTCATCTTCTGTATAACCAGTGCTGTTTTCCTCATCATAAAATTCTGCAACCACTTTTTCTTTCAATTCATCGATCCCGCCATAGAATTCAAGTTTGGCGAGATTCTGATTAAGTAGATCGATCAATGATTGCATTGAGAACTCATAAACTTTCTTTTTAAGATCTTGGTCTGGCGTCTGGGTTTCAACTTCTTTCTTGGTTTTACCAACTTCTTGCGCCATCTGGTTTTGCAGCTCGATGATTGGTTGAATGGATTTAAATCCCAATTCGAGTGCAGCAACCATAACATCTTCAGGAACCTCATTGGCTCCGCATTCGACCATGGATATGGCTTCCTTCGTTCCAGCCAGCCGCAGATCAAGGTCGGATGCATACAATTCTTCAAAGGTCGGATTGATGATGAATTCACCATTAATTCGACCGATACGGACAGCACCAATGGGTCCATTCCAGGGAATATCAGAGATTGTCATTGCTGCAGATGCTGCATTGATCGCCAGGATATCCAGAGGATCCTTTTCATCAGATGATATTGAATAAACAATAACTTGCACATCGTTTCGCATTCCATCTGGGAACAGGGGTCTTAAAGGTCGATCTGTGAGCCTTGATGTCAGGATGGCATCACCTTGTGGTCTTCCTTCACGTCGGAAGAAAGAGCCAGGGATTTTTCCTCCCGCATACATTCGTTCTTCATAATCCACGCTTAATGGAAAGTAATCAATACCTTCACGTTTCTTTGGGCTCATTGTAGTTGAGGCAAATATGATGGAATCGTTCAAATGAACGGTTACCGCTCCACCTGCCTGGTGAGCCAGTTTGCCAGTCTCTATGGCAATAGTATGGTTACCCACCGTGGTGGTGTAACGTTTAAAATTGGGTTGCATTGTGTCTCCTATTCATCCGCCCAGTAGGGGACTGAAGAGAGATGCCAACCGTTGTTGGCAGCACTATTCAATTCCCAACCGAGCCATTATAAAAAGAGTAGATGGGTGATCACCCATCTACCAGGGTAAACTGTAAATTACTTACGGCGCAGGTTCAACTTCTCTGTTAGCGCCAGGTACTTTTGATAATTGGTTTTTCTTAAATATGCCAATAGCCTTCTTCGTTGACCCACCAGCATTAAAAGTCCCCGCCGGCATGATTCATCGTGTTTATTAACTCGCAGGTGATCGGTTAATTGAACGATACGTTTGGTCAATATGGCTATCTGTACTTCAGGTGAGCCAGTGTCACTTTCGTGGCGATGAAAATCCTCGATCAATTTTGTTTTGACTTCTTTTGTTAATGGCATGACGTATGCTTCTCCTTTATGTTTTTGCAGGTCTCCAGACAGGTAGCTATAACCACCCGTAGGTCCAGTCACGGCGAACAATTATACCAGATTTTACCGAATTAATAAAAGAGCATCCCTTTAGTTTTTCATTTCTGGTTTTGAAATGAGGATATTTTTGTTTGAAGGATGGGCTTGATCTTTTTGAATAAATCAACCGGAAGCTCCCTGGATAATCTTGAAAAATTCTTAAGTGAACCCTCGTCTTTGGTGTCTTCTAATGATTCTACGAGAAAATACTCTGTCTCAGAAGGGGAAATACTATATAAAGATCTAATGCACTGAACCAGGTCTTTCCGAGTTGATGGATCATTCGTCCATAGAAGTGATTTTAATAACTCGAAAATAGTCGGGAGGTCTTTATCATCAGGTTTTTCGACCAGGTTGGTGATCGTTAGCAAACCCCAGTGATGAGCTGCTGGATCTGAGGTTGTTAGCCAGGAGGTGAGCATCTTTGTGAATCCATTTGGATTATCCCGCCTGATTTGTACAAGAGCATTGGTTAATTTTGGTAAGAAGATATCCTGCTCAAGGATATCTTTGGACATCTCAGGGATTCTTGTTAAAACTTGAATCGCATCACTGGAAGGGATGGATCTTATCAATGATACAGCCATGAGTTTAGTCTCAAGGTAGGGCTCATTCCACAATGACGTAGCCAGTTCCAATCCAAGGTTCGGACTATTGGATAAAAAATTGCCAAGTTCTTTTTCAATGGTTGCCAAGACCTGTTTGGGCGTATTGTATCTTGGAAGTTTTAATCCAGAATAATTTTTGTCGACTCTGAGACTGTAATTCTTATAATATTCGAACAGCTCTTCCAGGCTTTTTATGAATTGTTCAGGTTTGGATGCTTGTTTCACCAGTTCATGTGCCTGGTTTCTTAATTTGGTCAGATCAATTGCTGGCATTTTGATTGCTTAATTAATTTGATTAAAGGACTGGATGTGAAGTATTACTTGTACTTAAGTTGGTATTGATCGAATCCAGGTGTTTTAATTCCTCCTTAACATAACTGCTTATTCCATTCATGGGTATGATTTTTCGTTCTATTTCTTTGCGCAGCTTGACTTCCACACCTCCTTGTTCTCGTGCCCTGTCACTCACAGTAATGCGAACAGGACATCCGATAAGGTCAGCATTTTTAAATTTCACACCCGGGCTGTCTGTGCCATCATCAAACAGAACATCAAGCCCAGACTCTGATAATTCGGAATAGATGTTTTCGGCAGTGGTTTCACTCGTAGTATCCCCTTTTCCCCTCAAAAGGATTAAGTAAACATCGAAAGGCGAAACAGAGACCGGCCATACGATCCCATCCTGGTCATGATTTTCCTCCACGATGCATGCCATCAGTCTGCCGATGCCAATTCCATAGGAACCCATGAGAACTGGCATTTGTTTGCCTTCACGGTCCAGGTAAAAGCATCCCATCATTTCACTATATCTTGTACCAAGTTGAAAAATGTTTGCAACCTCAACACCTCTCGAGGAAGATAAAGGATTTCCACATGCTGGACAACTCGATCCTTCCTTCGCAGAGGCGATATCAGCTATCAGGGATGCTGTGTAATCTCGTGGATAATTTACATTCATCAGGTGATATCCCTCTTCGTTGGCACCACTTACCAGGTTCCTTGATCCAGGGATGATGTCGTCAATGACAACCAGGGTGTTTATTAATCCAACTGGAGATGCATATCCCGGAACTGCTCCTGCTGCAATGATTTCCTCATCTGTTGCTGGCCGTAATTTTCTGGCATTTATTGCGTGGGAAAGCTTCGTTTCGTTGATATCCATATCTCCACGTATCAACGCAAAAACGAATTTTTCCTCCAATTGCTCCTTATCTTGAATTTCAGCCACGAAAAATACAGCCTTGGCGGTTTTTTCCTTGGGTACCTTCAAAAATTCTGAAAGGCTTTCAATGGTATGTGTGCCTGGTGTCGAAACTTTATGGAGTTTCTCTAATTTCTCATCTGGAAGTGGTTTTTTAATAAACTTGGCGACCTGGCGATTCGCTTTGTAACCACAGCTACTACATAGCAGGATCGTATCTTCACCTATGGGAGTCAGGTACATATATTCGTGTGAGATCGAACCTCCCATTATCCCTGTATCAGCTTCAATTGAAATAACCGGTAATCCGCATCGCTTAAAAATATTTGAATAAGCCTGCTGATGTGCCTGGTATTGATTCTCCAAACCTTTCTGGTCTGCATCCAGGCTGTAGCTGTCCTTCATGGTAAATTCTCTGACCCTGATCAATCCTGATCTAGGCCTGGGATCATCCCTCCATTTGGTCTGGATGTGGTAGATCAATCCAGGAAGTTGCTTGTAAGATTGGATTTCTCTTCGAACAAGATCTGCTACAACTTCTTCGTGGGTCATGGCTAATACCATGTCATGATCGTTTTTGTCTTTGAATCGACCCATCTCGGATCCAACCATGTACCAGCGCTTGGATTCCTTCCAAATATCTGCCGGGTGAACGACAGGCATACTGATCTCTTGTCCACCAATCGCATCCATTTCTTCGCGTATGATGGTTTCGATCTTTTTGATCGAGCGCTTTGCCAGGTGAAGGTAACTAAATATCCCGGCACCCAATTGCCTTATGAAACCTGCTCTGATCAATAATTGGTGACTGAACACTTCTGCATCTGCAGGTGCTTCTCTTAAGGTTTGTCCAAATAATCGTGTAGTTCTCATATGCTCAATAAGTCATCCAATATTCTTATCAATAAGACCTTGCAAAATAGACTTTTTTCTTGGCTTTTTCTCCACAAACGATACAGGTACCTGAACCTTCTTCCTGGTCAAGCGGGATGCATCGCGTTGTTGCTTTTGTATCTTCTTTTACTCGAATTTCACAAGATTCCTTTCCACACCACCAGGAATATGCCCATCCATTTGAAAGAATTTCTTTCATCTCTTCATAATTCTTTGGGTCGTAAATGTTGTCATCCCGAAATGTTGTTGCCTTTACGAGAAGAGAATCCTGGATATCAGCTAGCATGGTTTTAACTGTCTCGCCAATATTGGACTGGGGTACAAAGGATTTTCCCTCCCTGCCCGGACGGTCTCTTCGCGAAAGAGCGACAGATTTTTTCTCAACATCTTTAGGACCTACTTCCATGCGAAGTGGAACACCCCGCATTTCCCAATCATTGAATTTAAAACCAGGCGTAACTTCTGTGCGATCATCAATTTTTATTCTAATATCTGATAGTTCAGTTTTTAGTTTTTCAACGACTTCCATGACAGAACTTCTTTCAGAATCATTCTTGTATATGGGGATAATAACTAACTGGATGGGTGCCAACCTTGGAGGTAAGATCAAGCCCTGGTCGTCGCCGTGTGTCATTACAATCGCTCCAATGAATCTGGTCGATAATCCCCAGGATGTTGTCCAGCAGTACTGCAGGGTATTATTCATATCCAGGTATTGAATATTGAATGCCTTGGCAAAATTCTGACCCAGGAAATGGGAAGTACCCGATTGGAGCGCGCGAGTATCACCCATCATGGCTTCGATCGTGGTTGATTGAACTGCTCCAGCAAATTTTTCGTTTTCGGTTTTGATCCCCTTGATGACCGGGACAGCAGCTTCAGTAATTGCAAAATCAGCATAAACATCCAGCATGCGCAGGGTTTCTTCTTGTGCTTCATCGGATGAGGCATGGGCGGTGTGCCCTTCCTGCCAGTAAAATTCCAATGTCCTCAGGAATAGTTTAGTTCTTAATTCCCAACGAACTACGTTTCCCCATTGGTTGATAAGGATCGGAAGGTCCCGGTAAGATTTAATCCACTTTGCATACATGTACCCAATGACTGTCTCGGATGTGGGGCGAACAATGAGAGGTTCTTCCAGTACTTCACCACCACCTATCGTAACGATCGCCAATTCAGGAGAAAATCCTTCCACGTGTTCCTTTTCCTTTTCAAGAAAAGATTTGGGTATCAGTAGTGGAAATGCTGCATTTACATGTCCTGTGGCTTTGAACCGTTTATCCAATGCTTGTTGAATATTTTCCCACAATGCCCATCCGTATGGTCTAACGACCATGCAGCCTCGAACAGGAGCGTAATCAGCCATTTCCGATTTAATGACCAACTGGTTGTACCATTCAGCATAATCATCTTTTCGGGATGGAAGTTTCTCTTCAGCCATAGTTACCTCTCCAAACTATTTCTCGTTATATGATCAATGAATTCTTCGTTTCTATTAACTCTCGGTTGTAAATAATTCTGAATGTTCCATGCACCACTTCAGTTTATTGGATGGCAGGATCAAAATTGTCCTGTAAGTATTTGCTGGTTTTTTCAAAAACACTGGTCATTATTAAAGCTTCATTTATGCCACTGGCAAATTGTATGCGGGCTTGTTGGGAAGGGTGAATATAAGTCCCAAACCCACTTATAAATTTATCCATCACCTGTTTCCAATCATCTCCGATTAGGATTAATGGTTTCGCGGGAATGGCATTAATGATCATCAGGTTCCAGCACAGAGAGATCTCAGCCAGAGTACCAGGACCTCCAGGCAATGCCATGCAGATATTACAATTTACTATCAACTCCATCAATCGTTCCAGCAGGGTTTCTTTCCGTAGTTCTTCCATGACCCAGGAATTGGCTTTGACCGGTCGCCATTCCTCAATTTGCATACAGGTAACACCGATCACATGACCACCTGCTTCCGCTGCCCCTTTGGAAACTGCCTCCATTGTTCCAATATAACCGCCAGTCAGAACAGTATGCCCGTCCAGAGCCAGCCTTTTCCCCAATTCATAAGCTTGTTGGTATGCTGGAGTTCCACTGGCAGGCGCCGATCCGCCAAATATGCTGATATTCATGACTGTGAATCCCATTCTCTCCCTGAGTTTAACGACAATTTCTCGATGATCGCCTTTTCCAGGTCGATTCCGGTTATGGAAGCTAGTTGGAGCAGGTACAATGCAACATCTGCTAATTCACTTGCCAGATCATCCTTTTTCTCGAAGTTTTCCGTCCACTGGAAGTGCTCCAGTACTTCAGATGCCTCCAAATTTAATGATATTGCCAGGTTCCTTGCAGATTGGACCCTTGGGCTGTTCTCCAGGTACCAGCCTTTGGAATCTACAAATTCATTCATCAGGGTCGTAAGTGATTTTATGTCCATGTTCTTGATCCAATTAGTGGTTTAAAAAAAAAGACTCTCCAGGGATCTGGGAGCCGCTTTATGATGAAAAGCAGATCTTACCCAGCTAATATGATTCCCTTGTAGGTAACGGTTGAGGTAAGGTGATCATTTTTCAATTATACACGAAAGGGTGATAACCGCAATATGCTACAATTAATGTACATTTTCTTGTAATGATCTCACACGGAGGGAGTGATTAAATGCGGTTGATCTTGACCCACGAACAGGCTGATTTTGATGCACTCGCTTCATTGTTGGGTGCTTTTCTGCTGGATGAAACCAGCATTCCTGTCATGCCGCGTAAATTGAACCGCAATGTGCGATCATTTGTTACACTTTATGGATTTGATCTTCCATTTGTTGAACCACAAGACCTTCCTCAAGAGAAAGTGGAGTTAGTTACATTGGTCGATACACAATCACTTGTAACCATCAAGGGTATGACCAGGGAGACAAAAGTCTCTGTGATCGACCACCATCCATTGCGGGAAAATTTTCCCGCAGACTGGGAAATGATCAATATTGATACAGGTTCTGTCACGACATACCTGGTGGAGTTAATATCTGAAAAACCGCAAACACTTTCCATCCTCTATGCTACATTGTTGTTATTGGGGATCTATGAAGACACCGGCTCGTTATTGTATAAGAACACAACCGGCAGAGATGGAAGATCTGCGGCTTATCTTATCGACCAGGGCGCAGACTTGGAAGTTGCTTCAAATTTCCTGAATCCCCCGCTTTCCGTAGAACAAAGGAAGTTCTTTGACTTACTATCAACCAATGCAAGCATAAAAGAGATCAATGGGCATCGAATTCTCTTCACTTATGGCGATATGGAAGAATTCAACGAGGAAATATCGACCCTGGCTCATAAATTGCGGGAATTTTATGATCCGGATGCCCTTTTCGTGGTTGTGTCAACAAAGGAAGGAGTTCGTCTTGTCGCAAGATCAACTTCAGATAATATTGATGTGGGAGCGATAGCAGTCCTTTTTGGAGGGGGAGGGCATGATCGGGCAGCAGCAGCCTTGATTCGAAAAAGTGACATTGAAAATAACGATGAATCCTGTGAACATATTCTCGAGGAGATAGCGAAGATCATTCCACAACATATTAAACCTTCTGTTACAGTCTCCAAGATCATGTCTGTAAAACCTCATGTTCTATCTCCGGGAACTTCCCTTACCGAGGCATCCAAACTCATGCAGCAATATGGATACGAAGGATATCCAGTTGTTAAAGATGGAAAGGTTGTGGGTTTGTTGACTCGCAAGGTAGTGGATAAAGCTCTGGGACATCAATTAAAGATGAAAGTTGGTAGTCTTATGGATGCAAATGAAATTTTTGTGTATCCCGAAGATTCCATCCAGCAATTGCAATCCTTGATGACTGATAGTGGATGGGGACAGGTACCTGTTGTGGATCCTTCTTCCGGAAAAATGGTCGGCATTGTAACTCGCACTGATTTGCTAAAGACACTAACCCCAAAATCTGAAATCAAAAAACGCAAAAACCTTGAAAAGCAACTGGTAAAAGCGCTTCCGTCACAATTCAGGGAGATCTTTAGATTGATCGCTGAAGAAGCCGAAGCTCTCAATGTACCCATATTTGTTGTGGGAGGTTTCGTAAGGGATCTTCTGCTGGACCGGCCAAGTATGGACTTTGATGTTGTAGTTGAAGGCGATGCGATCAAGATAGCCAATTTGATCGTATCCAAATATGGCGGGAGGGCGAAAGTTCACAAAAGGTTTGGGACCGCCAAATGGTTCTTAAAAGATACTTCCTTTGAAGGGAAGGAATATCCGGATTTTTTGGATTTTATTACTGCCAGGCTGGAATTTTATTCTCGACCCACTGCTTTGCCTACTGTGGAACGCAGCAGCATAAAATTTGATCTGCACAGAAGAGATTTCACGATCAATACCCTCGCCATACGTTTGGATGGGAAGCATTTTGGGGAACTGTATGATTTTTGGGGAGGAATGAATGACCTCAAAAATCAGGTTATTAGAGTTTTACACTCATTATCTTTCATTGATGACCCAACTCGTATTCTAAGGGCGATCCGTTTTGAACAACGTTTTGGTTTTCATCTTGAAGATAGGACAATGCAGTTGTTGTTCGATGCCCGTAGTATGCTGAATAACCTCTCAGGTGATCGAATTCGACACGAACTTGACCTTATTCTGCAGGAAGAGAACTTTGCTGAGATCTTATCCCGCCTTCAGGAACTGGAAATTCTCAAGGAGATTCATTCCTCCTTGTTATGGAGCAAGGAATTACACGCGGAAATATCCTCCCATATCCAGAAAACGGTTCCTGCAGATTGGAAATCGAATAATGATGATCAGATTATTCCAGACCGAAGCACAATGATCTACCTTCTTTGGCTCTCCACCATAAAGGAAGATCATCTAATTGATGTGTGTGATCGGTTGAAATTGCCAAAATCCAGTAAGAAGGTTTTGTTGGATTTAAAAGCGATTAGGAAGGATCTTAAAGTTTCGGAACACGCTAAACCTTCTGAAGCTGTTTCAACTCTTAACGGCAGATCATTGACATCAATATTTATTGTCAGGTTGCAGGGGGATCGCTCCATGGCTGAAGTCCTTGATTCATATATCACGAAATGGCGTAATGTTAAAGCATTCACAACAGGTTGGGAGCTCAAACAAATAGGAATTTCACCAGGACCGAAGTATAAGATAATTATCGATAAATTACGCTCAGCTTGGCTGGATGGAGAGATCAATTCCCCTGAAGAAGAAAAGCTGCTATTGGATAGAATCATAGCTTCAATTTAGCGTGGTCATTTCTATTTATATTGAAGGTTTCTCTTTCATCGCATATAATTTAGCGGTAAATTGCACGAGAAAAGGATTGTCTCAAATGAAAATCCTTTCATATTATGTGGGAATCGGAGATGTAAATGCAAAACATTCCTAGCGCAGCGGAAATTAGGCAGACATTCCTGGATTATTTTTTGGAGCAGGGACATAAATTTGTTCCGTCTGCATCGTTAGTCCCCGGGGGAGACGCTACATTGTTGTTTACTAACGCTGGAATGGTACAGTTCAAAGATGTCTTCCTGGGAACTGAAAAACGTGATTATAGGCGGGCAGTGAATTCCCAGAAGTGTATGCGCGTAGCCGGTAAACACAATGATCTGGATGATGTTGGACGGGATGACACCCATCATACCTTCTTTGAAATGCTGGGAAATTGGTCATTTGGCGATTATTACAAGAAGGAGGCAATTGCCTGGGCATGGCAGTTGCTTACCGACGTATGGGGATTGCCCAGGGAAAAACTGTATGCAACATGTTTTCAGGATGATATCGGGGATATCCCTTCTGATGATGAAGCCGCTGAGAATTGGAAGGTACAACCTGGAATGGATTCCTCCCATGTTCTCTACTTTGGCAGAAAGGATAATTTTTGGGAAATGGCAGAAACTGGTCCATGTGGACCCTGTTCGGAAATCCACATAGATCTGGGAGAAGAATATTGTGACCTGAAAACAGTGGAAAACCACATTTGCCAGGTTAATGGTGATTGTAAACGCTTCCTGGAATTGTGGAATTTGGTGTTCATTCAATACAACCGCTTATCACCTACTATTCTGAATCCGCTTCCAGCCACCCACGTGGATACAGGGATGGGATTTGAAAGGATTGTCTCTGTATTGCAGAAGGTCGATTCGAATTATAAAACTGACCTTTTCAAACCTGCATTGGATGCCATTCGAAAACTTATAGGTGAAGATGAAAACCAAATGTTTTCAAATTTCACACCTTACAGGGTGATCGCAGACCATGCTCGTGCTGCTGCATTCTTGATCGCTGATGGCGTCGTACCTGGAAATATGGGTAGAAATTACGTTTGCAGGATGATCATAAGGAGGGCAGCTCGTTTCGGTACTAAGATAGGATTATTCGAGCCATTTCTTGCTTCTATAGCAGATGCATACATCAATGTATATCGTGATTTCTATCCAGAGCTTGTGAAAAACAGGCAGATAATTCTCGATGACCTGACAATGGAAGAGAAACGCTTTGCAAGAACAGTGGAAAGTGGAACCGCAGTCTTGGATGGATATTTGAGCGAACTCAAAGCTGAAAATAAAAAGATCCTTGCTGGAGAAAAAGCCTTCGAATTGTACGCCACTTATGGGTTACCGCTGGAGATCACGAGAGATATTGTGCGGGAATCCGGGAATGAAGTGGATGAAAAAGGTTTCTATTCGTCAATGGAGGAACACCGCAAGGTTTCTGGAGCCGGGAAGGAAATGGGAGATCTCGGTGGTGAGGATGCTGAGGTTTATGCGCAACTATCCAGGCATCTGATAAAGGAAGGTAAGCTGGCACCGGAAGGAGTGGTTTATAACCCTTACGGATCATTGGATACCAGGGGAAAATTGCTGGCAATTGTTAACGAAGGAATATCGATAGAAAAGGCAATAACAGGCGATATTGTGGCAGTTGTCATTCCCGAAACTAGCTTCTACATTGAATCAGGAGGACAGGTATCCGATACTGGTATTATCAGCAATTTGCAGGGGACATGGGAAATTGAGATAACCGGGATGCGAAAACCAGCTCCGGGAATGATCATTCACTTGGGAGAGGTAACAAAAGGGAATCCCAAGCTTGGTGATGACATTATTGCCCAGGTCGACCCAAACCGAAGAATGGATATCATGCGTAATCACACGGCAACCCACATTTTACATGAGGTCTTACACCAGGTGATCGGTGAACATGCCAGGCAGGCTGGTTCATTGGTTGCCCACGATAAATTACGTTTTGATTTCAACCATGATGAAGCTTTAAACCAGGTGCAATTGGAAGAAATAGAGAAAAGGGTTAATGAAGCTATTCTGGCTGATATGCCGGTCGATGCTGTTCCAATGAAGCGGGATCAGGCTATCGCTGAAGGTGCAACAGCCCTATTTGGTGAAAAATATGGAGATATTGTTCGCACGATTGCAATAATGAAGAAAGATGATGTTGAACAAGTACCGCTGAAGTATTCGTTCGAATTATGTGGTGGGACGCATATGAAACGTACCGGTACTATAGGCTCATTTTTAATTCTTAGCGAAGGCTCAGCGGCAGCTGGAATTCGCCGGATAGAAGCGGTAACTGGTCGCGCATCAGACGAGATCATACGAGAACGTGTTAATGCAATAAGACAGATGACAAAGATTCTATCCAGTTCTCCCCATGATATCGTTGAAAGGACCAGGACCCTTTTCGATGATTACAATGATGCGCGTAGGCAAATAACTGAACTGAAGGCAGAAATGGATATTCAGAAGTTCGATTCTTTGTTGTATAACATTCCTCATGTCATGGGAGTGTCAGTGTTGACTTCGAGATTTGAAGGAACAGAAGTTAACACGCTTCGGATCATGTGTGATCACTTCAGGCAGAAAATTAAATCTGGCGTTACTGTAATCGGTACGATCCTAAACGATAGGCCAATTATCATGGCTGCCGTGACAGAAGATTTAACAAAAAGAGGAATAAAAGCTGGAGATCTGGTGAATTACCTTGCTCCGACCTTAGGTGGTTCTGGCGGTGGAAGACCAACTCTTGCCCAGGCAGGTGGAAAAGATCCTTTGAAATTGGACATTGCTCTTGATCAGGTATCTGAATTTATAGAATCACATCTCGATGGATGATTATGTAATGCGAGTTTTAGCGATCGATCCGGGTTCAAAGAATATTGGCTTGGCGATTAGCGATCCTTCAGGTACCATAGCCAATCCTTTATCTATTGTTGTACATGAATCCAGGGAAAAAGATACGGATAAAATTGCAAGAATAGTTAATGATGGGGATGTTGAGCTGGTAATTGTAGGGTGTTCTTACGGCGAAGATGGCTTGCCAACCTATGAAGGCAGAAAAGCACAAAGATTTGCAATGAGATTATCTCAAAAAATTGATGTTCCCGTTAATCTTTGGAATGAAGAGAATAGCACGCAGATTGCCAGAGATACGAGGGTCGCGATGGGGGTAAATCGAAAGAAAAGAAAAGGTCATCTCGACGATCTTGCTGCTACCGTGATCCTGCAATCTTTTTTGGATTTCGGTTTTCAGAAGGTAAATTGATTATGAAAAGAAAAATTGGAGTATTCAGTTTCATTCTAATAATCCTATTGATCATCTCGATTGCAGCAAGTGTCATTTACATTCCTGTGCTCGCGTCCAATTATTACGGTTCTCCTTCAAATGACCTCCGGCTGGTTCAACGATTTAAATATTCCCTTGATCTCTTGATGAATGGAAAAAGTCTATCAATAGCAACCGGAAATCCTTCAACGGAAATTAAATTTGAGATCGCAGAAGGTGATTCGGTGAGTGAAATTGCTGATCGCTTGCAAGAAGAAGGGTTGATAACTGATTCCCATATCTTCCAGGTCTACTTGATCTGGACAGGTTTGGATACTTCGGTTCAGGCTGGTAAATACAAGTTGTCAAATTCCATGAATGCGATCCAGATTGCCAGGGAGTTGCAGGATTCAACTCCAGATGAGATTACCTTTAATGTCCTTGCTGGGTGGCGCATGGAGGAGATAGCTGCATCTTTACCAACATCAGGTCTTGATATTACCCCGGTAGAATTTATCCAGTCAGTAAAGGACTTGGTTATTACCTTGGATTATTTACCTTCCGATTCATCAGGCGAAGGATTCCTATTTCCGGGATCATATCTGCTGCCTAGAGATGCCACATCCGATGATCTGTTGTCCGTGTTGATACAGAACGCTTCCCTTTACATTTCTCCTGAGTTGATTCAGCAATTTCAACTACAAGGCTTGGATGTATACCAGGCAGTGACATTGGCTTCAATAGTTGAAAGGGAAGCAATCATTTCTTCAGAAAAATCGATGATAGCATCAGTTTTTCTGAATAGACTTGACCTGGGCATGAAATTGGATAGCGACCCGACAGTTCAATATGCCTTGGGATATGATGCTATGGGAAAAACTTGGTGGAAGAACCCTTTGTCAAGTTCAGACCTGGCGATAGATTCTCCGTATAACACCTACCTCTATCCGGGTATTCCCCCCGGTCCCATCAGCAACCCGGACTTGACATCTTTACAGGCAATTGGGTACCCAGCTCAATCGACATACTTGTATTTTCGTGCCAAATGTGATGGCTCAGGCCTGCATTCATTTGCTGAAACGTATGAGCAGCATCTTGCTAATGCCTGTCAATGAACTTTGCTCAAAATCTTAACCCGCGATCAGAATTTCTAGTCTCTTAAGAATTAATAATTCATAAGATTTATCTGACTGATTGAACCTGGATGAAATCAATGTAATCCTTGGTTAATGTTTTATCCAATGATCCTCCAAGCAGGATGATCAGTTCACTGGTTAACCTGGCTTTGTTCTCAGCATCCAGCTTGCTCCATGTTCGGCTTTTCACTTCCAGGAAACATCCAATGTCTGGATTTATGAATTCATCCAGGTTGATATAAAATTCGGTTTCTTTATATTTAACCAGCCAGCGAAGACGATCCTTGTCAACAAGGATCTCCCTGCTGGGTTTGAAGTATTCACTGTAAAATCTCAAGCTGTTGGTTGCCGGGGCGAGGTAACGACTTCTGGAAAGAAGCACATCCTTTTCAAAATTATTTTCTCTGTCTTGTCCAATCAAGGTTAATCGACTCCGTGCACTTTTTATTTCTTCTTTATGATCGAGCAATTCATCTTCACGATATCTCAATCTTCCTTGAGATGTATCCTCGAAACTGAAGTAAGCGTCATGCTGATGGTAATGCTTAAAGTAAATGATCTCAAGTTCACCATTTTCGACGGCAGTCTTTATGCTCTCAATATCAGGAACCTCAACTTTTATTTGGATCTCAAAGGATTCAGCTTCACTTGACCCGCCAAGGGCGATCAATTTTGAGAATACTGATTGTTCCCGTTTGGTTAAGAACGAATCGATCTTATGTGCGTATTGACTCGCCTGGTAGAGAAGTTCTTTTTCATCAAGATTTAATAACTTCTGATCTTGCATCACCCATTTACCGTTTACCATCACATCGGTGACATCTGTCGATTTCCCGGCATACACAATGCTGGCATAGGCATTATCTGGGTCTCGTTGAAAACGAGGTGAATTATGGATCTTGTTGATATCTACAAGGATCAGGTCTGCCCGTTTTCCCACCTCGAGCGAACCAGTAATATCGCCAAGGTGCATGGCTTGTGCACCCAGTCTTGTTCCCATGGTTAAAGCAGTTACTGCAGGAACCGCGGTGGGATCTCCGCTGCTGCCTTTGGCAAGAAAAGCGGTCAAACGAATTTCTTCAAACATATCAAGATCATTGTTGGAAGCGGGACCATCAGTTCCAATGCCCACATTTATTTTTGCTTTAAGCATTTCGTTGACAGGTGCAATTCCGGAACCGAGTTTTAAATTTGAAGATGGATTATGCGCAATCCCAACTCCAGCATGTGCCATGGTTCTGATTTCACCTGAATCAACATGGACACAATGCGCAGCTAGAACTTTTGCTTCAAACAACCCATGCTTCTTGACGTATGGAACCACGGGAATTCCATGTTCCTTGCGCATATTCTCCACCTCGATTGCTGTCTCAGCGATGTGAGTGTGTAGTGGAACATTAAATTCATTTGCCAATTGAACTGTTGCGCGCAAAATATCTGATGTGCATGTATACGGTGCATGCGGAGCAACCGAGGGTTCAATTAATGCATGACCTTTCCATCGGGATATGAAATCTCTCGATGAAGCCAGGGAGTCTTCATAGGATTGTGCATCCGGAGTTGGGAATTTCATCACAGTCTGTGAACATACAGCCCGAAGACCAGACTGCGCTGTTGCCTTGGCAACGTCTTCTTCAAAATAATACATATCAGCGAAACAAGTTATCCCGGATCTGATCATTTCAGCACAAGCCAGCTTTGTTCCCAGCTGGACAAAATCTGGTGAGACATATTCTCTTTCGACTGGCAGCATGTATCCTAAAAGCCAGACATCCAATCGAAGATCGTCTGCCAGACCTCTTAAGAGGGTCATCGGTACATGTGTATGGGCATTGACAAGTCCAGGCATGACGACTTTTCCTTCACAATCCAAAGTCTCTTTTGGCTCAAATTGATCTTTCAGGTCAGTTTCCAGCCCAACTGAAATTATTTTGTCGTTTTTAATGGCAACTGCACCTGGATTGAATTGATTGAGCTTTTCATCCATGGTGAGAACCCATCCATTTATTAAGAGAATATCTACTAGTTCTTTCATTATTTCCACCTTTAACAGTTAGTTCTATGATTACGAAAACTGAGATTCTACAAATAATTCAAATTGTCATGTCTGGTCTGAAGGATTTGTTAATCTCCTGGAAACAAAACCTATTCCAGTATTTTATCAAAATATCGAAAAAAAACCTGCACCTGGAAAACTTGGTTGAGAGATATTTCAATTACTGCTTTTATACTATGAATGGCTGAAAACTGAAAACAAGGTACCTGATTCAGCCTGCATTGATATGCTGGATTTGATCAATTATGGATTTGATGCGTATTATTTGGATTATCAGAGCCTAATTCGAGGGTCCTCTCATATGCAGCCCAAACAGCCCGCGATATTGCCGTTCGAAAACCTGCTTTATCCAGGAAATATAGTGCTTCTGCAGAAGTTCCACCGGGAGAGGTCACAGCGTTTCGTAAAGCAGATAGGTGAAGGTCACTTTTTGTATAAAACTCGATCGAGCCTTGGATTGTTTTGATCACCAATTGTTCTGCAATTCTTCGGGAGAATCCCAGGTGTACTCCGGAATCAATTAAGGCTTCCATGAAAAGATATACGTAAGCTGGTCCGGTCCCGGAAAGAGCTGTTGCCATATCCAGGTTTGCTTCTTCTTCAAGAAAGATTTCTTCTCCCAGGGCAGATAAGATCTTCCTGGTTTGATCCAGTTGTTCAGTGGAAACACTTTCGGATGCAGTCCATACCGTAATTCCTGCCCCTATCTGGGCTGGCGTATTTGGCATCGCTCGCACAATGGAGTCATGGGCGAGACCAGATCTGATCTTTTTTATGGTTGCCCCTGCAACGATGGTTATGATCAATGCCGTTGGTTTGATCGATCCTTCCAGGGTGTTTAAAACAGAATTTAATTTTTGTGGTTTTATGCTGAGAATTATGATGTCTGCATCCGAAGCGGCTTTGGAATTCTCAGTGAAAGGTACAATCCCATGAATAGATTGCAATTCCATCCCTCGTTCGAAGCGAGGACCTGCTGCATGAATATTTTCTGGTTTGGCGATGTTCATCCTTAATAATGCACTGATCATCGCTTCAGCCATCGTTCCTGAGCCAATAAAAGCAAACTTTACCTTCTGAAGATCATTTTCTTCTTTCATGGTTTTTATTATGCACCGAGGTAGGATTTCTGCACCATTTCGTTGTTCTTAAGGTTGCTTGCAGTGTCGTGAAGAACGATTTTCCCGGTTTGTATTACATATCCCCTGTGGGCAATAGACAAAGCCATCAGGGCATTTTGCTCAACTAACAAAATGGTTGTCCCTTCCAGGTTTATTTTTTGAATGGTATCGAAGATCGTTTCTACAAGGATGGGAGCCAGACCCATGGACGGTTCGTCCATTAATAATATCCTTGGACGAGCCATCAAGCCGCGGCCTGTCGCCAGCATTTGCTGTTCTCCACCCGAAAGGGTACCTGCCTGTTGATATCTACGTTCCTTCAAACGGGGGAAAAGTGAATATACACGCTCCAGGTCATTCCCGATTTCAGCTTTATCATTACGACTATAAGCACCCATATCCAGGTTTTCAGAAACCGTAAGGCTTGCAAAAATTCCTCGCCCTTCTGGCACCATGACAACACCTTTATAAACGATCTCGTGGCTCTTTGACTTTACAAGGTCTTCTCCGTCCAGTTGAATGGTTCCTTCCCGGGGTTTCAGCAAGCCAGTGATGGTTCGAAGAGTAGTCGTTTTTCCTGCGCCGTTCCCTCCAATGAGGGTCACGATCTCACCTTGTTCCACATTGAGAGACACACCTTTTAAGGCGTGAATATTTCCATAATAAGTATGAACATTTTCAACCATTAAGGTAGTCATTGATTCCATTCCTTAACTGTCTGGTCGGTTATTACGGTATTAGGCTTGTTTAGGAATCTATCAACACTTCCTCGTCCCAGGTAAGCTTCGATCACCTTGGGATTCTTTTGGATCTCATCGGGAGTCCCTTCAGCGATTTTCTGTCCGAAATCCATGACTGAAATGATATCGCTGATACCCATGACGACTTTCATATCATGCTCAATAAGCAAAATGGTTATTCCTAAGTCATCACGTAAGCGTCGGATCAAAGCCATGGTTTCTGTAGTTTCATTCGGATTCATTCCAGCAGTCGGTTCATCGAGCAGGATAAGGTTGGGTCTGCTGGCTAATGCCCGGGCAATTTCCAATCTGCGCTGATAGCCATAAGGCAGGTTTCGGGCAAGTTGGTCACCCTGGCCTTCCAAACCTAAATAATTTAACAGACGTCTGGCTTCTTTGTTTGAAAATTCTTCTTCTTTAGAATATTTAGGTGTGTGAAAGAGAACATCCAGTAAATTCGTTTTTAATCGTGAATGTTGACCTACCAAAATGTTTTCAAGCGCCGTCATATTGGAAAAGAGTCGAATATTTTGGTAGGTACGCGAAATACCAAGATGAGTAATGCGATCTGGTGATTTTCCGGTTATCGGTTGACCTTTGAAAAGGATTTCTCCTTCGTCTGGTTTATAAAAGCCAGTTACACAATTGAAGAAAGTCGTTTTCCCTGCTCCGTTTGGGCCAATAATGCTCGATATCGACCGTTCCTCTACGGTAATACAGAATTCAGCGACTGCTTGCAATCCTCCGAATCGTTTTGTTACTGTACATGCTTCCAGAATGATCATGCTTCTTCCCCCGGAATATCAGAGGATATTGTTTGATCACCATTGCTCTTCGAATGCAATTCTAACTGCCGCCTGCGTGATGGAATGAATCCTTCAGGTCGTGCGATCATCATGATCACCAACAATAAACCAAAAATCAGAAGCCTGTAGGTGGCGAATTCACGCAAAATGTCTGGTAGAGCGATCAAGGCAAATGAACCGATGATCACACCTGGAATGCTTCCCATGCCTCCAATTATGATGAGACATAGAACATTGATCGAGACAAAGAGGTTGAAATTATCAGGGAAAATTGAACCCTGCCAGGCAGCGAATACCGATCCTCCCAGTCCGCCGATCAGTGCTCCAATTGCAAAAGCCAGGAGTTTATAAAAAGTTGTATTAACCCCCATCATTTGGGCAACATCTTCATCTTCCCTTATGGCGATCCATGCCCTGCCAATACGTGATCGATCCAAGCGGTTGACAACAAAAAAGATGATAAGGACAAGTACAAAAATTAAATAATAAAAATTTGTGCCTGACTTAAGTATGAAACCGAACAAGGATGGCTTGTCAAGATTATATAATCCCTGTGATCCATTGGTGAATCCTGTTAAATTGGTGGCTAACAATCGAATGATCTCACCGAAACCAAGGGTCACAATAGCTAAGTAGTCTCCCCTCATCTTTAGCACGGGTAATCCAAGCAGGATCCCTGCTAATGATGCCAGCAGACCGGCAATGGGAATGATCAACCAGAAAGATAAGTGGATATCGAAGTGACCTCCTGCCAGTAACGCGAAGGTATAAGCACCTATGGCGTAGAAGGCTACATAACCAAGGTCGAGAAGCCCCGCGAAGCCTACAACCACGTTCAGTCCCAATCCCAGGATGATATACAATCCTGTGTATCCCACTACTCTTACCCAGTAAGAAGTTTGTGGGAAGTTAAGCATGGGCAGGGTAGCTAATGCAATTGCGAAAATGAAAGTGATGGCATAGCGTAAATTGGATTTACTAAGGATTTGTCTTTTCGATGTAGTAGATTCGTTGCCCATCTCTCATTCCTTTTTAAATGCGTCGACCGGATTCTTTTCCACCAAGTATACCTGTGGGTTTAAAAATTAATGTTAGAACCAGGAGACTGAATGCGACGACATCCTTGTATACTGCAGGTAGGAACTGTACTCCGATGACTTCCGCTAATCCAAGGATATATGCACCCAGCATGGCACCGGGAATGTTCCCGATACCCCCCAGAACTGCAGCTGTAAATGCTTTAATACCTGGAGTGAAGCCCATATTGGTTTTGATCTGGATGTAATATAACCCAACCAAAACACCTGCAACACCAGCCATTGCAGAACCGATCAGGAACGTTCGGGAGATTACCTTATCAACATTTATACCCATCAATGCTGCTGAATCCTTATCCTCAGACACAGCCCGCATGGCTTTTCCAAAGCGGGTATATTTTACCAATGAGAATAATAACGCCATGATGAGTATTGCGATTATGACGACGATGACTCTGCCATAAGCAATGTACACATCTCCGAGCATAAAACCACCAATATTCAGAACTCCCGGATATGCTTTCGGGTAAGCTCCACCGAAGGATGTAAGGACTTTAACGACGCTGGTTCTGGCATTCTCTGAAAAAATGAACTTACCACCGATCGATATCCCGGTTATTGCTTTTCCCATATCAGGCAAAAGTCTGATTAATTCCTGCAGAAAAATGGAAGCACCGATCGCACTGATAAGCGGAGCCAGACGGGCTGCCCGTCTTAAAGGTCGATATGCCAATCGTTCCAGTAAAACACCAATTATCGAAGAACCCAAAACACCAGCAAGAAATGTGATAATGACTACTAATAATGGCGCTTTTTCGTACAGTCCTGAATTGGTGAGTATATTCAACACGAACAAACCGGAGTAAGACCCGATCATGAATACTTCGCTGTGTGCGAAATTGATCATTTTCAGGACACCATAAACCATTGTATAGCCCAGGGCGATCAGCGCATAGAAACTCCCGACAGTTATCCCGTTGACCAGTTGTTCAGTTAAATTTACCCAGTTGATGTCCATGCTGATTCTACCTGCATACATCAGCTAATTGCTGATCTAATATTCTTTAGATAAGTGAAATAAAAGATAGTTTTGTGGTACTTCCATGGATGGCAGGAAGAGATACCCTGCCATCCATGAATTGTTTAGGGCTATCTAAAAATTATTGACCGAAATCAACCTTTTTCATTTCTGCAAAATCACCGTTTTGAACTTGGAAAACAGTGATTGAAACAGCAGCCAGGTCACCGGTATCTGTGAATTCAAGATGTCCGGTAATACCATCGAATGGGGTTGAGCGGATTTTATCAGCAAGAGCTTTGCGGTCGATCACCAGGTTGCCGTCAGCATCGATCGTGGCAACTGCAGCAGCTGCCTGCAAAATGATCGTAGCAGAATCATAAGATCCAGGTCCATATGCAACTGGGGCACCATACTTTTCTGTAAAGCGTGCTTCCCAATCAGCGTAACCGGTCGCTCCACCAACAGCGCCAAACGTCACGTAAGCATTATCAGCTGCGCCGCCAGAACCTTCAATGAATGTCGGTTTTGACTTGAGACCATCCGGGCCGAAGAAGACACCTTCAAATCCAGCGGTTCGAAGTTGATTTACCAATAAGGCACCTTCAGCATCCATTCCACCAAAGTAGATTGCCTCTGGATTGCCAGCAAGCATATTGGATACAACAGCGCTGAAATCGGTGTCACCTCGAGTGATTCCTTCGTATGCGGTCACTGTTCCACCGGCAGCCTCAAAATCAGATTCAACAGTATCGGCGATACCTTGACCGTAGATGCTGCTGTCGTGAATGATTCCCAAAGTCTTCAGACCGAGATCTCCAGAGAGGAAATCTACAGTTACTTCAGCCTGGAGGGCATCGTTGGCAACTGTTCGGAAAAAGTTTTGATATCCGCTAGAAGCTACAACAACAGCGGTAACAGAAGGCGAAACCCAAACAACATGGTGTTCATCATAGATTGCAGAAGCTGGGACTGCAGATCCAGAGCACATTGGTCCAACAACTGCCAGCAAAGCCGGGTCTGCTACAAATCGTTCTGCAACGGTAACAGCTGGAGCGCCTTCACATCCATCATCACCACCTTCGGGGATTACAGTCCATCCCAACAGGTCGCCAAAATCAGCGATGGCGAGCTCGACGCCATTGAGCATGTCCTGGCCATAGACTGCATAACCGCCAGCAAGTGCCGATGAGACACCAATCTTCACTTCAGTTCCAGGTGCAAAGGTCATTGCACCCCATTCTCCAGCAGTGGGAGCTTCGGTTGCCTTGGGTCCACAAGCTGATAAGACCAAGGTGGCTAACATTAAAACGGTAAATACAAGTAGCACTTTCTTAGACATTTTTCTTCCTCCTCGTGAGATAAAAAAATTACTTATGGTGAACGTGTCTGGTAATAGTATTTTGTATAGATTCACCTCCATTGGACCTATGTTGTGTGTCCGGTCTATGTAAAATAACCTCCATCTTACAATAAACCTTGGGTATCGTCAAGGAAATTTTATAAATTAATCTATTTTTAATCTTTTCCTTTAAATTGGATTAACCAGAAAACAGGGGTTTGGATGCGATTAATAACCAACCGAATATTTGTTGACTTAAAATAATTTTGGAGACATCAATCCATGATGAAATTAAGTTTATCTAATAGGATAAATTCAGATCACAATTTCCTCCCCTAATAAAATTATTTTTAGAAATAACCCTTTATCCCCAGGTTTGTTCTCAGTTATGGCTTATTGCGTGGGATATACTTTCTCAAGCCATTCCAAAGGATCCACTTGGACTCCATTGACCCAAACTTCCCAGTGAAGGTGAGGACCTGTTGCCCTTCCAGTTCCTCCAACCAGACCAATAATCTGACCTGGCTCTACCATTTCACCCTCCTTTACACTTATCTCGGATTGATGCCAAAAACCTGAATATACTCCCCAACCATGGTCTATGATGGTGGCATTGCCTCTTATTTCAAGCAGTCCTGCAAAAACGACCTTTCCACGTGCGGGAGCTGTGATTGGTAATCCCGTTCCTCCTCCAAAATCCAATCCAGAATGAAAACCTTCGATTTCAAGGTCGGTGCCAATACCAATATACATACGTCGAGTGCCATATTTGGAAGTAAGGTAGCTTGTGGCTCCATATTCGATAGCAGGACTGATGAATCCACCATTCCAATAACGTTCGGGTGTGGAATTGCTGGTCATACTATTTATGAAATCCTCTTCTGGTTTGGTGATTATTGGATCAATGGATTGTGGATCAACCTTTATCACTTCAGAGGGGTAAAATCCTGATTCGACCAGGATCATTTGTTCAAAAGAATACCGTTCACCAGTTGTTAAAGTTCCATCCAATCGGAGAGGATATAATCCCGGTTCGAGTAGGGCATGAATTCCCTGCAAGGCTATATATTGGTCTGTTGTTATGGGATGGAAATTTAAAGGATGATCAATTAATTGCCCGCTTAAAGTTACCCCCGGAATCGTCTGGATGTTTAATTGAACGGTATTTCCTTGAACCAGGGGTAGGGGATCAACCTTGCTATTGATAAAGATGAACGGCAGCCCTGTTTGAGTTGACTCATTATCAATCCTTGGGAGAAACAATATATCACCTGGGATGGCAGACCATGATTTGCTGATATTATTTATTGCTGATAAGGTCCATGGATCAGTTCCTTGCTGAATGGATAGCTCCAGAAGTGATATGCCATGTTCAAGGTGTGTTCGGGAGGTCCAGGTTTGTCTTTCTGCATCGTCCGGGATAATGAGATTGGCACCAGCGTAAAATTCTGTCGGACTGATCAGGTGGTTTAATTTCCTTAACTGCTCATTGGATATTCGATATTGTCTTGAAATGCTGGTTTGAGATTCACCGAAAGGGACGATCTTTGAAACAAGGGTACCAGTTATTCCTTCCAATCCCGGAATGACTAGCTCATCTCCCGGAAATAACTGGTTGGGATCAGATATATTGTTGGTGTCCATCAGATCTTGAAGGGACACATTAAACCTTGCCGCGATCTCGAGCAATGAATCACCGGGACTGACAATGTAAACCGGTCCTTCAACCTGGTTGTTCGACATTGCATGAACAGGTGAGGTTGATAATATTAGGACAGTAAGCGTTAAAATGATTTGGAACTTATGCGATCGCATTAAAAGTAACCTTATCGTTGATATGAAATTCTGTTATTCTGGTTGGGTTCACTTCAAGTGTATACATTGCTGGGAGGGATGGAATATAAAATGGTCTCCAGGGTTTGGCGATGACAGTGTCAACAATGATCATCTTTGAATTGATCCAAATGATTCCAAGATCCATGAAGACCCCAAGCATGTGAATGGAAGAGTCCAACCTGGATTCATTCTTCTGGGCGAGGATGATTCCATAATCAGTAGATATATCCCGTTTTAACATCAATCCTTTAAATCGATTTAGAAAATCCTTGCAAACTTTTGCATGGATGGGAGGAGATAGTGGCTTTCCGTTGACAAGGATATTCGAGGTTTCGTTCATTTTATTTGTATATCTGCTCATTTATCGTTGGAAGTTTACCACGATTAGGTTCATGAGACAGTTTGGTAAATATATTAGAAATTTATATAAGATATTAAATTTGGATGTAATATCATCTCATTGGTTGGTATAATCTTCTCGATTAACAGGAGGTATTCGTGAATACACGTAACCAATCATATATTATATACCTGCTACTTTTTATAGCTATCGCCTCGATGCTATATTTTAGCTTGAATCAACAAAGTGATACACAAAAAACCTTAACATTGAATGAACTTGCAACACAAATAGAGAGCGGGGACACAGTTTCCAGACTGGTTGTCAGTGAAGATAATTCGGTTACTGTCATTTACCGTGATAACTCATTAGTCGAGCAGACCACAAGGAAAGAACCTGAAACAACCCTAGTCGAGCAATTATTGAATCTAGGTGTTTCCCCTTCCAGGTTAACTTCAGATAATCTGAAAATCGAAATTCAAGCTCCGAGTCCGTGGGTTGGCATTATATCCCTGGCTGGATATGTGGTTCCATTCTTATTGCTTGCAGCACTGTTCTGGTTTATTTTCAGGCAGGCGCAGGGATCTAATAATGCAGCTGCGGCTTTTGGAAAGTCAAAAGCTCGAATGTTTTCCGGAGATCATCCGACAGTAACATTTGATGATGTTGCTGGAGTGGAAGAAGCAAAAGAGGAACTTAAAGAAGTAGTTGAATTCTTGAAAGAACCTGAGAAATTCATTGCACTGGGAGCCAGGATTCCGAAGGGTGTTCTGCTTGTAGGACCTCCAGGGACTGGTAAAACTCTGATGGCAAAAGCTGTATCAGGAGAAGCAAGTGTTCCATTCTTTTCGATCTCAGGTTCCGAATTTGTCGAAATGTTTGTTGGTGTCGGTGCAAGTCGCGTGAGAGATCTATTTGATCAGGCTAAGAGACATTCACCTTGCATTATTTTTGTAGACGAGATCGATGCTGTGGGAAGACAACGCGGTGCTGGTTTGGGCGGGTCTCATGATGAAAGGGAGCAAACCCTGAACCAGATACTTGTTGAAATGGATGGCTTCGATACAGATACGAATGTGATCATTATAGCCGCCACCAACCGGCCTGATATTCTCGATCCGGCTTTATTACGTCCTGGTCGCTTCGATCGCCGGGTGACACTTGACCGACCTGATATGCGCGGCAGGGAAGCGATACTTAAAGTCCATTCCAAAGGTAAACCGTTGGAAGCAGAAGTTGACCTTGGCGTGTTAGCCCGATCTACACCTGGTTTCGTAGGTGCAGATCTTGAAAATACGATGAATGAGGCAGCGATACTGGCAGCCAGGAGAAACAAGAAGGCGATCGGTCAGTCAGAATTGGAAGAAGCAGTTGAACGTGTTATTGCTGGTCCGGAGAGAAAAAGCCGCTTGATTAGCCAGGAAGAAAAGAAGGTAGTTGCTTATCATGAAGCTGGACATGCTGTGGTTATGAATGCAATACCGGAGGCGAACTCAGTTCAAAAAGTCTCGATTATCTCCCGCGGTCAAATGGGCGGTTATACATTAGCCCTTCCAGCAGATGACTCCATGCTGGTCTCACGAAAGAAGATGCTCGCTGAATTGGTCGGATTGTTGGGTGGTCGAGTCGCAGAAGAGATCGTTTTTGATGACATAACTTCAGGTGCATCCAACGACATCGAGAGAGTGACGAAACTTGCACGCACAATGGTTACCCGTTGGGGTATGAGCGGAGAAATGGGTCCGATGACCTATGGGCAGAAGGAGGAATTGATCTTCCTTGGGCGCGAAATCTCAGAGCAGCGGGATTATTCAGAAGCAATCGCTGAAAAGATTGACCAGGAAGTTAGAAAATTGGTCAATGATTCTTACAAGGAGACAAAGAGACTCCTTATGAAATATCGTAAACAACTTGACCTGGTCGCCAATCGTCTCTTGGAAGTCGAAACGATCAGCAGGGAGGAATTTGAAGAGTTGTTCCCACCGCCGGATCCCAAGAAAAGCGGAACTCCCGTCATACAGGAAAATTTGTAATAAAAGAACCTCCCATTGAAGGATGGGAGGTTCTTTTATTACTCCAAATAACAACTTCTATTTTTCTTAACCGGGTTTCAATTTGCTTCCTCGTTATGCTGCCTTACTAATTCCCTGCGCAGGATTTTCCCGACTGTTGTTTTGGGAAGTTCATTTCGAAATTCAACATGGGTCGGGACTTTAAAAGCTGCCAATCGTTCCTTGCACCAGGCTTTCACTTCATCCAAAGTCATGGTTTCCCCTGGTTTTAGAACGATCCAAGCTTTTACGGTCTCACCCCTATACGGATCAGGTATACCTGCTACACCAGCTTCAACGATCTTCGGATTGGCAGACAGAGCTTCTTCTACTTCCCTTGGCCAGACCTGGTAACCACCAGGTTTGATCAATTCTTTTTTCCTGTCAACGATATAGAAATACCCATCTTCGTCCATTCTCGCGATGTCACCTGTATACAACCATCCATTGCGCAGCGTATTTTCTGTTTCAGTCGGCATGTTATGGTAGCCTTTCATTACCTGGGGACCGCTCAAAATTAATTCGCCAATTTCGCCTATCGCTAAAGAAGTCTTTCCATCGTCCAGGCTGATAATCTTACAATCAACATCGCTCATCGGGATTCCGATGGATCCTGTGCGGTTTTCTCCAATGAGTGGATTACAGTGAGTTGCTGTCGGTGCTTCCGATAAGCCATAACCTTCAAATAACTTACCACCACTTAATTCTTCCCACCGTTCTTTGGTTTCACGCATCAAAGGTGCAGAACCGGATAAACAGGCTTTGATGGAAGAAAGTTCAATTTTTCCAGAAACAACATCCGGATGGTTATTGAGTGCATTATAGAGAGTAGGTACTCCCGGAAATATGGTTGGCTTATACTTTTTAATGTTATCAAGAACATCTTTAAGATCTCTCGCATTGGGAACCATGACCATTGTGGTGCCGGATCCCAGGGCAAAACTCATTCCTGCTACCATTCCATACACATGAAAAAGAGGGATTGCCATCAATAATACTTCTCCACCTTCAACCAGGTTGGGCATCCAATTCATAATCTGCATGGTGTTAGCCACCAGGTTCTTATGCATGGCGATGGCGCCTTTTGAAATACCTGTGGTTCCACCACTGTATTGGAAGATGGCAGTATCTTCAGGTTTAACTTCGATTTTCTTGCGATTTTCTGGTTTATATTTGGCGATCAGATCCTGGAACCAGATATCTCCATCCTCAAGGTCAACTCGATGGCCGCCTTTTTTCTCTTTTGCAACAGTGAATAGGACTCTAATAAGAGGTGAAAGTGTTTCCTTAAGATTTGTTACAACCATCTTTTTGATCTTGGTATTCGGTTGAGCCTTCTTGATGGTCTTGTAAAAATTGCTCATTACGAACATCAATTCTATGCCAGCGTCACTTGCTTGATGTTCAATTTCAGGAGGAGTATAGAGAGGATTGGTAGCCACAACCACACCACCAGCCTTCAAAATCCCAAAATACACCATTACGAACTGTGGCGTGTTGGGCATGAAAATTCCCACCCGATCACCTTTCTTGATGCCGAGATCGGTGATTGCTGCAGCAATTCGATCTGTCAGATCGTTCATTTCCTTATAAGAGATCTCTGCACCTTTGAATATAGTACAGGCTCTATCTGGATATTTCCGAGCTGATTCTTCAAGAAAATAAAATAGTGGTTCCGCTGGATATTCGAGAGTTTGCTTTACACCTTCATCATAATGTTTTAACCAGGGTTTCTTGTCCATGTACAGTCTCCTCCTCCGTGAAAATGACTAAAAATACATTTATATAGCTCACACCTTTTAAATAGTATAGAGGAGAAAATATTAAAAGTCAATCAATTGGCGTAACTATTGTGTAATTTATGTGTTTAACAATTCCAATTTTTCCTTGATGTAATTTTCTATATCAATAATTGATATAGATGTAAGATCAAACCAACGTATATTTTTATCAGTGGGTTTGAACCAATTGGCTTGCCTTCTTACGAAAACCCGTGTTTTCCGTTTAATTTCAGTTTTCGCTTCGTATTCTGTTAAATCACCTTTGATTATTTGAATGCACTCCTTATAACCGATAGCTGACATGGAAGAAGTTGTTTCTGAAAATCCAGCTTTGACCAGTTTCTCGACCTCAGAAACCAATCCGGATTCAAACATCGAATCAATTCTTCGATCAATTCGCTCATAAAGCTCTTCTCTGGGACGAGTTAATCCAATAGTAAGGGGAGCATAATCAGGTTTCCCCTTTTTCCTTTGGGTTGAGAATGGTATTCCTGTAGTAAAAATGACTTCTAGAGCTCTGATGGTTCTCCTCACGTTCCTGGGATCAATGTTGTCCGCAGCATATGGGTCCAGTGTTCTTAAACCGCCATGCAGATATAAATTCCCCTTAATTTCAGCGATCTCTTCCAGGATCTTTCGCAATTCCAGCTGAGGTTCCACTGCGGGAGATTCCCACTGTTGTGTTATAGCGCGGATATACTGACCCGTACCACCGACGATGAACGGAATTTTTCCACGAATTAAAATATCGTTTATTAGTTCCTTGCTTTTTTTCTGAAATATGGACAAACTGATTGTTTCACCAGGTTCAGCAATATCCACCATGTAATGCCTGACTCGTTCTTGGTCTTCTTTGGATGGCTTTGCAGTCCCAATATCCATTCCTTTATAGAAAGTTCTTGAGTCGGCTGAAAGGATTTCCCCGTTAAATTTCTGAGCCAGGCTGATACTTATCTCAGTTTTGCCTACACAAGTTGGCCCAATGATAAGAATAATGGTTTTGAGGTCAGCTGATGACATTTTCAAAGTGGACAATTTCAATTTGGTCCGCATCTTTCTTGTAGATTGATATCACATCGATTTGCCAGGTCCCCGAAAATTCATTTTCTTGAATATAGTAATTTGCAGAATTTTCCATGTGTTCCATCTTGTGTTGATTGATCGATTCTTCCGGATTGCCATAGGTTCTGCTCTTACGGGTTTTCACTTCGACAAACACAAGGTTTTCTTGTTTTGAACAGATGATATCGATTTCACCATATGGGGTGCGATAATTCTTATTGATGATCTCATACCCAGATTCATGGAGAAATTTCTCCGCCGCATTCTCTCCCCATATACCAAGATTCCTGTTATGTTTTGTCATTTGTTCAATGAAATATCTGATTAAATATTATTGATTGGCTGAAATGAATTCCCTGAAGTTATGCTAAGTCAATATGAGGGGTATGTCAAGGTAGGGTATAATTGCTGAACGAAACTCCGGGAGATAAAAGATTATAAGGATGCTGCAAGTGATCGATTCAATAAATCAGGATAGTGATTATTGGAATACATTTTCCATTAATAAAAATGACATCGAACTTATTAACAATTATTTGTTCGAGGAAGAAACTCCTCGTACAGCTCGTGAATTAACCCCGATCCTGTTTAATGCCAGGATCCAACAGGAAAAACAGCGCGAACTGGAATTGCATGCGAACAAGGGGAGACCATATCTTCCAATGGAAGAATTCAAAGTTGGTGAGGATCTTGTTTTTCCTCATATGGATTGGTCAGAAGGGAAAGTTATAAGTGTCAGGCAGGGCATTAACCCGGATATCGAATCGTTCTCAGTTATGGTAGTTGAATTTGCAGGAAAGCAGAAACGCCAATTTGCATTTGGATTACCTAACCATAAATTAAACATAAGATCTGAAACGAATGTAGAAAGTGAAGAATTACTTAAACAACAGGTCTTTTCAAAGGTCGAGGGAGAGATTGAAAGTAGGTTGGAGAGTGCGTTACTTAAAGATAAGGGTTTGGTTCGCATAGCTGGACGTTGGTTCCCACGGTCACTCCTTATCGATATTAATGTTGGTCACCTGAATCTTGCAGAAGCTGTTTTGGATGAGGCAAATGGAGAACCTCTCAGCACACCTGAGATAATGCAGCACATGGAAATGCCTACCGGAATCAATAATAATCTGCTTGAATTTTCAATGAATTTTGCACTCCAGGAGGATGCTCGTTTTGATGAGGTTGGTCCTGCTGGCCAGGTTCTATGGTGTCTTGAGCGTTTGGAACCGGAAAGTGTTCGGAAGATTCCTGCTGAATTAAAGTATGGTCTTTCGGTCGAAGTGAGCGATGAGCTGACTGATGAGATGAAGACTTTGGAATACGATTTGGATGATGAATTAAGTGAGATCAAACCTGTTGAAGTTAACCAGGATGATGATATAGTGATTTGCCTTACATATCCTCATTGGAGGGCCGGGACATTACCTGTTTCAACCCGGGTTGATCCTTTCATACCATACGCTTATGAGTCTGAAAGGGTGAGGTTCTCCCTGATCGACCTCAAGACCAGGCAAGAGATCCCAGCCTGGGTTGTGAGGAAACATAGGTATGTTTATGGTCTAAAAGAAATATATGATCAATATGAATTACTACCAGGGAGCCTGGTTCGACTTCGAAAAAGTAAAAAACCAGGATTCATCATTTTCGATGCAATGACCCATCGACCTAAAAAAGAATGGATCCGCACCGTTCTTGTTGGAAGAGATGGAGGAATTGTTTTTGCTACTTTAAAGCAAAACGTCACATCAGAATATAACGAGCGAATGATAGTGGCAGTCCCGGATGTTGCAGGAGTTGATATTGCCCGCGAACAGTTTTCCAGGAATAAAAAATCTTTCCAGGATAATGTTTTTGCTGTCATGAAAGATCTTTCGAAATTAAATTTGCAGGGACATGTGCATGCACAAGAATTATATTCAGCATTCAATATTGTCATGCGCTGCCCTCCTGCTCCTCTTTTCACACAGTTAATTTCTGATAACCGTTATACACATGTTGGTGATTTACATTTTAGAATAGAAGAGACAGGGCAAAAGTAACTGATGACCGAATTTAAACGGATACATTTGATCAAACCGGGGTTGGATACACCTTTCCATATTGATTTTGATTGGTGGATGGAGAATGATCGCAATTGGCATGTGGACCTAAGAGGTTTGCTCTGTCAAATACATCAGGAATCAATGGGCGATTATCCAGAAGATCAAATGATGGATTGGGTGGACCCCGAGACTGCCGAAGTGAAACAGATGGATGGATTGCAGCATATATTGACTTCCCATTGTGCACGGCAGGATGATTTTCTTACTGACCATACAACCCTTGTGGATGCAGTGTTTCGTACGTTCTTGGTAAATGGGAATTCACCTTTGACACCACAGGAATTCAGCCTCATTCTAGGCAGACCAGCGCTAACAATCTTAAAAACATTAGGTGGTCCAAGGGTTTACAAAGGTATTAGACCGGTAGATAATTAGGTATCTTTGCCTCTGTAGCTCAATGGATAGAGCAGCAGCCTTCTAAGCTGTTGGTTGTGGGTTCGAATCCCGCCAGAGGCGCTATATATGTTTTCTGACTGGAGGTATCATGAAAAACGAACGAAAAGGTGTGATGAATTTTAAAGGACTGGATATTACCATTGTTGGTAATGACATGGCGCTGGGTGATAAAGCTCCAGAATTTACTGTGCAAAATAATGAATTTCAATTGTATGAAGGTTTGAAAGAGACAAATGGAAAGGTAAGGATCATAGCTTCAATTCCATCTCTGGAAACGGGAGTCTGCGATCGTGAGACTCGCAGGTTTAATATGGAAGCAACCAACCTGAATGAAGAAATTATTGTCATGGTTATTAGCATGGATTTACCTTATACACAAAAACGATGGTGTGGCGCAGCTGGCATGGAAAGGGTTATAACCCTTTCAGATCACATGTTCGGTGATTTTGGAGAAAAATATGGTTGTTTGATCAAAGAAGCACGGGTATTACGAAGGGCAGCATTTGTCATCGATCGAATGGATAATATTGTTTATACCGAGTACATGGCAGAAATGGGATTGGAACCGACGTACGAGGATATTATTAATGCCGCAAAAGCAGCATTATAGTTGTTTATTCTTGGAGCGATGAATGGCCGCATTTTCAGATTTTTCTGACCCTAAAAAGGGGTTAACTTTTAGCCGGATGCAACAAAATAATTGGAAGGTAAACAATCGAGCTTATTCATGGAGTCCGCCCACAGATATCTATGAAACACAAGGGAAATTGGTTATAAAGATCGAAATTGCAGGAATGAAGCAGTCTGATATTACGATCAATATTGAGAATAAGGTTTTATCGATTAGCGGTACCCGTAAAGAGATTGTCGAATCTCGTTCATATCACCAAATTGAAATTCGTTTTGGAGATTTCAGATCTGCAATAGAGCTTCCTGATGGTTTGGACCTGGAAAATACCAGTGCAGATTACGAAGATGGATTCTTATCGATTTCCATTCCATTTATACAGCCTAAGAAAATAAAGATCCAGGGATAAAGAATATTTATGTCTGCTTCGCGTTGGCACTCGAATATTATTGACTTCTTTGATTGGTTGGGAGATTCTGAAGCTTCTTTGGAAGAATTATTCCTACCAAATATTTTGAAGAAATTAACCAAGAAAGATCAAGATAACCAGCTGGAAAAAACAGCTTCTGATACACAGAGTGAATCGATCGAGTTTCCTCAGATAATTCCTATTCTTCCTTTGAGAGGGGTTGTTGTTTTCCCGCAAACAGCAGTTCCTTTAACTATCGGGCAGGCAAGATCCATTAAATTGGTGGATGACGCAGCAGGTGGGGATCGTTTGATCGGGTTGGTGGCATCAAGAAAACCCGACACAGAGAATCCTTCATCCGATGAGCTGTACACTGTAGGAACCATTGCAATAATCCATCGCTTATTCAGAGCTCCAGACGATACAATTCGTCTCCTTGTTCAGGGGCTCGCCAGGTTTAAGATCAGGGAATTTGTTCAAAATGATCCATACTTTAAAGCGTCGATTGATCTTGTGCCGGAGACCATTGAATCTGGATTGGAGATTGATGCGCTTGCTCGAAATGCCCGCGATCAATTTGAACATATTGCTGAAATAAATCAATCCATCCCTCGTGAACTTGCTACAACGATAACCGCTTTGGATGATCCTCTTCAAACCGTTTACACGATCTCAAATTTTCAAAGAATTGAACTGGAAGATGCTCAGAGGATTTTGGAACTCGATTCCACACTGGCAAAATTGCATAAATTAATAGGTTTTCTGGTTCGGGAAGGAGAGGTACTCCACCTTGGACAGAAGATCCAGAACGAAGCCAGGTCAGAGATTGAGAAGGTTCAACGGGATTATTTCTTACGAGAACAATTGAAAGCCATACAGAAGGAATTGGGCGATCAGGATGAGCAAGCACTGGAAATTGAGGAATTCCATAAGAAAATAGACGAAGCCAAAATGCCGCCTGAAACCGAGAAACAGGCAAACCAGGAATTGGATAGGTTATCACGTCTACCAACAGCCGCAGCAGAATATGGGGTTATAAGAACATATTTGGATTGGTTGGTTTCTCTCCCCTGGTCTATAGAGACCGAGGATAATCTGGAAATAGGAAATGCTCGAAAGATATTGGAAACCGATCATTATGGATTGGGCGATGTAAAGGAAAGAATTCTGGAGTATCTGGCGATCAGGAAGCTTCGCCTTGAGAGAAAGGATGACAAAAATAGGGCATACAAAGATTCCATTCGTCATGAACGGGAGGGAGTCATCCTCTGTTTTGTCGGTCCTCCAGGGGTTGGGAAAACATCTCTAGGTCAGTCAATTGCAAGGGCAATGGGAAGAAAATTTGTCAGAATTTCCCTCGGTGGCGTAAGAGATGAAGCCGAGATCAGGGGTCATAGACGGACATACATCGGTGCTTTGCCTGGCAGGATCTTGCAGGCGATGCGTAGGGTTGAGTCAAGAAACCCGGTATTCATGTTGGATGAAATAGATAAACTTTCCTTTGATTACCATGGGGATCCTGCTTCAGCATTGTTGGAAGTTCTGGACCCTGAACAGAATAATGAATTCAGAGACCATTATCTTGAAGTCGCTTACGATCTATCCCAGGTTATGTTCATCACCACCGCAAACCAACTTGGCACAATACCAGCACCTCTTCTTGATCGAATGGAAGTCATCCAGATTTCCGGGTATACCATACGTGAGAAGATAGCCATTGCAAATGGATACCTTATTCCTAGGCAGATCAAAGAAAATGGCTTGAGAAGATCAGAAATAAAATTTTCCAATGCATCAATCCGTACCATTATTGAACTATACACAAAAGAAGCTGGTGTCAGGAATCTCGAAAGGCAGATCGGAACCGCTTGCAGAAAAGTTGGAATGAAAATAGCCGAAGGTCTCGAACATCCCCAAAAAATTACCAGTGAAGTTGCAGTTGAATTGTTGGGGCATCCAATTTTCGTTGAACCGGAAGAAGTAAATCTCAGAACATCCATTCCTGGTGTTGCAGCCGGTTTGGCTTGGACTCCTTTTGGTGGGGATGTCCTCTTTATTGAAGCCACTAAAATGCCGGGTTCAAAGGGGTTTCAATTAACAGGTTCAATTGGAAATGTCATGCAGGAATCTGCAAAAGCTGCATTGACGTATGTTCGTGCTCACGCAGCAGATATCGGAATTCCATATGATTTCTTTGAAAAAACAGATATCCATATGCACATACCTTCCGGTGCACAACCGAAGGACGGACCTTCTGCTGGCGTGACAATGGCTATGGCTCTGGTTTCTCTGTTGACCGGTAAATCGATCAAAAAAGGAATTGGCATGACTGGCGAGATTACCTTAAGGGGACAAGTTCTTCCAGTTGGTGGTATTAAAGAAAAAATGCTGGCTGCTCATAGGGCAGGATTGAAAACTATAATCTTGCCAAAACGAAATGAAATGGATACGAAAGAATTGCCTGAAGAGATCCTGAAATCGTTGAAATTTGTTTTCGTTGAGACTGTTGATGAAGTCTTGGCAAATGCGATAAAACTGAAATGATAGTCTGTCTTATTGGGATTTTTCCACAATGAAAAAACTCAAGATCTTTTTAGTCGAAGATGATCCCATGATGGTGTCTTTGCTCAAGACTCTTTTAGAGTTGGAAGGGTATCGGGTGAATAATCCACCATTGAATAGGGCGAATATCATAGGAACACTTCTAAAAGAAGATCCGGATTTGATCCTGATGGATGTGCTCCTAGGAAGAATTAACGGCTTGGATGTCTTGAAGAAAATGAAAACCATTGAACAATTAAAAAATAAAAAGATTCTAATGACATCTGGAACGAATCTTGAAGTTGAATGCATGAGAGCAGGAGCAGATGGTTTTATAATGAAACCATATATGCCAGATGAATTAATGAAGAAGATTCAGTTATTAACAAATGGATAAAGAACTACGATCTCCAGTTTTGATCCGTGAGGCTGAAATTCCTGCGGACTATCAGAATATCATCCATCTTTGGAAAACTGCCGGAACGGGGATACACCTTCGTAAGTCAGATTCGTTGGAAGAGATTCTAAAAAAGCAAGCACGTGATCCGGACCTTTTTCTCGTGGCAGAGATCAAAGATTTGATAGTTGGAGCAGTACTTGGTGGTTTTGACGGAAGGCGGGGGATTGTCTATCACTTGGCTGTTGCTGCAGAATTTCGCAAAATTGGTATTGGGGAGAATTTGATGCAGGAACTTGAAAAAAGGTTAAAAGCCAGGGGCTGTATCAGAAGTTACTTGCTTTTGGTTCCAGACAATATGGATGCATTGAGTTTTTACAAAAACCGAAATTGGGATATTCTGGATCTTGTAGTTATGGGTAAAGATCTATGAAATTGAGAATAGGGATTATTACAACGTCGGATCGATCATTTACAGGCAATAGAGAAGATCTCACCACCTCAGCCGTAGCAGATGAGATTAGTGCTGTAAATTGGATAGTTATTAAGCATATTGTGATTCCAGATGATTTGGAAGTGATAAAGAAAACACTCCTGAATTGGCTGCAATTGGCTGACCTTGATGTGATTTTTACAACTGGTGGAACTGGATTTACTCCAAGAGATAACACACCTGAGGCAACTTTGGCAGTCATTGAAAGAAATGCACCAGGTCTGGCAGAAGGAATGCGGCTTAGATCCCTTGAGTTTACTCCTCATGCGATGTTGTCAAGAGGAGTTGCTGGTATCCATGGAAAAGTCCTGATCATTAACCTGCCAGGGAGTCCTAAAGCAGCAGTGGAAAATTTCAAGATCATCCAACCGATCCTCGAACATGCGGTTGAGTTGATCCATAACGATGAAAATGCTGAAGACCATCACTGATGGTTTAAGTAATCCGGATTGAATATTAAAATGGATGTATAATCCGTAGGCTTAAAAATTCGAAATAGTGAGGAAGTATGATTGATGTAAACGATCTTCGTAAAGGGGTAACCTTTGAATTGGATGGGGCATTATTCAAGGTCTTGGATTACAGCCATAATAAATCCGGTCGAGGAAATGCAACCATTAGAGTGAAAGCTAGAAACCTGCGAACTGGTGCAACTCTGGAAAAGACTTTCATTTCTGGAAGCCAGGTCCAGGAAGCCAGGTTGGACTATCATAATGTTCAATATTTATATTCTGATGGTGATATTTATTATTTTATGGATAATGAGACGTTTGACCAGCCCGGGATAAAATCCGAGTTGCTTGGTGATGCAGCACAATATCTTGTTGAAGGTATGGAAGTTAAATTAACCTTCTTTGACGGTGAGGCTCTGGATATTGATATTCCTACATCTGTGGATCTCGAAGTGGTTTTTGCAGAAGCATCAGTGAGAGGGGATACAGCCACCGGTGTCACCAAGAAGGTGCGTACTGCCAATGGTTTGGAAGTCCAATGTCCCAATTTTATTAACGAAGGTGATGTCATTCGTGTAGACACACGGACAGGTGCTTATTTAACTCGTGTATAATAATATAAGATATTAAGTTTGTTCATTTTTTGGGCCGATCTCCATATCGGCTCATTTAGTTTTTGGAATGGAGTAAAGGTTAAATGCGTACCCCAACCGGAGTGGATTGCAAATATTTCTATGGTGACTATTTCCGTGGAAGAAATGTTGAAGAATGCAATTTATTAAAATCAGCGTCGATAGCTTGGCAACCAGATTATTGCAGAAAATGTCCAGTTCCGTCAATTCTTATGGCGAATGCATGCGAGTTCATGATTTTATCTCCCAGGATAACCAGGTCTGTTACCAATTTATTTAAACCTCAGGTCGAGATAACTGCCTTCTGCCAAAAAACAAACCGTGATGTGAAGGAACCTCATATCGGATGTGGCGAATGTCATCCGATCAACTTTGTTGTAAAAGAATGAATAATACCCTCTTGTTGGACCTTGATGATACATTATTAAATTCCAACATGGATGAGTTTATCCCCGCTTATTTCAAGTTATTATCATTAAATCTACAAGATATCATCGAACCTGGTGTAATGTTCAATGGTTTGATGAAAGGCACCAATAAGATGCTTAAAAAAACATCACCAGAAGGTTCATTGAGTGATGTTTTTTCATCTGAATTCTACGAGTTGATCCAGGTTCCAGAAAAGGATTTGGCTCCCCGTCTTGAGTATTTCTATGATGAAGTTTTTCCAGAACTTGGTTCCTTGACATCAATAAAACCGGATGCAATAGAATTCGTTGAGAAAGCTTTTAAACAGGACGATAGGGTCGTGATTGCCACCAATCCTCTTTTTCCATTAAAGGCTGTTGAGCATCGATTGCGTTGGGCTGGATTGGCTCCGGAAGATTACCAATTTTCATTAATCACAGCATTTGAAGATTTCCACTTTGCCAAGGAGAATATTGCTTACTTTCCTGAAATCTTCGGCAGGTTGGGATGGCCTGATGGACCAGTATTAATGGTTGGAAATGATTTTTCGATGGATATTGAGCCTGCCAGGAAAGCTGGTTTTCCAGTATTTTGGGTTCCTGATGGTTCCGGGAGTTATTCTATCCATGATGATATCCCCACTGGTCATCTGGGAGATGTATTTCCTTGGATTGAAGACCAGCCAATTGAAAATTTACTAATCACCTTCGATGATCTGGTCTCTATTAAAAGTGTATTGTCAGCAACACCTGCAGTTTTTCATGGTTGGTTAAACCCCAAAGGTAAATTCAGACTCACATGTCCAGATTCAGATAACAATAAGGTAATCAATATTATTTCCGATCTTGCTGAAGCTGAATTGAAAAATATAAAAACACTGGCAGAACTCCTGGACCAGAATAGGGTCGGAATAAATGATATTCCTTTGTATTTGCATCCATTACCATCTGAAGACCAAACCGAAAGTACACAACCCCTCAATGATTTTCTGTGTCGTAGGCTGCAATTATTGGATTTGATAGGTTGTACAGAAGATTTCATGGGCGGATTAAATCGAGATGAGCACTTCGAAATCATTGAAATGTTAAAAGTAGTAGTGATCCAGGATATAAATTCGTTTCGTATAGCCATTTAGGCATTATCTTGATCCTCATGAGATTATTTCCAGCCGTATCCAGGCTTTATATTTCGTGTTATTTAATCCGAATAAACATGGATTTCGCCATTGGAGGTCGTGAGCATTATGAAAAAAAGGGTTGTAGTTACGGGAATTGGCAGCATTAGTCCATTAGCAAACAACTGGGCAGATACATGGCAGGGTTTGATACAAGGACGGTCAGGAGTAACAACCATCACTCAATTTGATGCAAGCGAATTTAAAACCAGAATCGCAGCCGAAGTAAAAGGGTTTGACCCTGTCGCCATTTTTGGAGCCAAGGAAGCTCGTCGCATGGATCGTTTTACGCAATTCGCAATGGCAGCATCCATGGAAGCAAAAAACCATTCCAATCTCAAGATCGATGATTCAAATCGAGATCGTATAGGGGTGGTTATAGGTACCGGTATAGGTGGTATGGGTACTCTCTTGGAACAGCAGGTTGTGTTAACTGAAAAAGGTCCAGATAGGGTTAGTCCTTTTCTTGTACCGATGATGTTGGCTGATACTGCTCCCGGAATGGTGGCATTGAATTTCGGTGTTCGTGGTCCGAATATGGCAATTGTGACCGCATGTGCTACTGGTTCAAATGCCATTGGTGAAGCCACCGAAATGATTCGTCGGGATTCTGCAGATGTTATATTTGCAGGGGGATCAGAATCATCGATCATCCCAATTGCCATTGCTGGAATGGGTACCATGACAGCATTATCAAAGAGAAATGACGAACCAGAAAAAGCATCGCGTCCTTTTGATCTTGATCGGGATGGTTTTGTAATGGGTGAGGGTTCCTGTATATTGGTTCTCGAATCCCTTGAGTATGCACGTTCCCGGGGGGCAAACATATTGGCTGAGGTCACAGGTTATGGGACTTCTGACGATGCTTATCACATTACATCACCAGCTGAAAATGGTGCCGGAGCAGCACTATGTATGAAATTGGCACTCCAGAATGCAGAACTGGATCTCGCATCCATCGAATATATTAATGCGCATGGAACCAGTACTTATCTAAATGACAAGAGTGAAACAGCAGCCATAAAAACAGTTTTTGGTGAACAAGCCAAAAAAGTTCAGATTTCATCCACGAAATCCATGACCGGGCATTTACTTGGTGCCTCTGGTGCATTGGAAGCTGCAGTATCAGTCCAGGCAGTTAAAGATGGAGTGATACCACCAACGATTAATTACGATACACCTGATCCGGAATGCGACCTTGACTATGTTCCCAACCAGGCAAGAAAAGTCAACATCAATCATGCGATGTCCAATTCATTTGGTTTTGGTGGACATAATGCTACGATCATAGTCAGTAAATTTGAAGAATGAGATCTGAATAGATATAACAGTTTTGTTGGAGCCATAATGCCTTATGCACATATTACGGGTTGGGGAATGGCTGTTCCCGAACGCGTATTAACCAATGCTGATCTTGAAAAGATGGTCAATACCACCGATAAATGGATCGTTGGTATGACTGGAATAAAGGAAAGGCGTATTGTAAAAGAAGGTCAATCGACTGCAACCCTTGCAACGGAAGCTGCCTGGAAGGCGCTGTCAATCGCTAATCTCAAACCTGTAGATTTGGATTTGATAATTTGCGCAACTTCAACTCCTGAATATATTTTTCCTGCAACCGCTTGTTTGGTCCAGGATAAGTTAGGTGCAACAAAAGCTGGAGCTTTTGATTTATCCGCTGCATGTTCAGGGTTCATTTATGCCTTGAATATGGCATCCCAGGCAATAATCAGTGGGAGCATGTCCAATATTCTTATCATTGGTGCTGAAACTCTTTCAAAGTTTATTGATTGGAATGATCGCAACACCTGTATCCTTTTCGGAGATGGTGCCGGCGCATTTGTTTTACAAGCAAGTGATATGGCCGGTGGTGTTTTGGCAAGTGTAATGCATTCAGATGGATCTGGAGGTGAATTTCTAACATTGCCGGCTGGTGGAAGTAAAAATCCGGCTACCGAAGCAACCATAAGACTGGGACAACATTTCATTCACATGGATGGGAGAGAAGTATTCCGGTTTGCTACAAGAGTGATGGCGCAGGCAACCAGGGAGGTTCTTGAAAAAGCGGGGATTCCATTAAACGATGTATCTTGGATCGTTCCTCATCAGGCAAACCTGAGAATAATTGACGCTGCAGCCAGGGGATTAAAATTGCCAATGGAAAAATTTGTTGTAAATCTTGATAAATATGGTAATACTTCAACAGCATCTATTCCGATAGCACTTTGTGAAGCTGTTAATGATGGAAGGATTAAAAGTGGGGATAAGTTTGTGTTTGTAGGATTTGGTGCTGGATTAACCTGGGCAGCATCAGTTGCTCAATGGACCGAATCCTTGCAAGAAATGCATCCCATTAAACCAGGATATTTCAGGTTATTCGCCAGGATCAGGTCCTTCCTGAGAAGGATCTGGATGCGTATAGAAGGTTTGATTTGGGGCAAGTAATTGGTGCGGGCGATCGATCATTCGCCAAATTCTATTTCAAATTCTTCTGTCTCGCTCATTTCTGAAGTTAGTTCAACCTGAATATCGCTGAAGAGCGTTTCCTGGGTGGCTGATACATGGAATCTCTTAATTAATTCCAATAATGCCAGGAAGGTCACTACAACTTCAAGCTTGGAGGTTGACTGATTGAGCATACTTCCGAATGATGTTTTTTCCCCTCTCTTGAGAAGTCTCCTGATTAGGACGATTTTCTCCCTGATGGTGATTTTTGGTGCTTTGATAACAGTATTGAGGTTTTTCTTGTCCTGGATTGATTGGAGTGCTGCTTCTGCAGCAGATTTTAGATCTTCCAGGGATAGGGAACTTGTATCTAACCGATCATCAATCTTGGGCAAAGGCGCATAGCGCAAGTAAGATCGCAGACCTGTGGTTTCTCTCTCTTGCAGCCATAGCGATACCTGTTTGAATTTTCTGTAAACCTGTAGTTGTTGGATTAGTGAAAGACCCGGGTCCTCGTTTTCAGTCGCAACCAGTGATGGTCTCGGCAGCAAAGCTTCCGACTTTATCTGGATTAATTTTGCTGCAATTACGAGAAATCCAGAGATCTCGTCTGCTGCAACTTGCTCCATCTGATGAATATATTCCAGATACTGGTCCGTTACCATTGCCAGGGAGATCGATGTAATCTCAAGTTCAGCATGTTCGATCAATTGCAAAAGCAGATCCAACGGGCCTTCAAATATAGGCATATTAACCTGGTATGAATCGCTTGGTTGTCGGAGCATCTGGATTTCCATGGCAGCAGGATTATAACATTCATACCTTGCTTTAATTATTGTTCAGTAGCTCGATTAACCCGCTTGGTAGGTCTCTGGATTCATCTTCAACAAGGTATAATTCTTTCATGAAAAATACCCGATTAACACATACAGATGATTCTGGAAATGCAAAAATGGTTGACATTAGCCTGAAAAGCGATACGAAAAGAATCGCTGTGGCAAAAGGGGAAGTAAAAATGAAACAGGCTACCCTGGAATTGATCAAAGAAGGATCGTTGAAAAAAGGTGATGTGCTAACTGTGGCTAAAATTGCTGGTATCAGTGCAGCCAAAAAAACATCAGACCTGATCCCCCTTTGTCATCCATTGGCTTTAACAAATGTAGATTTGATCTTTAATCTGGATGAGAAGCTGCCGGGAGTCATTATTCAGGCAAGTGCTGAAACTATTGGTAAAACAGGAGTGGAAATGGAGGCGCTGGTTGCAGTATCGGTCGCCGCATTAACTATTTATGATATGGCAAAAGCAGCCGAAAAAACAATGTCTATCCAAAACATCCACCTGGTTGAAAAACATGGTGGAAGATCTGGTGATGTTATTAATAATTTATAAGATTAAGGTTGGTTTGATATCCTATGAACCCTATAACGGTTTTATTTTTCGCAAACCTGAGGGATGTTACCGGAGAGCGTAAAATTGTTCTGGAAATAACACCCGGTCTTACCATTGCTGGTTTAAAAGAAAAATTAATCAATATCTATCCGGAATTGGAGCATTTTATGCCGGCTGTTATTGTTTCTTTAAACCATGAATTTGCAGGAAACCAATTGCAGATTACAGAAGATGCGGAAGTCGCTTTTTTCCCTCCTGTGTCTGGAGGTATTTTATGACTACCAATACCGTCTGCAAGATCAGTGATGATGTGATTATGCTTAATGAGCTAATATCAGGAATGGCTGCAACCACTACTGGTGCGGTTGCAACCTTCACGGGACTGGTAAGAGGAAGAACCGAAAGAAATGATCCTCATGAGACAATTAAACTGGAATATGAAGCATATTCACCCATGGCAGAGAAAATGATGCATCAAATAGCAGATGAAATTCGGAACCGTTGGAATGAAATCGAAGCAATCACGATGATTCAAAGAGTGGGTACGCTTTATCCAGGAGACATTGCCGTTGTCATTGCTTGTTCTGCGTCTCATCGAGATACCGGTGTTTTTGATGCAGCCAGGTATGGGATTGAGCGTCTTAAAGAAATAGTACCTGTCTGGAAGAAGGAATATGGTCCAGGTGGGGAAACATGGGTTGAAGGAGAGCATTTTCCTCCTTCCAAAATCTGAACATGTCGAAGATATCCTGCAAGAATTGCGGTCGTGCATATCCAGGTGAAGGTGCACCATATCGTTGTTTGGTATGTGGTGGATTATTTGATTATGATTCTCCACTGACATTTGATCATTCCTCGATCGATGGATCGCAGCCTGGGATTTGGCAATTTAAACATACATTTGGCGATCTGGAATTTAATCAACCGGTATCTTTGGGGGAAGGATCTACACCTATTTGCTGGTTGGAGCTTTTTGGTCACAATGTTGGATTGAAGTGCGAATATGAGAATCCAACTGGTTCATTTAAAGATCGTGGATCAACCCTTCTCTCTTCATTCTTGATTTCCAGGAATGTAACGAATTGCATAGAAGATTCCTCTGGTAATGCTGGTGCTTCATTAGCTGCTTATTCTGCTAAAGCAGGAATAAACCTGACTGTATTAATTCCTGAAGCTTCATCAAATCTGAAGAAGAATATGATTCAACAATTTGGAGCGCAAGTGGAAATAGTTGAAGGGACACGTTCAGAGGTTCAATTGAAAACGAAGAATATAGCTGATAATGGGATAACATATGCAAGCCATGCCTACCTGCCATTTAATCTTCCCGGATATGCAACTGCTTCATACGAGATTTTTGACCAGATGGGAGGTACTATTCCGGCAACGATCATAATGCCTGTTGGGCAGGGTGGTTTTTTGCTGGGGATGGCCAGGGGTTTTGAAGCGATGCAAAGAGCCGGATTAATAAAAAAAGTCCCTCAATTGATTGCCGTGCAGGCAAGAGCGTGTGCACCTCTCTGGTCATTGTTTTCCGGTGGCATAGATGGATTGCGTTTTGCTTCTGAAAATCCGACCATTGCTGAAGGTGTTAGAGTCTGGCATCCGGTTCGCGGAGACGATGTTCTTAAGGCAGTTGGTGTATCTGGAGGGTATTTTTCCGCCGTGGATGAAGAAGAAATCGCAAACTCAGTAGAAACCCTTGCTGATCTTGGTTTTGATGTTGAACCAACTTCAGCTTTGGTATGGAGTGCATTGTTACAATACAAGGATTCACTGCAGGATCCAATAATCCTGGTACTAACTGGTTCAAATTCAAAAGATAATTTACTATCCCGATAATACAAAGGGTTCATCCAAATGAAAAAATACAATTCTAAAATAGGCTTGTTGGTGAATAACCTGGAAAAGGTCATCATTGGAAAACGTGGTGTTATTGAAATGATGATCATCGGTTTATTAAGCCAGGGACACATTTTAATTGAAGATGTACCAGGTGTCGGAAAGACTATGCTCGCCAGGAGCCTTGCAAAATCCCTTGGTGTTGAATTCAACAGGCTGCAATTTACTCCTGATATGCTTCCAAGTGACGTTACTGGAGTCTCGATATACAACCAGTCATCAAATGGTTTTGAATTTAAACCAGGTCCGATTTTTGCTCAGGTCGTTCTCGTAGATGAAATTAATCGTGCAACACCTAAAACTCAGGCAGCCTTATTGGAAGCGATGGAGGAAAAACAGGTCACAGTCGATGGGCTGACCCATAAATTACCCAATCCATTTTTGGTTGTTGCCACGCAGAACCCGATCGAATACGAGGGTACTTTTCCTTTACCAGAAGCCCAATTGGACAGGTTCCTTCTCAGGATCAAACTTGGTTATCCCCTCCCGGAAGAAGAGATCCGGATTCTCGAAGATCAAAAAATTGAACACCCGATCAATTCAATTGGACCAGTGATTTCAGAAGAAGAATTAAGATTGTTACTTAAAACTGTCAGGGATGTATATGTGTCTCCATTGATTAGGGAATATATTGTTGAGATTGTGAATCGAACCAGAACGAATGAAGATCTTTACTTGGGGGCAAGTCCGCGTGGAAGTCTTGCGTTGTATCGAACATCGCAGGTGTTTGCATTCATCAATGGAAGGAATTATGTTCTCCCGGATGATATTAAAGAAATAGCGCCTTATGTACTTGCCCATCGTTTGATAGTCAATCCCGAAGCTCGTTTGAAGGAAATTTCCTCTAACAGGATTGTCCAGGAGATTTTGGAGCAGGTACCTGCTCCTGGAGGAGCTGAGGAAGGTTTTAAGTAATATATGCGGAATGCCAATCTGTCCCGTATTGGTCTTATCACTCTATATGGTTTCCTTTTGCTCGCTTGGGCAGCAACTGGTGCCGTAATATACCTGCGGGTTTTCTTTATCACCACGATTTTACTTCTTGGGTCTTACATTTGGAATTTTCTATCAGATCGCGGGATTCAATTTCGTCGAAGTGCAAGAAGCTTGAGAACCAGCGTCGGCAGGATTTTTGATGAGCGCTACGAAATTACAAATAGCTCGTTGTTACCAAGTCCTTGGCTGGAGATTAAAAATAATTCATCTCTCCCCCACAAAAGTGGTTCTCGAGTTATTGCCAGCATTGGCGCCAAAAATCAAAGGACATATATTTCAAGGACCTGGATCACGAAAAGAGGTGCATTCAATCTTGGACCAACTTCCTTGATTTCTTGGGATCCATTTGGTATTTTCTCAAAATTGCGAGTGATACCTGCAGGATCTACTTTATTGGTCTTACCTTATACCGTTGAGATTCCATATTTCCCTTTCCCTAAAGGAATATTACCAGGCGGGAAGGATATTTTTCAGAGAACATTGGACATAACCCCCCACGCAACAGGAGTCAGGGAATACATGCCCGGGGATCCAATGAAGCGTATCCATTGGCCTTCAACAGCCAGGCAGGGAAGATTTATTGTTAAGGAATATGAATTGGATCCTCAGGCTGAGGTCTGGTTTTTTCTTGATGCAAACCAGACATCCCAATTTTCTGAATCGAGCACTTCACAATTAGAACTTGAAGATGATTTTGTTATTCAACGTCGGACCCAGATAAAGCTTCCGCATGATTCATTTGAATATGGGATCAGTACTACAGCTTCCTTGGTGAAATATTTCTTAAGGCAGAAAAGATCTGTCGGTATGATTAGCCAGGCTTCCAAGGTTACAGTAATCCAAGCTGATCGGGGAGATAGACAATTAAACCGAATCCTGGAAATGCTTGCCTTTATTAAAGCAGATGGCAATCTACCACTTGATGGTTCACTTGATATGTTTTCAAAGTTATTGCCAATGGGTAGTGCTTGTTTTCTCATCACACCGGAAATAACAAGCTCTCTGGTTGTCTCAATAGAGGAATTATTGAGGAGAAATCTGCAGCCTTCATTAATTTATATCGCAGATCAAAAAGAAAAGCTGGTTCAATCTCATTCAAATTTATTGCACTCTCTGAATTTAAGAAAAATACCAATATTCAATATTTACTGTAATGAAAATTTGGATGACCAATTAACGCGATTTCAACCGTTTGGTTCTTCTCGTTATCAAAATTGAGCAATAAAACGCTATATAATTAATGGCTGAGTGTTTTTATACTTCGGAGTTTTGAATGCATACGATACACACATTGGATCTTAATTTCCTTAACCGTAAAGAAGCAATAGCAGTTTATTTGATTCGTCATCAAAAAGGTGCTGTTCTTGTGGAGACAGGACCAGGGTCGACCCTGCCTGTACTACTTGAAAATATGGCGCACCTTGGATTTTCGCCAAAAGACATTACTCACGTACTATTGACTCATATTCACCTGGATCATGCCGGCGCTGTTGGTTGGTTTGCCTCCCAGGGTGCAGAAGTTCTCGTCCACCCGGTTGGGAAACCCCATATGGCGGACCCTGATAAACTTCTTGCCAGCGCAAAAAGGATTTATCAAGACAGGATGGAATCCTTGTGGGGAGATTTTTTACCAGTCTCTGAGGAAAACCTTGTTGCAGTGAATGACAGAGAAGTTATCAGGATCAATGATTTGGAATTTACAGCTTTACACACTCCTGGACATGCTGAACACCATATCTCATGGTTGTTTGAAGAAGTTTGTTTTACTGGTGATGTTGGTGGTGTCAGAATGCCTGGAGTATTCTATATTCGTCTGCCGATGGTTCCCCCTGAATTAAATATTGAAAAATGGAGACAAAGCTTGGTTTTGCTGGATGAATTGGACTTCCCAAGAATTGCTCCGACACATTATGGTATTTACAATGTTGCCCACGAACATCTATCAATAGCTTTGAATATACTTAATGAGAATGAAGATTGGATTTCCAAGAATTTCCAAGAGGATAAACCTATCGAAGTATTAAGGGAAGAATATGTTCAATTTCTCTATAAGCAGGGAATCCGTATGGGTGTAAGTGAAGAGACACTCAAAACATCTGAGGTTGCCGACCCATCCTGGATGGGTGCTGATGGATTATCAAGATATTGGAAGAAGTTTAGAACAGCTTAATTCTAATTACTGAAAATCATAGTCAGAAAAAATTTTACTCGGGAGAAAAATTAAATGAAGGATTTCTTGGCGATAGCAGATTATTCAGGTGAAGATATCCAGGAAATGTTGGATCTGGCAGTTTCATTGAAAAAAGAGTATTTTACTTCAGGTAACAAACCTTTATTTAAAGGGAAGGTTCTGGGTATGATCTTCCAAAAACCCAGCTTACGGACTCGAGTTTCGTTTGATATGGCCATGCGCCACATGGATGGTGATGCTCTCTATCTTTCTCCAAGTGAGATTGGGTTGGGAAAAAGAGAAGCAATTGCAGATGTAGCCAGGGTTCTAAGTGGTTATGTTTCAATAATAATGGCAAGAGTATTTGAACATGGTCATGTTCTTGAACTCGCGAAATGGTCAGATATACCGGTCATTAATGGATTAAGCGATTACAACCATCCTTGCCAGGCTATGGCAGATGCATTGACAATTATTGAGAAATTTGGGTCTCTTAAAGGCATAAATGTCGCTTACGTGGGAGATGGAAATAATGTAGCTGTATCGTTGATGCATATTTGCGCGAAACTTGGTGCGAATTTTACGATTGCCAATCCAGATGGATATGGGATCGAAGAAAAACCGAAAACTCTCGCCCGACAGATATCCTCTGAAACTGGAAGTAAGTTAAATTTCTTGAAAGATCCATTAGAAGCTGTTCAAAATGCCCAGGTTATTTACACAGATACTTGGACCAGTATGGGTCAGGAAGATGAGCAGGCTGAAAGGGAAAAGCTGTTTCCTCCTTACCAGGTTAACGCAGCTCTTGTGGATAAAGCTGACAAGGATGTGATCGTGATGCATTGTCTGCCTGCCCATAGAAATCACGAATTGACAGATGAGGTTGCAGACGGGTCTCATTCAGTGATATTTCAACAAGCGCACAATCGACTTCATGCTCAGAAAGCGATTTTGGCCAAATTACTAAAGGTGGTTTGACCAGAAAGGAAAATATGGATTCTAATTATTATATTGCTCTTGAAGAAAAATATGGGGCAAAGAACTACCATCCATTGGATGTTGTCATCTCAAGGGGAGAAGGTGTCTGGGTTTATGATGTGGATGGCAGGAAGTATCTTGATTGTTTAAGCGCTTATTCAGCTGTAAACCAGGGACATGTTCATCCTCGCATACTGGCAATTTTTAAGGAGCAGGCTGATAAACTTACTTTAACTTCTCGTGCTTTTCGAAATGACCAGCTTCCCCTCCTTTACAAGGAACTATCCGAACTTACAGGATACGGTATGTCTTTGCCTATGAATAGTGGAGCTGAAGCTGTTGAAACAGCCTTGAAATTGGTGCGTAAATGGGCTTATGTAGTGAAGAGAATTCCACGCCATAAAGCTGAAATCATTACCTGCCAGGGCAATTTCCATGGTAGAACAATTACAACGATCTCGTTTTCCACTGAACCATCCTACAGGGATGACTTTGGACCTTTCACACCTGGATTTATAACAGTCCCATTTGGAAATGCCGAAGCAATTGAAAGATCAATAAATGAAAATACCGCTGCTGTTTTGTTGGAACCTATTCAGGGAGAAGCAGGTGTAGTTGTCCCACCAGTTGGATATTTAAAACAAGTATCGGATATTTGCAAATCAAAAAATGTTTTGTTAATTGCAGATGAGATTCAAACGGGTTTGGGTAGAACGGGTAAGTTATTTGCCTCCCAGCATGAAAATGTGAGACCGGATATTACCATTATTGGGAAAGCATTATCAGGGGGGTTCTATCCTGTTTCTGCAGTATTAGCCGATGAAGAGCTCCTTGGTCTATTCAATCCAGGTGAGCATGGGTCAACCTTTGGAGGTAACCCATTGGGAGCAGCAGTCGCCCGGGAAGCCATTAAGGTGTTGATTGAGGAGAAAATGATTGAAAATTCATCCAAACTGGGTGAGTACTTGATGGACCAATTGATTGAAATTCCAAGTCGTCATGTGAAGGAGATCCGGGGAAAAGGACTTTTTATTGGAGTGGAATTGCTTCCTGAAGCGAAAGGAGCCCGAAGGTTTTGTGAAGCAATGCAGGAACAGGGGATTCTTGCTAAAGAAACCCACGAAAATGTTATCCGCTTTGCTCCTCCACTTGTGATTGACAGGGAAACAATTGATTGGGCTTTGCCAAAAATACGGAAAACGTTAACCATGCTTTAATTGCATGGACAAATGCAAAGTTAAAATGGAGAATGGAAAATAAATGAATATCGGAATACCAAAAGAGAGAAGGCCGTTTGAATATCGGGTTGGATTGTCACCAGCTGGAATTGAAATTCTGGCAAAAGCAGGTCATGCTTGCTATGTTGAACATGCTGCCGGACTGGGAGCAGGATTCAGTGACCTGGAATATGAAGAAGCAGGAGCCAGGATTGTCTACCAGATGGAAGAAGTATTCGGCAGATCAGATCTCCTGGTAAAAGTTCAAAGACCAATTAAAGAGGAATTGGAGTGTATGCAGCCAGGATCTGCAATAGCTGGATATCTCCTTTTGGCATCAGCACGCCAGGATAAGATCGATCTTTTAGTGGAAAAGAATATTACTTCAATTGCCTTTGAGCAAATTCGCTTAAAGGATGGGTCTTTGCCAGTTCTCAGGCCATTCAGTGAAGTGTGTGGTTTGATGACTGCTCAAATTGCGGCCAGGTGTTTGCAGAGTAATCTGGGTGGTAAAGGGATTCTTCTATCAGGTGTTCCTGGTGTTCCACCTGCCGAAATTGCCATCCTCGGAGGTGGCGTGGTAGGAATGAACGCAACCAAAGTTTTCCTGGGTATGGGAGCCCATGTAACTGTATTGGATATTGACATTCATGCATTACAGCGTATCAATGAGACTTATCCATCAGTGGTAACCATGATGGCTACCCAACGAAATATTGAAAGAGTTTGCACTTTTGCAGATGTTGTAGTTGGTGCAGTCTTGGTACCTGGGGAAAGAACCCCAGTTTTGGTCCCTCGTACAATAGTTAAACATATGAAGAATCGCTCCGTTATCATTGATGTCAGTATTGACCTGGGAGGATGTTTTGAGACTTCCCGCCCGACCAATCACGAGAACCCCACTTTTGTCGAAGATGGTGTGATACATTATTGTGTCCCCAACATTCCTGGAGTTATCGCAAGAACAGCGACCCATGCCTATGTAAATGTAGTGATTCCTTACCTTTATGAACTTGCCAATACAGGTATTGATAAAACGATTGAAAACAATCCAGCTATCGCAAAATCAATAATCACTTATAGAGGTGAGCTTAGGAATATAAAAAGATTGGCTGGCAAAGGAGATTCAAATGGATTGGAGTAGCATATATGAGTCTCGAATAGTCACACCAGATGAAGCTGTTCGTGCAGTTAAGGATGGGAACCGGATCTTTATGACCGGAAATGTATCTGTTCCTCAAAAAAATCTTGCTGCGTTGGTTAAATATGCTCACCAGCTGAAAAATGTGGAAATTTGTCAGGCATTGACAATTGGTCCAGCTGATTATGTCTCAAGTGAAATGGAAGGACATTTAAGAGTAAACACCTTTTTTATCAGTGCAAACATAAGAAAGGCTGTACATGAAGGTCGTGCAGATTTTACCCCCGTTCTTCTTTCTGAATTTCCACTTCTATTTAAAGAAAAGATCCTTCCAATTGATGTGGCATTGATACACGTCTCATTACCGGATGAACATGGATTTTGTAGCCTCGGAGTGGAAGTGGGCTTGACAAAATCTCCAGCAGATTCAGCAAAAGTAATAATTGCTGAAGTAAACGAAAAAATGCCGCGAACTCTGGGAGATTCATTCATCCACGTCAGCAGGTTGAATTATATTGTTCCCGTCGATTATGAAATACCTGAATTGGCAATGAGTGAAGAAGGTCCATCTGAAATAATTGATAAGATTGCTGGATATATTGCCGAAATGATCCCTGATGGTGCTACCATGCAGATGGGCATTGGTGCAATTCCTGATGCTGTATTGAAATATCTATATGATAAAAAGGACCTGGGGGTTCATTCCGAACTTTTCTCAGATGGTGTGATCGACCTTTTTGAAGCAGGGGTCATTAACAATTCCAGAAAAACACTACATTCTGGCAAGATCGTTGCTGGTTTCATTTTAGGTACAACCAGGCTTTATCGATGGGTAGATGATAATCCGATTATTGAGTTGCATAAAACAGAGTACGTAAACGATCCATTTGTTATTGCTCAGAATGAACGTATGGTTGCCATTAACTCTGCCATCGAAGTGGATTTAACTGGCCAGGTATGTGCTGATAGCATTGGTCCTAAACTGTACAGTGGTGTCGGCGGGCAAGTGGATTTTATTTATGGAGCTTCCAGGTCAAAAGGAGGTGTCCCGATTATTGCACTTCCCAGCGATACCATGCTAAAGGATGGTACCAGGATTAGCCGAATTACTCCAATGCTGAAACAAGGAGCCGGGGTTGTTACAACCCGGAATCATGTCCGTTTCATCGTTACCGAGTATGGTGTGGCTGATTTATATGGGAGAACCATTCGGCAGAGAGCCAGGGCGTTGATCAATATTGCCCATCCTGATTTTCGGAAAGATCTTGAGCGCGAGGCTACTCTATTGAACTATTTATGATCCTTATAAACTGAGTTGCGTATAGTCTTTTACTATACATGAAACAAAAAACAGGGAATGTATTCATTCCCTGTTTTTTGTTATATAGTGCTAAAACATGGAATCATTAATCTTTTTAAGAGAATCCTTCGAAGGGCGTAATTCTTCTTCGATTAATCTATTAAGCGGTTTTTTTGGAAGGTTATGTTGCTTCAAGAAATTATCAGAATCACAATTGATGTAAATCAAACCTGTGATCAACCAATTATTCTCTTGGGCTTCTTCCAACATGCGAATTGCCTGCCATCGGTCTGTAGGATCATAATCCTTCTCTAATTTCTTAAGCACGATGGAAGATCCGTCATGCATGCAAACCTCGTTGATTGTACCCGGCAAAAAATCATCCTCTAACATGATCTCATCAAGTTTCGGAACATAGGAAATCTCATGCAGGGGAGCTTCATGGTCTTTTCCCCATGTATATGAGTGAAAAGCATTCTCCTGGTTATTAAAAGTGACACAGGGACTGATGATATCCACGACGGCAATCCCATCATGGGTAAGACCAGCTTTAATGAGTTCTTTTACCTGTTTTGCATCACCTGCAAATGATCTGGCAACAAATGTTGCATTGGATATCAGTGCCTCCATGCAGATATCAACTGGCATGTAAGGATTAGTTCCTTGATGTTTCAAGGTCAGGCCGACCTCGGCAGTTGCTGAGAATTGTCCCTTGGTTAAACCGTATACACCGTTGTTTTCAACTATATATAACATCGGTGCATTTCGTCTTACCATGTGCTTGAAACCGCTCATACCTATTGAAGCGGTATCTCCATCTCCAGATACTCCAAGTGCTCGTAAACTTGAATCTGCGAATATCGCTCCGGTTGCCAGAGGTGCCATTCGTCCATGCAGGCTGTTGAATCCAAAAGATCTTTCGAGGAAATATGCTGGACTTTTACTGGAACATCCAATACCGCTGAATTTAACAATCTTCTCTGGAACGATTCCCAGCTCATAGCAGGCGGAAATGATCTGGTTGGAAATAGAGTTATGCCCACAACCCTGGCAGAGACTTGTGGGTTGTCCCTTGTAATCGCCTTTTTGTAATCCAATTGAGTTTGAGTTTCCAATTGTTGTGATCATATTAATTAACCTCCAATTCCTGGATATTCTCTACTATCCATCTGGCACTCAATGGGAGTCCATTATCCAGTGCGAGTGATCTGAATTTTTTCGCTTCTTCAGGCATCTCCAGTGTCAGTAATTGGTTCATCTGACCATCATGGTTGGCTTCGATTACATAGATCCGCTTGTAGTTTTCAATGAAATTTCGCACGTCTCCATTGAAAGGGATAGCCCTTAATCTCATGTAATCAGTGCGGATGCCTTCTTTTTCGAGAAGATAACGTGCTTCGACAATTGCTGCATCATTTGATCCAAAACTGACCAAACCGATCTCTGATTTATTGGAATTATCAATGATCGGACTTGGAACATGTGATCTTGCAGAATCATATTTAACCCGTAAACGGTCCATATTGGATTCCCAATTTTTTGAATCCTCGCTGTACCTCGCCATTTCAGTGTGGCCGGTGCCGCGTGCAAAATAACCTGATCTTGGATGTTGGTTACCCATTACCGTCCGATAGGGTATTCCATCGCCATCTACATCCCGATACCTTCCCCAATCGCCTTTAATTTTTTCAAGATCTTCTTCCCATAATACTTTTCCACGGTTCATTGGTTTATCAGGATATTGAAAAGATTCAGCCATCCATTGGTTCATACCAAGATCCAGGTCGCTTAAAACGAACACCGGACATTGCAGTTGTTCGGCTATATCAAACGCTGAGTTTCCAAATTGGAAACACTCGTTAACCGATCCAGGTAATAGGATAACATGTTGAGTATCACCATGTCCCATAAAAGCGGTGAAAGTTAGGTCTCCTTGTGAAGTCCTTGTTGGCAAACCTGTGCTTGGACCGATCCTTTGTACATCCCAAATGACCACGGGTATTTCTGCAAAATAAGCGAGTCCGGCAAATTCAGTCATCAGACTTAAACCTGGACCAGATGTTGATGTCATGGATCTCAAACCTGCCCATCCAGCTCCAACTGCCATACCAATTGCCGCAAGTTCATCTTCAGCTTGAACTACAGCAAAGGTATTCTTTCCGTCTTTATCCTTTCTTAATTGATGAAGGTACTCATTCAGGTTTTCTGCTAGGCTGGTTGCTGGCGTGATAGGATACCAGGCGGCAAACTGGACACCACCGTAAATGGCACCCAGGGCTGCAGCTGTGTTTCCATCTGCCATTATCAACCCTTCATTTTTGTTTAACTTTTCAACTTGGAACGGATCAGTTTTATTAAGGTTCTTTTCAGCCCATTCGATGCTGGCATTCACCATGCTCATGTTGGATTCAATAAGTTTGGGTTTTCCCTTGAAGTGAAAATCCAATGCCGTTTCGATCTGCTTTATGTCTATATTGAGCATCTTGGTCAGCACACCAACATAAACCATGTTGGCAATATAATCTTTAAGTGCAGGTGAAACATCGGCATTTTTTACCAACTCTTTGACTGGTATCGGATAAATGGAAATGTCATCTCTTTTTATTGGGAAATTGATGTGATCTGCATAATAAAATGCTCCACCAGGTAAAACCTTAGCAAGATCTTCTGCAAAGGTGGTCGGGTTCATGCAGACAACGATCTCGTGTTCATCCTTTCGAGCAGTAAAACCATCCTTGTTTACCCTTATCGTGTACCATGTTGGTAATCCCTGGATATTTGAAGGGAAAATATTCTTTCCTGATACAGGGATCCCCATTTTGAACAATGCTCTCATTAATGTTGTATTTGCCGTTTGGCTTCCGGAACCGTTCACAGTTGCAATAGTTATAGAGAAATCGTTAATGACCTTTGCTTTTTTAATCATTCCTACTCCTGCTTCCTATCATCTGGAAGATGTAAGTTTCCTTCGTTGGATTTATTGGCTCTATTATAGAGAAGATCTGTATGCTTCTGAAGCAGATCATATCCTCTTTCATATTCTTCATTACAGATGGCTTCCACCATTCTTTTGTGATAATCCCAAACTTCCTCAAGGTATTCCAGGTCTGTGTAAACGTTCAACCCGATGGATTCATATGCATCCCAATAAACTTCCAGTAATCCCATGACAAATTCATTGTATAGACGGTTGTAGATTGTGAGATGCAGTTCTCGATGTTCAATATGGGGGATTTGAATGGGAGTACCGTTTAATTTCGCGATTGCTTTTTCTACCAGGACTTTCAGATAGCTCTTATCCTCTTCAGTTAATTTTGTGACTGCCTCATACCAGTACGTTTCTTCAATATGCTTGCGAAGGTCTGCATAATTGTTAAAAAGTGAAATGTCAGTTGCCATTCCAAAGGTCAGGCTTAAACGAACAGCTGGAGAGAACTTGTATGGGAGTTTTCGTATCCCCAACCTGGGTTTAACATCCACCAATCCAAGAGCCCGTGCGACTTCCAATTGTTCTCGAAGACTCGATACGCTTAGGTTTAATTGTTTACTTAATTCCGTCAGGGAAGGGATACTTTCAGGATTGTCTTTTTGGGTTATTAGGTATTTAGCAAATTGTGAAAGAATTGCCGAATTGTTGGGATCAATCGTCACGATTACCTCAATTAATCAGATTAATCCATTTTACCATATTAATAGGAATTATCAAGGTATTAATTCGAACAAACAACCGCATCCACTTGGTTATGCATGCGGTTTTAAGATTCCAAAATTTTATGTTGGTTTTTGTAGTTCCATTACAGCTGCACTCATCAATGCCACTGCATTGATTAACGATTGCTCATCTATGTCGAATAATGGGTGATGATGGCTGGCATCCAGGTCCTTTTCAATGTTTGCTGAGCCAATGAAAAAATAGCATCCAGGAACTTCTTCCATCATGAATGCCATATCTTCTGATCCCATGGTTGTATAGTTAGATGAGTCAATGTCACCGTCAGGAAATATTGTTTCTGCAATCTTCTTAACACGCATGGCAATTTCACCATCGTTAATAACTGCGGGAGTTAACCTGTCAAGTTCTATTTCAGCCGAACAACCCATTGTTTCTGCCATGCCATAAACGATTACTTCAAAACGCTCAAGGACTTTTTCCCGAACTTCTGGATCGAATGTTCTTATCGTTCCAGCAAGCTGAACGTCTTGAGGGATCACGTTGAATGCGTTTCCTCCGTTGATTGTACATACGCTTACAACAGCTGATTTTAACGGGGGTATATTTCGTGCGGAAATACTTTGTAGTGCTGTAATGATATGGGAAGCCGCCAGGATCGGATCATTTGCCAGATGAGGGGCAGCACCATGGCCACCTTTTCCTTTAATCTTAATTTTAAAGATCTCTGCACCAGCCATGGATGGACCTTGTGAAATACCAAACCATCCAACAGGTTGGTCATTCCACACATGCAGAGCCAAAGTGATATCTGGTTTGGGGTTATCTAAAACACCATCCTGGATCATCCCTTCAGCACCACCCAATCCTTCTTCCGCAGGTTGAAAAACGAATTTGATGGTTCCAGCCAGGTCCTCTTCATGAGATTTTAATAATTTAGCAACAGTTAAAAGAACAGCAGTATGACCATCATGTCCACATGCATGCATGACGCCTTCATTGATGGACATATACTCTGCATTTGTTTCTTCCTGGATTGGAAGAGCATCCATATCTGCACGGATCAGGATAACAGGACCTTTTTTCTTGCCAGCCAATAACCCGACAACACCTGTTTTGCCAACCCCTGTTTGAACTTCCAGCCCCAATTGGGTCAGCTCCTTGGCTACAATGCCTGATGTTCGTATTTCTTTAAATCCGATCTCAGGGTGTTTGTGGAAATCTCTTCTTAATGCTTGAGTATATGGAAAAAGATCTTCAGCTTCTTTATAACAATTGATCATGATTCTTCCTCTCTTGCTATTAATTCCATTTGATCAAGCGAAATTTCTCTTCATATTTTGGATTCTCGTCTGTGCTTTCTGCAGATTTCCATTTCTTGATTCTTTCCTGAAATTCTTCCGGATTCCCGATCTGGCTTTTATGCTTCAACAAAGCCTGCATTTTAATTTCCCACGTATCAGTTACATCGAGAGTGATATCAGGATTGCTGGTTAGTGAAATCCAGACTTCATTGGGAGAGTGCGGTTCCAATTTTTCCTCTTTGTATAATTCAGGGAAGAAATGGATATTTCCAGCAGCTGGGAATACCGCATCAAGGACAACTTGTCCGGCATAACGATGGTCGGCATGGTTCAATCGATATGATCCAACCGGGAATAAGTTAGTTGGATCACAAGTGACCAGTATTTCGGGTTTAAACTTACGGATTGCTCTAACAACTTCCCGGCGAATATCGATTGTTGGTAATAGATATCCGTCAGGAAGATCCAGAAATTGGATGGATTTTACTCCGAGCACACTGGCAGCTGCAAGTTGTTCCTCGTGACGAACCCTGCAGATCTGATCAGCCGATAGATCAGGTTCATCGGAACCTTTATCACCACAGGTTAATAGAAAGTAATGAACCTCATGGCCTTCTTTGATCCATTTAGCAAGAGTTGCTCCGCAAAAGAATTCAGGATCATCAGGGTGAGCCAGGATAACGAGGATCTTCTGTTTTTCATCCCATTTTCCAAATTCCTGTTGAGCGGTTTCTTCTTCATTTTTTTCGTTATTCTTTTGTTTTGCCACAATTACACCCACTTCCATCAGAATTGCATGATTCAGCAGATTTCCTTCGAAGGGCTTCCAACTCATCCCAAGGTTCTAATTCTTCTCTAAAAAATTCACTCCTTCCCTCGTTGGGGATATCCACAGTAACTGAAAAGGATAACGGATTCACATGAGTAACTTTACCATCTCCTCTTGGTGTCTTGACTTTCTTGCCTCGTTTGGGTAATTCTTTTCGGGCATCCACATAATTCTGATATTCATATACAAGACAACAGCGAAGGCGTCCGCACATACCGGTGATCTCTGCTGGGGTTAAGGAAATTCCTTGTTCTTTTGCCATTTTTATTGAAATCGGGCTGAATTCTGTAATGAAATTGGAACAGCAGCGTTTTTCCAGACCACAAGCTCCCATTCCACCGATAATCTTGGCAACATCACGTGGTCCGATCTGACGAAGATCGACCTTTGCTTTAGGGTAGATTTTTCCGATATCTGATCGTAAAGATTTTAAATCAACTTTTTCTTCGTTATCAGAGTTGTACATAATATTGAGCCTGGATCCGTCAAAATTAAATTCTGCTGCAATGAATTTCACGCGTTGCAGATGGAGTTGTGAGCTTCTTTCCCGACAATTGATCAAAGCTTCGATCTCTTTATTTTGCCAGTCTTTTTTTAAGATCAGATCACGAGGTGTAGCCTTCCGTTCAACTGGTTTTAATGACTTGTCATGTGAAGATTCAGGATCATCAACTAAATTGGTTACTTCACCTAATTGTTGTCCCCTGGCTGTATCCACGATGACCCGATCACCAATACGGATCTCATCTACCGTTGATGCGTCGAAATGGTAAATCTTACCAACTTCTTGAAATCTAACACCAATAATTTGTGGTTTCATAATTATGATTATACCAAGCAGATTCTTATATCACTTTTATCTCAGGTGCACTATTTTGATGCGCTGCAATGCTGAGTTTGGCAGCTACTCTTTGGGCTATGGCAAGAAAAGCTTGAGACACTTCTGAATCTGGTTCGGAATTGATCACAGGTTTTCCACTATCTCCACCGACCCGAACATGAGAATCCATGGGCACTGCACCGAGGAACTCAACATCCGCGATTCGTGCCATGTCCTCACCACCACCAGCCCCGAAGATCTCTCCTCTCATATTTTCAATCACTCCTAAGATAGGAACATCCAATGTCCTGAACATTTCCAATCCACGGCTGGCATCTTCCAGAGAAACACTTTGCGGGATTGTAACTATAACGACTCCACTCAAAGGCAATGCTTGAGCCAGGCTTAACGGAACATCTCCAGTTCCAGGTGGGAGATCAACCAGGAGATAATCTAATTCTCCCCATTCAACATCACTTATGAACTGTCTGATGGCTGATACCAACATGGGTCCCCGCCATATTAGAGGTTGACCTGGTTTGACCAGGAAACCCATGGACATGAGTTTGACACCGTAGGAAACTGCAGGAGCAAGTTTGTTGTTTTTTGTATTAGGAATTTGATTGATCCCCATCATGGTGGGAATATTCGGACCATAGATGTCTGCATCCATAAGTCCGACTCTGGCGCCACTATTAGCCAACGCAATGGCAAGGTTGACAGCCACTGTGCTTTTACCCACACCGCCTTTGCCTGATGCTATCGCGACTACATTACGTACTGGTATTTCCATTGTCCCTCGATCTCGTCCATCACTGGGGACATTTGAACCCATCTTGATATTGATATTTTCAACATTGGGTATCATTTTTACCGCATTTCTTGCCTGTTTTTCGATCATGCTTTTCAGAGGGCATGCTGGAGTAGTAAGAACGATTGTGAAGGATACTGTAGATCCTTCAATTACAAGATCTTGGATCATATTTAGTGTTACCAGGTCTTTGTGTAATTCTGGTTCTTGAACCATTGATAAAGCTGCTAATACAGATTCTTCTGTTATATTGTTGTTCATGATTCTCTCTTTCTTAAAAATGTTTCTACTTCATATTTGGAGGAATTAAACAGATCAATGAGATCTGGATCAGTTCCACGAAAACGGCTTATTGATTGGGTGGAACATTTTTGGCAACCATTCATGGCTCTGAATGAATCAGAATTACAGGTTTGGCAATTGTTGATCTTCACCATCATATGAGTGAATGCAATGGTTTCAATGGATTGATCTGGTTCACTTAAAATCTGTTCAACAAGTGATGTCCAGTGATATCCACGAAGTGTTGCCAATGCAGGAATTACTTCCGGGGGGAAGATAAAACCCGTTTTACAATTAATCATTATTTTTTGAATCCAGTAGTAGAAAGATCTTGCGTCGAATAAAATACCATCAATTATTCATTTCTCTTTGCAGCAGCTGCTTCACGAGCTTCGACCTTGGCTTGCCTGGCTTTATCTTCAGCAGTTGAGTTAATTGGTCGGATCATCTCATAATAACTGGCAGGTTTTTTAAGGTCCTGTAAATTCAATACATTTCTGGAATACGATGCCAATTCGTAATCGTGATCCATTTTGATGGCATCGAATGGACAATACTCAGCACATAATCCGCAATTCATGCAAATATCAGCATCGATATAAAATTCAGCTGGATCAGGTACCGGTCTTCCTGTTTCTGGATTGGTTGTCCTGGTGATCCAAATACATTGGGGAGGGCAGACTTTGGCACAAATTCCACAGCTTGTGCAGCGAATGATTTCTTCTCCCTTTTCACCTTCATCATAAACAAGGAAAGGGATGAATCGAAATTCCTCAGGTGAAGGTAACTTCTCTTCCGGGTATTGGATGGTGAAAATACCTCGTGAATCTTTGGAAGAACGATGAGCAATTCCTTCTGGTTTGTAATATCTTTTTCCTAACCAGCGAATATCATCCAAATATGTATCGATAAACCGCTTTATGGTTACGCCTAACCCTTTTAGAATACCTTTTCCGTACATATTATCTCCTACCGGTCTACTTCACCCAGGACAATATCAATCGATCCCAGGATCGCAACAATATCTGCTATCTTTTGTCCAACACACATAGGTCCATATGCTGTCAGGTTGATAAACGATGGAGCTCGAACGTGGTATCTCCATGGATTGGGCTTGCCGGTTGAAACGACATAGAATCCAAGTTCTCCTTTGGGGCTTTCAACCCTGCCATAGGATTCACCTGCAGGTACTCGCACCTGGTATTGTGGTTTTCCTGTTTGAATCTCGCCTTCAGGAATACTGGAAGCTGCCTGTTGGATGATCCGAATGCTCTGCCTCATCTCATCCAAACGGACCATGTATCGGTCATAAATATCACCATTTTTCCTCACAGCAATATCGAAATCAAATCGGTCATAAATGCTGTATGGATCAGCTCGTCGAATGTCATAGGGAACACCAGATGCTCTCAGAAGTGGTCCAGTTGCAGAATATTTGATTGCATCCTCTGCAGAAATAACACCCTGGTTGATTCCTCTCGACCGAATGATTTCATTTTCACTCATGAAGCGGTCAATTTCATCAACTTTTCTGGGTAATCGTTCGAAAGCCAATCCTTTGATTTTTTCAAGAGTCCCCTCCGGGAGATCGCGAGCAACACCACCAAATCGGAAGTAATTGCACATCATCCTTGATCCGGTGACTGCTTCAAAAATATCCAGTATTAGTTCTCGTTCTTCCAGGAGATAGATCAAAGGAGTGAAGAAGGTCCCCAGGTCGTTAAAGAGAGCGCCAAGTGCCATGCAGTGATTGGATATACGAGTTAATTCAGCCATAATTACCCGAATGTACTCAGCTCGCTCTGGTACTTCAATATTCATTAATTTTTCAACTGTTATTGCGTAACCAAAGTTATTGCTTAGTGATGATA
>DATEUN010000075.1:0-28183 GCA_035283125.1 Anaerolineales bacterium
GAGGAAGTATTTAAGGATTATTCAATCATTTTACTTACGAACACTTGAATGGTATTTGATCGCGCTACTTGCAATCCGTTATCCATTCGAGTATCCTTGCGGGCGGGAGTGGTTAAGTCCCGGAGGGCTTCCTGGTCTTCAAACCCTGTGGCGGGCCGCGTTGCGGGCCGCGGTGGGTTCGACCCCCATCCACTCCCGCCTTTGTTATTTTAACCATCCCCTCTTCACTTGAGGTCCTTTTTATGGCTTTTCCTGAAACCAACCTCCTTAACGCCATGGTAGCCCGGGTTTTCCGGGTCGACGATTTCACCCTCGGGGATCCCCAGCAAGGCTTCCTGGCTCGTTACCGCGGCCGGCTCCTTTCAGAGGATTCCGCCGCTTCTTACGATACGCTTTCAAAATCTCTCTCTCACTACAGCATCATTCCCCTCTTCCGTGAGGAGAATGATCAGCAGGTCATCATCCTTGTCCCTGCTCCGGCTGAACCAAAACCTGCCAGGGTTTCGATCAATATCGTCCTTTTCATTCTCACCCTTTTGAGCGTCCTTTTTGCCGGGGTTCTCTATTCCTACCAGGGTCCCCTCCCTGAAGATCCCCTTGAGCAGGTCAAGACCCTCATTCTCAACCTTTGGCAGGGATGGCCATTTGCAGTCAGTCTTCTGGGTATCCTTCTTGCGCATGAGTTTGGACATTATTTCATGGGCCGGCACCACAATACGAACGTCTCACTTCCATATTTCATCCCCTTCCCTGGCACCTTCCTCGGTACGATGGGTGCATTCATTAATATGAAGGAACGACCCCGCAATAAAAGGATTCTGATGGATATCGGGATTGCCGGACCCCTGGCAGGGTTGATCGTCGCCATCCCTGTCCTCATCCTTGGCATCAGTCTTTCCAGGGCTGATACCCTCACCAATACCCGTCACCAGCATGCAGAAGGTCAGGCTTTCATCTGTCAATCACCTACCCTCGTCGCTGACATGTACACCTGCCCGGATGACAATCTCCTTGAGGGAAACTCCATCCTTTACCTTGGACTCAAATACCTCGTCAAAGGGCAAATCCTGCCTTCTCCTCCCAGCGCGAATGGTTCTCCCTTGTTGTATTGGATTCGATTCTTCTTCACCGGCAGTCCTCTCCCATTGGGAGGAAACGATCTCATGCTCCATCCGGTCGCCATGGCTGGTTGGGCTGGCATACTGGTCACCTTCCTGAATCTTATCCCTGCTGGACAGCTGGATGGCGGGCATGTCCTCTACGCAATCTTTGGACGCCATGCCCGCAAATATCTTTGGTTCATCCTCTTGCCAATGATCCTGCTGGGTGCCATCTGGAATGGCTGGTGGCTCTGGGCAGCCCTTATCTTCTTCCTTGGACGCGCCCAGGCTGAACCGCTCGACCAGATAACCACGCTCGATCCCGGTCGCAAAAAACTTGCTGTTCTCATGCTGATCATATTCGTGCTCGTCTTCACACCGGTACCGTTTGTCATTTTCTAAACCATGCCCATTAAAAATCTCTTCCGGATGCAGGTCATCCTCATCATTTCCAGCTTCATCCTGTCCGCCTGCGGGTCGGGGACAGCGACTGGCACTATCACTTTAACCAGCACCCCCAGTCCCACCCAGCCGCTTCCAACTGCCACGCAGACCCCCCTGCCAGACCTGATCGGTGTATCGCTTGATGAAATTCAGGGCATAACCTTCAGGGCAGCTTCCGCTTTTGTAGGTTCATCCGCAACAGCATTTAACAACCTGCTGGCTAAATTCAACACGGTCAATGAATGGGGGATAACCGTCTACCTTGATGAATACGAATCATATAACACGCTCTTCACCGAGGTCTCTGCTGCTTTAGATTCTGCCGAATTGCCCGCCCTAGTCGTCACCCTCCCGGAACAGATCCTTTCCTGGAAGCCATCTTCCGTCATTGTTGAATTAGGTCCCTATTTAAACGACCCAAACTATGGATTCTCCCAGGCTGAGATCGATGATTTCCTGCCCATTTTTTGGCAGATGGCAGGTGGGCAGGAAAACCAGGTCCTCACTCTCCCTGCTGGAATTTCTTCCCCTTTTCTCTACTACAACCAAACCTGGGCACAGGAACTTGGTTTCAGTGAGGCGCCTTCTTCATTTTCACAATTTCGCCAGCAGGCTTGCGCTGCAGCTGATTCCTACCTCGCGGACAACGATCCCCTCACTGATGGTTATGGTGGTTGGGTTGTCAACACGACACCAGCGTCCATCCTTGCCTGGATGCATGCCTTCGGAGGCATTGTTGTCGATTCCGGCAGTCTTCTTTTTTCTTCGGAACCCAACGAAACTGCACTCCGGTCCATCAAGACCCTGTACGATGACCATTGCGCCTGGATTTCGACCGAACGCAATCAATACAGCACCTTTGCTGACCGCTCAGCGCTTTTTATCACCGCCGACCTGGCTGAATTGAACAACCAGGAAACAATAATGGCGGTGGTTGGAAACAGTGATGATTGGACTGTTATTCCCTTTCCCGGGGACCAACCCGGCCTTGTTGCAGAAGGTCCCTCGTATTCCATTCTATCAACCACACCGGAACAGCAGTTAGCCGCCTGGTTGTTCATCAAGTGGGCTCTTTCATCAGAAAATCAACAAACATGGGTAGGCACTGCCGGTCTTTTCCCCATGCAGGCTTCCGTCCTTGATTCCCTTGAAGGGTATCGCAATGCACATCCCCGTTGGAGCCAGGCTGTCAGATTTATGGATGATCTCTCCACGCAGCCATTGTTGTCGAACTGGCGCCAGGGCAGGTTGGTTCTTGGTGATGCTGTCACCTTCCTATTCCGTACCAACCAGGAAACAGCGCAGATCAAGTCCATCCTCGATCAAATGGATGCCACCATCCAGGATCTGAATTCACCGTAGATCATGTCACTGTTAAAACCCCATCAGCCTGAGATCAAGATCTATACCGATGGCTCCTGTAATCCAAATCCCGGACCAGGTGGCTGGGCTGCGATAATTCGTGCTGACGGAAAGGAACACATCCTGACCGGTGGTGATGGAAAGACTACCAACAACCGCATGGAATTGACAGCTGCTCTCCAAGCCCTGCGATCCATAAAAAATTCATCCAGCATAGAACTCTTTACAGATTCTGAATATCTTCGCCGCGGCATCACTGAATGGCTTCCAAACTGGAAGACACGCAATTGGAAGCGCAAAGGCGGTACCCTTGCGAACATCGATCTCTGGCAGGCATTGGATCAGGTCATGTCGCACCACAAGGTCAGTTGGAAGTGGGTTCGCGGTCATGCCGGTCATCGTGAGAACCAGCGTGCAGATCAGCTTGCCCGTCGCGCAATTCCGGGGTAAATTAAAGGATATTGGAGGATTCTTTCCATGCCGATTTATGAGTACGTATGCGAAGATTGCCGCCACGAATTTGAAACCTTGCGATCCATGAGTCAGGCCGATGATGCCATCACCTGTGTTGCATGCGGCGGAGAGCACACGCACCGTACACCATCGCTTTGTTATTGCGAAAGCGGAGGGAAAGCAATCGCTGGCAGTTCATCTTCAACATGTAACTCTTGTGCAGGAGGGAATTGCGCCGGCTGCGGTCACTAAATTAAGAGAGAGGAAGGATTCAACATGAAGTTTTCACAATTGGGGCGTACAGGATTAAGTGTTTCGAAGATCTGTCTTGGAACCATGAATTTCGGTCCTCAGACAACGGAAGCGGAATCATATGCCATTATGGACAAAGCCCTCGAGCTTGAGATCAATTTTTTCGATACTGCCAATATCTATGGTTGGAAGATCGGCGAAGGTGTGACCGAGAAGATCGTAGGCCGCTGGATCGCCCAGGGTGGTGGACGACGCGAAAAGGTCGTCCTTGCCACCAAGGTCTACGGAAGGATGGGGGATTGGCCGAACCATTCCCGTTTGTCAGCGCTGCATATCCGCCAGGCTTGCGAAGATTCTCTTAAACGATTGCAAACCGATCATATCGACCTCTACCAGATGCACCATATCGACCGCAACAGCCCCTGGGAGGAGGTCTGGCAGGCGATGGAAACCCTTGTTCAGCAGGGCAAAGTGATCTATGTTGGTTCGAGCAACTTCGCTGGCTGGCAGATCGCCAAAGCCAATGAAGCCGCCAATCGACGCAGCTTCCTCGGTCTGGTTAGCGAACAGAGTCTGTATAACCTGGCAGATCGAATGATCGAGCTGGAAGTCATCCCCGCCTGCCGGGAATATGGTTTAGCTATGATTCCCTGGAGTCCTTTGGCTGGTGGCATCCTGGGTGGCATTCTCGATAAGGTCAGCAAGGGTAGACGCACATCTGAAAATGCCAGGAAGAACATCGAAAAACATCGACCACAATTGGAAGCGTATGAAGCATTCTGCCGGGATTTGGGCGAAAAACCGGCTGATGTAGCCCTTGCCTGGCTTTTACATAACAAGGATGTAACCGCACCGATCATCGGTCCGAGAACCATGGATCAATTGACCGGTAGCATGCATTCCCTTGAAATAAAAATAACCAGGGACAACCTGAAAAAACTGGATGAGATCTGGCTGGGTCCCGGTGGGGAAGCCCCGGAAGCCTATGCCTGGTAATTCACTTTCACTTTATCTGAATTGTTTTCGATTACATGAGATGATACGGATGGGAATTTTCCCATCCACTTTTTTATGAACCCAAACTATCGCCATCCTCTTCCGCTGCTGCTCCAGGTCGCTGGAAGCCTCCTGGTTGGCGTGTCACGCTCCTTTAGCGAAGATGCCCGCCGTATCTTTTCCTATCAGCCGGATCTGTTAAAGGTCCACGGAAAGGAATTCATTCCTGGAGAGGATTCACGCGTTGTCACATTCAACCATTTCTATCATCCAAAATTTGGTGCCTGTTGGTTGACCCTGGCAGAAGCTGCCACCATTCCGCCTGAGATCCATTGGATAGTCACCTGGCAATTAAATCTATTTGATAAATGGTTGGGAGCTGCCATCATATTGCAGCACATCGCAGATCTTTTGCCCGTTCAACTCCGTGGGAATTTCGCTTGATAAACGATTTCATTAATAAATTTGGAGTCAGGCAATGAAAAAAATTTCCATCCTGCAAATGATCGTTCTGAATATGTACTGGCTTGGATTGTCATTCAAATGGAATGCCATCCATCCCCTGATCCTGCCGGCTGTGCTTCTCAATTATGTTCCTGATACTCAAAAGAATTCCTATCTTGGGATCCTCACTGCCATCGGCTTGATCATTGCCACAATCGTTCAACCGGTAGCGGGTGCGGTCAGTGACCATTGGGCTTCACGTTTTGGGCGCCGCAGACCGTTCATCCTGGTAAGTACTTTGCTCGACCTTGTTTTTCTTGCCATGCTTGGCTGGGCGGGAGGTGTCGTTTGGTTGATGCTGGGATACATCCTGCTTCAATTCAGCTCCAACATCGGGCAGGGTGCCAGCCAGGGCTTGCTTCCGGATAAGGTGCCATCCAGTCAATTGGGAATGGCCAGCGGTATCAAGACCTTCATTGATATTCTCTCCCTCATCCTTGCATCACTGGTTGCAGGAAATCTGATCGATCCTGTAACAAGGGATCCCACGCTCATCATTTCCGTAGTAATGGGATTGATGCTTATCAGTTCAGCCATAACGATCTTTGGCACGCCAGAGGATTCCATCATTTCAACAACAGACAAACCAGTAACCCTCACAAGCGTCTTTGCCGAATTCAAGCTGATCTTTAAAATTGATTTTAAGAAAAACATCCATTATTGGATGTTGATCGCCGAGAGATTCATTTTCCTGTTGGGTGTCATGGGGATACAACAGTTTGCCCAATATTTCATCAAGGATGTCCTCCAGGTGGAAAATCCCCTCAAGGCAACCGGGGATATGATGGCAGCTCTCGCTGTTGGGCTGGTCATTACTGCTTTGGTTGGCGGCTGGTTGTCTGACCGGCTCGGACCCAGGTTGATCCTCATCGCTGCCAGCATCATAACCGGGTTGGGTTGCTTCTTACTTCTGCTGGTAACCGACCAGTCCAGCCTGGTGGTCATGGGGAGCGTTATTGGTGTCGGAATGGGTTTGTTTCTTACATCAAATTGGACAATCGCAACCCAGCTCGCTCCCGGGAAAGAAGCCGGAAAATATATCGGTTTGACCAATATTGCCACAGCCGGAGCAGGCGCTGTGGGTCGTTTATGGGGACCGATCCTGGATTGGTTGAACCATGCCTGGACTGGTGCTTGGTGGGGATACAAATCCATGTTCATTTTTGGCGGACTTTGTACCCTCGCAAGTATTTTCCTGCTTATCAAAATTAAAATACCGCAAAATGGTCAAATTCGGTTGCAACCGAAATAACTGATTAGCGTATATGATATAGACGACCCAACCAGGAGAACCAGTGGACAACGAACTGGCTTGCATCAGGCAAGCCCTCGATGGAAGTGATGAAGCATTTACGCTGTTGGTCGAAAACTACCAGAAACCTGTTTACAACCTTTGTTATAGGATGCTGGCTAACCCCGACGCGGCAGAAGATGCTTCACAGGAGACTTTTTTCAAGGCATATAGGAACCTGCACAGGTACGATATGAAACGATCTTTCCCCACCTGGCTGCTTTCGATCGCTGCCCATCACTGTATCGATCAATTGCGGCGAAATAAATACACTTCTTTTTCCATGGATGATGAGGAACATGCCGAACTCCCCGATTTCTCCGCTGTAGATCCTGAGAAGGAAGCCGTTCGACGCCAGGGGCAGGATCAGATTCACGATCTTCTGGAGCAGTTGGATTCCACCGACCGGGCTGCAGTGATCATGCGATATTGGCATGATTGTTCGGAAGTGGAGATCGCCCAGGCGTTATCCCTGACAGTACCAGCTGTCAAAAGTCGTTTGCACCGGGCTCGTAGATCACTGGCCAGTTTATGGGAGAAGGAAAATGCTCATGAAAATTTGGAAAGGAGTCCTTATGAATCACCAGCCTTTTGAAGATTGGCTGATCGAGGATCAAAAGCTGACACCTCGACAATCAAGGGATCTTAAGGAACATCTTAAAGATTGCCCATATTGTTCCGCACTTGTTAGTGTGGATCAGGTGCTGAAAAATGCCAGCATGGCATCACCGTTACAGGGTTTCACTGATCGATTCAGGATCAAGTTGGCAAAGGAAAAGAATCTTCAAAGGGAACAGCTCTTGTGGGGTCTTGGATCCTTTGGGTTGGTGGCTCTCATCCTGGTGGGGTACTTTGCTTACCAATTCCTCACGAACTGGTTGGTATCTCCAGTGGATGTTTTTGTAAATCTGATCACCTGGCTGACAGGTATTTCAGTCACACTTAAAACGTATGGAAGCGTTGGGTTGGTACTGATCAATATTGCCTTGGGCATAATTCCATTACCCATCTGGTTGGGTTTTTTCATTGGTGGTTTTCTGTTGGTTTTGGCTTGGGTCGCAACTTTAAGGAAACTATCGTATTCAGTAATAGCAAGGAGGTTGACATGAAAACAACCCTGAAAATTCTTCTGGTTCTTGGTTTAGCTTTTTCCCTATTTCTGCCCGGGCAAAGTGCAAATGCTGCAGGGCTAAGTGACGGACAGGTCATATTTGGAAACAACTATACATTAAAGAGCGGTGAATCATTGACAGGCGACCTGCTTGTTTTTGGCGGGATCGTCACGGTTGAGCAGGGTGCAACAGTTTCGGGAAACATAGTTCTGTTTGGCGGTAATCTGACGGTAGCTGGAGAAGTGAACGGAGATCTTGTCCTTGTCGGAGGTTCTGGGATCCTGAGATCTACCGCAACCATCGACGGTGATCTCAACACCGTTGGAGGTAGTTTTCTCCAGGAAAGCGGGGCAGTAGTAAATGGAGCTATCAATAGCTTCGATTCTCCGCCCAACCTTAATTATCAACTTCCAACACAGATCACACCACCCGAGATTTCAAACCTCCCGGGAAATCTTGATCATCTCATAAATTCGATCACCTTCAATCCATTCACAGAATTTGCCTGGTTGTTCATGAAATCGTTGGGTTGGGCTGCTCTTGCAGCGCTGGTTCTATTGTTCTTTGAAAAATACACGCTGCGTGTCAGTCGGGCAGTTATCCATCAACCCTTGATCGGAGGTTCCCTGGGATTTCTGACAATCCTGGTGGGGATGGTACTCACCGTTATCCTTGTCATCACCATCATCCTCATACCCGTTGCCCTGATCGGTGTCCTCCTTCTGGCATTCGCCATTGCATTCGGGTGGATTGCTGTTGGTCTGGAAGTTGGCAATCGATTGGCATCAGCCTTTCACCAGGATTGGTCAATGCCTCTGGCAGCCGCGTTGGGAACATTTGTCCTCAACTTCGTTGCCAACAGCATTGGGTTCATCCCCTGCGTCGGATGGCTTGCGCCATTTCTCGTATCCATGTTGGGACTTGGTGCGGTATTTCTTTCCCGCTTTGGGATGCAGCCTTACCCCCAAGTAGGTTCCCAACCTGAGCCTGAACCTGAAACGGTTAAGGAAATTACCTCTGATAAATAAAGATTGCAAACCTGATTTCCTAAATTGATCCCAATTTACACCCGCTGATGAAATTCTTCAGCGGGTGTTAAATAAGATATATTAATTCGTCAGGAACAATATCATTTCTCAAAACAAGCAATTCTTAAAGGCGCTCTGGTATACTAGACTTAACCAACTCATTCGACCAAAAAACAGGAGTCTTATGCCTCGTATCGAGATCGATGTCAACCCTGTCAGCCATATCACTGCAGATGCTATAGGTGCACCTGGAAATCGGGTTTTCTATATCCAGGCCTGGAATAAGGACCAGCCGCAGCCATTCACAGTGATCCTGGAAAAGATCCAGCTGCAAGCCATCACCATCAATGTCGAAAACTTCATTATTAATCTTGAACAAAAAAATCCAAACCTTGTCCCTGCCGCGGCAGCATACGACCGGGATAAAATGCAGATTACACCTCCTGTTGATCCTCTTTTCCGTATTGGTGAGTTTAAACTGGGGTACGATGAACAAACAGATCTCCTGGTTTTTGCGTTTTATGAGATCCAGGCGGAAGGAAGTCCCCTCGAAGATGCTTCTGTCCTTCGATTATGGTGCTCGCGAGCTCTGGCTCGCAGTATGGTACATTGGAGCCAGGAGGTGATCAGCCGCGGTCGACCGATCTGTCCGCAATGTGGAGAACCAATGGAGCCGGAAGGTCATTTCTGCCCCAAAAAGAATGGTCATAAGCATTAATAGTAAGCCTGATGGATCCATCCACTCAAATGAACAAAGAAGGAATTCTTAATACTCTGCAAGAGGGAGAGATCACACTCCAGGGGCAGTTTGTTCTAGGCTACAATTACACTTTTCTGATTGAGGTCATGGGGGAAAAAGATCCACTCAAAGCAGTCTACAAACCCGATAAAGGGCAGCAGCCAATTTGGGATTTTCCAGATTATCACCTCTCACGCAGGGAAGTGGCTGCCTATCTGGTTTCAGATTCCTTGGGGTGGGACCTGGTTCCTGCAACGGTATTAAGAAATAACGGTCCTCTTGGACCAGGTTCGATCCAGTTATATGTTGACCACGATCCAAACCAGCATTATTTCACGTTTGATGAAATTACCAGGTCGAACCTGCACACCACGGCTTTATTTGACCTCCTGGTCAATAACGCGGATCGGAAAGGCGGACATATCTTGTTGGATTCTGCTGACAAGATCTGGTTGATCGACCATGGTTTATGTTTTCACGAGGAAGACAAGATCCGTACAGTTGTTTGGGATTTTGCCGGGGAACCTATCTCCAGCGATCTGGCGGAACAGCTCGCCCGTTTCCAGCAAACGTTGGTGACCCCGGGTCCTTTTCTGGAATCTCTCTCCGTGTTGATAAATAAAGAGGAATTGATCGCACTTCGCTCACGCTGTCAGCAGCTTATCCAATCTCCGTTTTATCCTCACCCGCCTTCTGATCGGCGCTATTTCCCATATCCACCAGTGTGAAAATGTAGATTTAATCCATGGCTTTGATACGTACATAAAAATTGGAGAACACTATGCATTTTAAGTTGGTATTACTTGGCTTCGGTAATGTCGGTCGGGCTTTTGCCAGGCTGCTTATGCAAAAAGAAAAGGAACTTAAATCCAGGTACGGGATCTCCTATTCGATTACTGGTATATCAACTGGTCATCATGGATTGGCTTGCAATCCGCAAGGGTTGGATCCTGGATCTGCATTGGAATTACTTGAAGCGGGGGATTCCATATCGTCATTATCAATTGCTCCATTACCAAAGAATAATTTTGATCTCATCAAAATAAGTGGGGGGGATGTTCTATTTGAAAACAGCCCGGTTGATTACAAGACCGGTCAACCCGCCTTGGGTCATATCCGCTTTGCCCTCGAATCTGGTATGCATGTCGTTACAGCCAACAAGGGACCGATCGTTCATGGTTACAAGTCATTGTCGGATCTTGCCTTATCAAATGACAGAAAATTTCTTTTCGAGTCAACGGTCATGGATGGTGCCCCGATATTTTCTCTTTTTCGGGAAACCCTGCCGGCAGCCAACCTTATATCCTTCCGCGGGATACTCAATTCAACCACGAATTTGATCCTCACCCGCATGGAAACTGGCCAGTCTTTCGAAGATGCAGTGCAGTATGCCCAATCGATCGGCATTGCTGAAACTGACCCCTCCGGAGATGTGGATGGCTGGGATTCCGCCGTAAAAGTGGCAGCTCTGGTAACAGTCCTTATGGGAATACCCTTGACCCCCCAGCAGGTTGATCGTCAGGGGATCGGCATGCTTGATCTGCCAAAGGTGCTGGCTGCCAAGAAGGAAGGCAATCGCTGGAAACTTGTTTGCAGTGCAGTTCGGGAAGGTGAAAAAGCCATAGCAAAAGTTGAACCCGCGATTGTATCTCCGACCTCGCCGTTGTACAATACGGAAGGAACAACATCCATTGTTGAATTCGAAACCGATGTTCTTGGTAAGCTGACAATTCGTGAAACAGATCCAGGACCCGAGACAACTGCCTATGGTCTCCTGGCTGATTTCATCAATATTGTTCGATAATCGAGAGGAGGAATCATGTCAGCCGGGAAACAACTGGAAACCCAGCAGCTTCTTGACAACTTGAGAACAGAATGGAAACCCTTTCCTGACAGGTTCCATGAATTAACTCCATCACAGAGATCCGAATACCTTCAACAGCAAGGCTTTGGTTCCTTCCACGACCTGTTGGCTCATATTCTTGCATGGTGGGAGGAAGCCATCAAGATCATTAATTCAATTCTCGATCTCGAAGAGCTGCCTCGCCGGGAATATGATCTGGATGTTTTCAATGCTGCCGCCATTGAACATTTCAAGATCTGGTCAGAAAATGATCTTCTGATCCATTTTGATAATATTTGTAATGCACTTGTAACCATGTTGGTGGAACTCCCAGATAAAGGATTGGAAAACCCCCGTATTAATGGTTGGTTGGATGCCTGTCTCCTGGAACACTACCAGGAACACAAAATTCCAGAATAATGTGGGGTTTTTCTTGATTTCAAGAACGACAGACACCTTTGAGCCTTGGTTTAAAAAAGTTCCTGGAGAATTAAAATGAATACTGATAGGGAAGTCTATATTATCAATGCAGTTCGCACACCCATAGGATCAGGCAAGGAAAGTGGTGCCCTGCATCCCTTCCTGCCTGTGGAATTGACTGCCATGGTCATGAAGGAGGTCATATCCCGGGTAGGTCTCGACCCCCATGGCCTGGATGATGCCATCTGGGGTGTTGTCACCCCTGTCGATGATCAGGGGGGAAATCTGGCCAGGTTGGGGGTTCTAAAAGCTGGTTTTCCCTATGAAGTTCCCGCAGTCAGCTTAAATCGTATGTGCGGTTCAAGTCAACAGGCGCTTCATTTTGCTGCCCAGGCAGTTCTTTCCGGCGACATGGACCTGGTGATCGCCGGTGGTACAGAAATGATGTCGCACCAACCCCTGGGTAAGGATTACCCGCAAACATGGCCGGAAATGGAGGTCCAGTTGATCCACCAGGGAATCAGCGCTGAGTTGATGGCTGAGAAATGGAAGATCGATCGCCAATCCCTGGATGAATATGCGTTCAATTCTCACATCAAAGCCGGCGCAGCCATTAAAGCAGGCTATTTTTCTTCACAGATCATCCCGATCACGCTCCCGGATGGAAGGATCTTCACCGACGACCAGGGAGTCCGACAGCCGCCTGATAAAGAAAAAATGAATGCTCTCAAGCCGGTATTCAAAGAAAATGGTGTCATTACTGCCGGAAATTCCAGCCAGGTAAGTGATGGCTCGGCAGCCATATTGGTGGCATCCCGGGAAGCGCTTGATAATTTCAACCTGGTGCCTCGAGCCCGCATCGTGGGACGGGTTGTGGTTGGATCGGATCCAACCTTGATGTTGGATGGACCCATTCCTGCGACCAGGAAGATCCTGACGAGAACCGGTTTAAGACTCGAAAATATGGATGTCATCGAGATCAACGAAGCATTTGCCAGCGTGGTACTTGCCTGGAAAAAGGAATTCCATCCTGACATGAGCAAGGTAAATCCCAATGGAGGCGCCATCGCGCATGGGCATCCCCTTGGTGCTACGGGAGCAGTTTTAATGACCAAGCTGCTGCACGAGCTTGAACGAATCGGGGGAAGGTATGGGTTTCAGGTAATGTGCATCGGTCACGGTATGGCAACTGCCACGATTATTGAAAAATTGTAGAAAAACCAATGATTGGCAAAGAGATCTTGCAGGTGTATAAAATGCGGATTTACCTGGCAATTTTCCTTTTGGCATTTTTCATCACTGCTTGTGGCAGTTCAACGGCAACCACGGTTCCTACACCGACAGGAATTCCAGTTTTGGAAATCACACCATCACTCGAGCTGACTTCCACTCTAACCTCCGCACCCACCTGGCAGTTACCTGGATGTGATCAAGTCCCCCCTCAAGTGGATTTAATTCAATCTTACAAACTTTTATATACCAATGCAAATCAGGTTTTCACCTGGGATCAATCCTCCCAACAAGTAAACCAGCTTCCATTGCCACAGGATGCAATTGCTCCCCAAGTTTCTTCAGATGGTCGTTATATAGCTTACCTTCTTACTGAAAAATCAGTAGATACTCTTGCGAAGAATCTCGATTGCATCCCTCTCATGATCTTTGATAGGCAGAATAGTGAATCATGGGAAATTGCAGATTTTTCAACTGTCAAGATGCGGCAATTGTATCCGGAATCTCCGGTTATCAAGTTGGAATTGGAATGGCTGCCAGGAGGGTATTACCTGATTGTGCAGGTAAATCCGGTACCATGGGGAGAAGGGGTACCCCAACCCACCGGTGACATTTTCCTGGTTAGTGCAAAAGATGGTTCAGTGGAAATGATCTTGCCAGCAGGGGGTTATGAATATTTCAGCATTGCACCTGATGGAAACCAGCTGGCTTTCATGGATTCAAAATATTTAACAGAAATCGGTTCGTGGGATCAAAATGCCTTGCAGGATGGGAAAATTATATTGGTGGATATCCCTGCATTAACCAGAAGTGAATTTCAAATTTTCCTTCCAAGCAATCCATGGTCATTCACCGCCCCTATTTATTCTCCGGATGGAAATTTTACTGTGAACCAAGTGGAATCAGGTTTGTTATTCGTCGAAACCTACTCCTTTACAAAAAGCTTTGTCCAGCTCGAAAATCCTTGTGAAACCAGTGGTTGTTATTGGGGTGGCTCTATTCCTGTAACCTGGTCACCTGATAGCCTGTCATTGATTGCTATAACTTATAAGAACGATTTTTTTGATCAGCGTGCTGAAACAACGCTGAGCAAGATAGATATCAATTCAGCAGAAGCCACATCCGAATTGATCATTAATGTCAATCCTTTCACGATAGGTTTTTCTCCTGATCTTAAGCAGCTGATCTTTTGGAACCAGGATGACATTGATACCGGCAGCAAGGACTTCAACCACGTATCGATGAAACTGATGGACATGGAAACAGGAAATGTTATTCAATATGCGACCGAGTATCTGTTGAGAATTAAAGGGTGGAGCCCGGATAATTCCCATTTTCTTTATACTTTCAGCCGTTATGGCGGTCCAAATCCGGTACCGGATCTAATGGCGCTTGGTGGTATTTGTAACTCTCCCATTGGACTCTTTGTTCCGAATGACCAGTTGATCGATAGTGTTCGCTGGCTTGATGATCAACATTTCCTGGCTTGGACTTTCCCCGATGATGGAATTCCTGATGTTTACTTTTCGGGCTTGTATTTTTATTCATTGGATCAGGGTGTTGATCCGATAAAAATTGACAATCTCCTTCAGGATTTTTCTGATCCTTATGGGATGGAATCACAGGTTTTGATCCTTGATGAATGATCTCTTTCCAACTTAAATATTTCGGATTGAAAGTGTTCCGAATTGATTAAGGAGGTTCTTAATGACCAAACAAGAGAGCCTATTGACAGTCAGGACGTTCATCATGGTCAGCATTTTCATCGTGTTGACACCCCTTCTGCCTTTGATCATTTCCCGCCGCTGGTATTGGTGGGAAGCGTGGCTTTATGCCGTTATCAATATCCTTGGGTTCGTCATCAGCCGCACTATCGCCTCCAGGAAAAATCCTGGCCTTCTTAAGGAACGGTCCGAGTACTTTCAGCACGAAAACACCCAATCCTGGGACAAGGTGCTTTCGCCAATATCCGGACTCGGAGGTATTCTTATTGTCATTCTCGCTGGACTGGATTCCCTTTATGGCTGGTCGCCGTCCTATGGGGTCCTACTTAAAATATCAGCATTCGTTATCTTTGTACTGGGATTTATCCTCGGATCCTATGCCCTCATATCCAACCGGTTCTTTTCAGGAACTGTCCGCCTCCAGGCAGATCGAGGGCATCATGTTATCTCATCCGGTCCTTACAGTTGGATTCGGCACCCGGGTTATGCCGGTGCGCTTCTGACCTATCTTGTAACACCTATTATTCTGGATTCCTATTGGATCTTCCTGCCCGCCATCCTTATTTCGATCACCCTGTTGTTCCGAACTGCTCTTGAAGATCGATTCCTCAAGGACAACCTCGCTGGTTATAAGGAATATTCACAAAGGGTTCGCTTTCGGTTGGTCCCCCTGGTCTGGTAACAATCGAATTAATAATTTCAAATTAGTTGGATATTTTATATTAGAAATTTCTTCATGAAAATAATTCATCTTTTTCGCATATAATCATTGGCACTCATGCATCATACTGTTTATCTTTCCCTGGGATCGAATCTGGGGGACCGGCAATCGAATTTAGAGTCTGCCATTCAACATCTTTACCCTGTTTTTCGGTCGACCAAATGCTCTTTGATCTATGAAACACCACCATGGGGGTATGAAGACCAACCCACTTTCCTGAACATGGTCCTGGCAGGAGAAACGGAATATTCTCCCCGAAAATTGCTGAAGTTTATAAAATCAGTAGAACTGAAAATGGGACGTGAAAATTCCATCCGTTACGGACCCAGGATGATCGACATGGACATCCTTTTTTATGACCAGCTAATCTATACCGGAAAAGGTCTGTCCATTCCCCATCCAAGGATCGCTGAACGCGCATTTGTGCTCGTGCCTTTGGTGGAAATTGCCCCGCATCTGATTCACCCGATACTAAATGTGACCACTTCTGATCTGCTCAAAGAATTGGAGATCGAGGGGATAACGCCTTATGGGTCCCCACTGGATGTCTGTAAAGGACCAGGTTAAAGAAATGTTGCCAGGAACTGTCATTGCTCTTCTCAAGCAGGAGCCAGCCCTTTCCTACAAATTACATGTTCTCGTGCAGGGTCTTGAACCTGCACAGTCTGCTCGGGAACCAGTTCGAAATTCAGACCTGGTACGATCATTGATTTCTGCCTGTCTGCCAGCAGGTGAACCTGTCCAGCATCCTTATAAGAAGTGGGTTGGCGGACACTGGGTTCTCTCCCTTCTGGCAGACCTGGGTTATCCCCCTGGTGATTCACAGCTCATGCCATTGGTGAACCAGGCTTTCGATTGGATATTAAGCCCTGAACATGCACGCCACATCCGCGTTATCAATGGAAGGACACGGCGCTGCGCATCGCAGGAGGGGAACCTGGTCTTTTCAACACTTTCCCTTGGGTTGGCGGACGAACGAACTGATCAATTGATCTCCAGGTTGGTCAAGTGGCAGTGGAATGATGGCGGCTGGAATTGCGATAAACGACCTGATGTCTGCATTTCTTCCTTCATGGAAAGCCTCATCCCGCTGCGAGCCCTGAGTTTGGCTGCAAAGAAGACCGCTGATGACCATATCCGCGATTGCAGCCTAATGGCGGCAGATATTTTTCTTAAGAGGTCATTGTTCAGACGGCTTGGAGATGGGATGGTCATGGATGATCATTTCATCAGGCTTCACTACCCCTGTTACTGGCATTATGATATCCTCTTTGGGTTGAAAGTAATGATGGAAGCTGGTCTGTTGGATGATCCCCGCTGTCAACCAGCCCTCGACCTTCTGGAATCCCGCCGCCTTGAGGATGGCGGCTTTCCTGCAGATGAAACATACTATCACCTCAACCGTCCAAATGTCAGTAATTTTTCTCCTGTGAATTGGGGAGGTGTTAGTAAAAGGAAAATGAACCCATTCGTAACGGCAGACGCGCTGGCTGTCCTTCAAGCTTCGGGAAGAATTTAACTTTTTTTTTCTAATTCAGAGTATCCGCAAATCTGACCGGAAGAGTAATCAATATCTTATTACGATATAATCAAACAACAGGAGGATTACTATGACTGAGATCAAACCTTTAAATTGGAAACCAGTTCCAGGAATTGGTTATACAGTAGTTCGCCGTCCAGATGGTGGGATGGATTACACCTTTACTGATCTATCAGAAGAAACGATCAAACATTGGCAGGAATTTTCACATCAACACCTTTTGGATGCAGATCGTCTCACCCGCAACTTATATGACCTTCGCCTGGTCGAGCATGTCTCCCAAAAAGCGATCACTACAGCCATCGAAGTCAATAGCGATCCGGCTGCACGCAATATCCGCCTGGCTGTTCTGGTTGCCAATGGCGAGGTCGCCGATGCCATCCGCAAGATTGCTGCGTTAGCCCTCACTCCGGCTTCTGCAGCCATTAAAATATTCACAGATGGAGAGGAGGCTGAAAACTGGTTAAGCCGTCCTTTGGATCAGCTTGCCTGAACCCATAAATTCGTTCAATAATATGGGACCATTGAAAATAGGAAAGCATGTACTTGCATGGGGGAGCCGTACCTATTTGATGGGCATCTTGAATATCACCGAAGATAGTTTTTCCGGTGATGGTCTCCTCCAGGGATCCGCTGGTGTGAACGCTATCATGGAACAGGCTCGTCGTTTCGTTGATTCCGGCGTGGATATACTGGATATTGGCGGTGAGAGCACCCGCCCGGGAGCCCTTCCCGTTGATGAGTCCACAGAAAAGGATCGTGTCATTCCTGTCATCCGGCAGCTTTCATCAGAGTTTCCAGGTGTTCTCTTATCCATAGATACCTACAAGGCATCAGTTGCAGAAATGGCATTGCAGGCTGGTGCGCATATTGTCAATGACGTTTGGGGATTGAAAGCCGATCCAGGTCTTGCCCGGGTGACCTCCAGCCATGGAGCGCCAATCATCCTGATGCACAATCGCAGCAAACCCGCCAGGGCAGAGATACAGGAGAACCTTGGCGGACGGTATGTTGGAATGGAATACCAGGATCTTCTTCAGGATGTTAAAAGCGAACTCATGGAAAGTGTAACCCTGGCGAAAGATGCTGGTATCCCCAATGAAAGGATAATCCTGGATCCGGGTATAGGATTTGGAAAGACTGTTGACCAGAATCTTGAACTGCTCGATCGGTTGAATGAGATTCGCCAGCTAGGTTATCCAGTCTTATTGGGTCCTTCGCGAAAATCATTTATCGGCTATACACTTGACCTTCCTACAGACCAGAGAGTGGAAGGAACTGCAGCAGCCATTTCTGTTGGTATCACCAGGGGAGCAGATATTGTCCGTGTACATGATGTGGAATATATGGCTCGTGTGGTGAAGATGACAGATGCCATCGTGCGCAGAACCTGAAATCACTAATTATGTTAAAAATTTCTGCAGGGTCAGTTAATACAACCGGAATGATCCATCCATCAGATTTCCAGGCATCGATAGATACATTCATTCTTCATAATCAATCCTGGTGAGGGATGGTTTATTGATCTCTTCTCATCCACCTGTTAACGGCATCTTCTGAATATTGATGATGGTTGAAAGATTCCAATAACTGCTCGGGGTCAGGTGAACAAACCAGGTTCTTTCGATGTTCTGGGAAAATGAATTTCTCCTGAAGGGCATGATCTAAAAACCGTAATAATCCATTGAAATAATCATGAACGTTCAGTAAACCAATAGGTTTGTTATGTTCACCGATCTGTGCCCATGTCAGTGTCTCAAAGAGTTCGTCCATTGTTCCGAACCCCCCGGGTAAGGCAATGTATGCATCTGATAATTCATACATGCGGGCTTTCCGTTGATGGATCGTATCGGTTACTTCAAGCCGGAACAGGTTGGGATGTGCCAGGTTGGGTGTGTTCATGCTCGAAACGATCACACCAATGACTTCTCCACCTTCTGAAACAGCCCCATCCGCAACTCTACCCATCAAGCCCGTCTTTCCCCCTCCGTAAATCAACCTGATCCCTCTTTTCGCCAGGGTGGATCCCAATTGATAAGCTGCATCCAGGTATTCCCTGTTAACATCATCAGATGAACCACAATAAACACAGATCGACTTCATCAATCACCTCGTTCTATGGACTGCATGATAGTATAAACCTGTTTTCTTTTATCATAATTTTATTTATGCCAGTTTTTTCTGGCTGTAATATTTTATTAATTATCTTCTTGGATGCCTTCATTTTTCCAAAAATGGTCTGCATATTGTGTAAAATCTGTTTGAACAGGTTAGAATCTCATTAAATCGCCTTCCTGAAGCTTGACTTCATGAGGAATAGGGTCATAAAATCAATACTGGATACGAATATTATTTCAATGGAAAGTGAATTGATCTCGAATCGATATGGAGAATAAGTATCCGAGGAAAAAGGGAAAATGGAATATAAAGACTATTACAAGATACTGGGGCTGGACCGCAAGGCAAGTACCGATGAGATCAAGAAAAAATATCGTAAACTTGCCATGCAATATCATCCTGACCGTAACCCGGGCGATAAAAAGTCAGAAGAGAGTTTTAAGGATATCAATGAAGCCTACCAGGTCTTGAGCGATGAAGACAAGCGGAAGCGCTATGATCAATTGGGTTCTTCCTATTCCGATTGGCAGCAGCGGGGAGCACCAGGAAACTTCAACTGGAGCGATTGGGTCGCTCAGCAGGGTGCACAAGGCGGTGCCCAGCAAGTTAACGTGGAAGATCTTTTTGGAAATGGCGCCTTCTCAGATTTCTTTAGTTCGATCTTTGGAGGTGGTTTTTCCCCTCAACGTTCAGGCATGCCTCGTTCCCGCCGGCAGCAACCGGTTCAATATCAGCAACAGGTAGCCATATCCCTGGATGAAGCATATCATGGTACGACACGTCAATTTCAATCCGGGGATCGCCTCAAGGAAGTCACCATCCCGGCAGGTGCGCGCAGTGGTACAAAAGTTCGGGTCTCGGGCGCGGGACCAGAAGGACCAGATGGCCAACCGACTGACCTGATCCTGTTGATAGATGTGGCATCGCATCCGGATTTCGTCCGAAAAGGCGATGATCTCCACGCCCAGGTTAAGATCAGTGCAATTACCGCCATGCTGGGCGGCGAAACGAACGTGAACACGCTCAGCGGTAAGGTTGTTTTGACCATACCCCCGGGAACTCAACCCGAACAGCTCATCCGAATTTCAGGTCGTGGAATGCCAAATTTAACGAACCCAAAGCAGAAAGGTGATCTGATCGTACGCATCAAGGTACAGATTCCCCGAAATTTGACCGCAAAGCAAAAAAAATTATTGGAAGAGTTCGAACAACAAATTAAGGAGTAGGAGGATTTGATCCTTCACGGAGATAAAATATGAGAAACAAAATTTCACTATTAATTCTTACGATTGTCATAATGCTTACCCTTATGGCATGTTCATTGACAAGCTTCATTCCAAACCTGGCAGTCACACAACCTGCCGTGGATTCCCAGCAGCCCATCCAGGTAAGTTCACCGTCAACCCAGGTGATCACGCTGCCCGACATCGTCAACCAGCAGGATCAATTTATCTCGATCTACAGCAGGGTGAGTCGTGGTGTTGTTGCGATTAAGGTCTACGACAATACCGGGATAGAACTTGGTCTTGGTTCAGGCTGGGTTTACAGTAACGAAGGGTATATCATCACCAACAATCATGTTGTCGATGGCGGTTCCACCTATGAAGTTGATTTCACGTCAGGTTTTAAGGCATTTGGAGAGTTGATCGGCAGTAATCCCGACGCAGACCTGGCTGTGATCAAGGTGGATGTCCCTGCAGATGAATTATTCCCATTGACATTGGGAGATTCCAATTTACTCAGTGTCGGCCAGGTGGTGGTGGCCATTGGTAATCCATTTGGATTGGATAGCACCATGACTACCGGCATCGTCTCTGCCCTGGGGAGATCGTTGCTTTCCGATGTGGCTTCAGCCCCCGATGGTGGATTCTTCTCATCCAGCGATATTATCCAGACCGATGCAGCCCTTAATCCCGGAAATTCCGGCGGACCTTTGCTCAACCTTGCCGGCGAGGTCATTGGTGTCAACCAGGCAATACGAACCAATAGTTCTACTTCCACCGGCGAACCTGCCAACTCCGGGATCGGGTTTGCCATATCTGTAAATATGGTTAAAAAGGTAGTTCCAAGTCTGATCGAGACTGGAACATTTGAGTTTCCATACCTTGGAATTTCAACAATAGATGTTTTTGACAGCATGTCCCTTGATGAGATCACCAACCTTGGATTAACCCAGTTTACCGGGGCGTATGTTACTTCTGTAATCGCAGGTGGTCCTGCTGAGGTTGCTGGTGTGATCCCCAGTAATCCAGATCCGCAATCCACGGCACTCAATAGCGGTGGAGACCTCATCATTGCCATCGACTCTCAGCCTGTTAAACGATTTGACGATCTTATCAGCTACCTTTACACTGAAAAATCCCCGGGAGACACAGTCGTCCTAACTGTTCTTCGGGGTACACAGAAAGTGGATCTCACGCTGACACTCGCGACCAGACCGTAATTAGAATTTTCTACAAGAACAACTTTCCAGGGTACTCAAAATGAGATCCTGGAAAGTTGTTTTCATTTAATGATTGCTGTTATAAAAATAATATTATTGATTTAAATAAACCTGTTCCACCTTATGAAAATCGTTCTTCATTCCACACATCGGCTGAGTTGCTGTATCCAGCCTTTTCCCAAAACCCTCTTCGATCCTGGGTCATGAATTCCAATCCACGCAGCCATTTTGCACCTTTCCACAGGTAGGGAGATGCCAGTTCAGGTTTTCCTGGTATGGCTCCAACCACCCCTCGCAGTGGATATCCGTGCTCCGGTGTTATTGCCTTCCCATTAAGATGGGTTGCCAGCAGAAAATTTTCCTGCAGAACCACTTCCACGGGCAGGTTTACTGTGTAACCGTATTCCGCATGCTGCATTACGTGAGTCACATTGGGAAGAAGTTGAATGTAACCAAGATCGATCAAAGTATGAACAGAGACCCCTTCCCACAGGGTATCAGCCTTGCTCCAGCGGGTCACACAATGGATGTCCATTAACACGCTCGTGCGTGGCAGTTCGTTAAATTCTGCCCAATTAATCCGAACGGATTCCTTGACATGCCCCCATAAATGGAGATTCCAGGTGGTTGGATGGAATTCAGGGATGTCCCCGTAATGTAAAACCGGGAATTTCAGGGTGAGGGACTGTCCCGGGGGAAGTCGTCCCTCCTGCCTGATCCTTCTCTCCTCCTCACGGCGATCCAGGTTTTCGTTGTTCATGCTATCTGGAGTGTTCATATCCAAATTATACTCGATTCCCTTTAAGGGCTTTGCGATTTCCTTATACCCTCATGCTTGTTTTTCTTATACAATTAACTCGTTCATGATTGGTTCAGGATATGATTAAACTATCCTGTTTATGACTGAAATTAATTTCTTAAAGGAAAGGATACTCCATGCAAACTGAAATCACAACACCAGGTTCCCTGCTTTCCAGTGATGGATCCCTTGCATCCGTTGGATGGGCGCGTCAGCCTCTCCTTGATTGCAACCTGGAAAATGCAAATTTTTATGATCTTCATTTCATGCAGCCGATACGAATGAAACGCTGGGATTACTATGCCTTGTTCACTCCCAGATACTTTTTCTCGGCAACCATAGCACACCTTGGTTATGCAGGAAATATATTTGTGTACATCATGAACCTTGAGACCGGCGACCTGCATGAGGAAAGCCTGGTCATACCTCTTGGAAAGGGAATCTCCCTGCCGCGCAACAGTATTTCAGGTGATGCTCGTTTTGAAAACAATATTTCCCGCCTTGAGTTCACGATTCATGAAAACCGCCGTCATGTCTCTGTCTCCTGGCCTGGTTTTCAGTCCGGAAAGGGGATCCAGGCGGAGATCGATTTTCTCACAGATCCCGGTGATGAATCGATGAATATTGTCATCCCCATTGCAAAGAAACGTTTTTACTACAATCGGAAGATCAATTGCATGCCAGCCAGTGGATCGATCACTGTCGGTGATGAGGTGATTGATGTGAATCCTGAAAATTGCATCAGCTCGCTCGATTGGGGACGCGGAGTGTGGGAATACAGGTCTTTCTGGAATTGGGCATCCACCTCTGGTTTCCTGCCTGATGGACGAACCATCGGGTTGAACCTTGGAATGGGTTTTGGAGATCTTTCAAAAGCCGGGGAAAATGGCCTGGTATTAAACAACCACATTCACAAACTCGATAAAGTCCCTTTTGAATACAACCAGGCAGACTACATGCAGCCCTGGCACTTTAAAGACAACGAAGGAAGGTTGGATGTCCTTTTCACACCTTTCAAGGATCGAACGGCAACAACCAACCTCGGTATCATTTACAGCCAGGTCCATCAAATGTTTGGCGTGTATTCAGGGTTTGCCATCACGGATGACGGTGAGAAAGTTGAAATTCGCGACCTGGTCGGTTTTGCTGAGGAACACGTGGCCAGGTGGTAACCTTTTATCATGCCGGGGAACCCCCAAACCTCCCTGCAGTATAATTAGCAAGATGAAACGCGATGTGTACACTTCCCTTCTTTATGCCCGAAATTGGCCTCTTTTAGGCTGGCTGGCTTATTTCACGCTCAAGTTGCTTGGTGCTGAAATACCCAGGTCGGTTAAATTTGGCCCTGGCTGCCTGTTGCTGCATGGCGGTTTTGGAGTCGTTATCCATCCCAAAAGTGAGATTGAAAGTGAAGTGCGCATTTATCCGGGTGTCACTTTGGGCAGGGCGGATATCCACGTTCCCGCAGAACGATCCCGGTTTGAAGGGATCCACATCTGCCATGGAGCGATACTGGCAAGTGGTGCCAGGATCCTTTGCAAGGAAGGAATACTCACTGTCGGGAAGGGCTCGGTCATTGGTGCTAATGCTGTGCTGCTGGAATCAACAGGTGAAAATGATATCTGGGCTGGTATCCCTGCCCGTAAAATTGGCAGCCGGGAATAAAGCATGAGACGAATTTGCATCATCCCCGCTGTATCCGGTACCGGGGGAATGGTATCCTTCCGCCACAAATTGGTATCAGGTCTTTCAAAAAAGGGAGTGGAGTTCTGTTTCAACCTGGAAGATGAGCCCTACCAGTCTGTGCTGGTCATTGGTGGTTCCATACAGCTGGCAGGCATTAACAGCATTAAGAAAAAAGGGATTCGCATTGTCCAGCGATTGGATGGAATCAACTGGATACACCGAAAGAAGTTCACAGGGATTCGCCATACCATCCGGTCAGAATATGGCAACCTGCTTCAGTCCACCATCCGCCGAAACCTGGCTGACCATGTTGTATATCAATCCGAATTTGCCAAAACCTGGTGGCAGGAGTGGTACGGGTCAATACATTCACCCAACAGCGTTATCCGCAACGGAGTCGACCTGGATAGCTACACTCCTTCAGGTGAATATGATCGACCTTCCGGGAAATTCCGGCTGCTGGTGGTGGAGGGATCCCTGGCTGGCGGCTACGAAAACGGTCTTAAAAATGCTGTCGACCTGGCAGCTGATCTCCAGCAGCGTCATCAGCTGCCAATGGAACTAACAGTGGTAGGATCAGTGTCACAGGAGCTTGTTTCTACCTGGAATGCCCGCAGCACTGTTTCGATTCAGTGGATTGGGAAAGTCCCGCGCGAATCGATCCCGGAAATCGATCGCTCTGCTCATGTTCTCTATGCTGCCGATCTTCACCCGGCCTGCCCAAATTCCGTCATAGAAGCCATGGCCTGTGGATTGCCTGTAGCGGCATTCGATACAGGTGCGATCCGTGAGTTGGTCCCGGATGATGCTGGCTCTGTTGTCCCGTATGGAAGTGATCCCTGGAAATTACAGCCTCCGGATATTAATTCCCTGTCAGACAAAGTTGCTGCAGCTCTTCTGAACAATGAACCTTACCGCAAGGCAGCCAGGCTCCATGCAGAAAAGCATTTCAACCTGGAAGAGATGGTAGATAAATACCTCGCTGTATTATTGGAGGCAGATGATGAATGACCCCGAAATGATGGAAACTTTTCACAGGCATATGCGTTCGATCCTTGAGAATGACAGGGAAACCTATCGCGACACTGTGGTTGAGGATCTAACCTTGTACGAGTGGTGGGTGACTCCTCACCGGTTGGAAGGGATTCCTTTTCATGAATTCATGATGGAAACCAATGCCCGAAAAGGTTCGGTTTTTGGCGCGCAAGGTGATCCGGGTGGAAAGACCCGGTTCGATTATGCCAATTTAAAAGTTCAGCAATATGCAGATGCCGCCATCATCAGTTACAGTCTTCTTATCAGCACTACCCAAAATGATGTTGTTACTGTTGCGTCTCACAATGAAAACAGGGTATTGGTAAAGCTGGATAGCAAATGGAAGATCGTCCATGTCCATAAATCCCCGGATTGGAACGCCCCTCACGTACCTCCGCATGACAGGATCAATTCATAATGAATTGGTTCCTTACCCTGGTTGAAAAAATCACCCGCCTGCTTCCTGATTCGATCAAGAGACTGCCTTACCGAATTCCCTTCCTCGCCAGGTTTCTCAGAAAAATGCTTAATCGTGCGGCACCTTCCGGGTTGACCACGGTTAAAGTGGCTTCCGGTATCCTGGAAGGCTATGCCCTCAACCTGGATATGCAAACGGAGAAGGATTACTGGCTGGGGACCTATGAACTGGATCTCCAATCTTCCCTTCGTAGTCTCGTTAAACCGGGTATGGTTGTCTGTGATGTCGGCGCAAATATTGGCTATATTACCCTTATGCTTGCCCACCTGGTGGGAAAGGAAGGACAGGTGTTTTCTTTTGAAGCTCTGCCTTCCAACACGTTCCGCTGGCAGGAGAATATCGCCCTGAACGGGTTAACCGAAAGAGCACACCTCACCCATGCAGCCGTTGCCGACAGGCAGGCTCCCATTCATTTCCTTGTCCATGAATCGGGCGGGATGGGAAAAGTCATCGGTTCCGCTGGCCGTCAGGCATCTTACCGGGAGGAGATTGAAGTTCCCGGAATAAGCCTGGATGATTTTGTTTTTGAAAATGGAAATCCTCCCCCCGAATTGATCAAGCTGGATATTGAAGGCGGGGAAGTGTTGGCTTTACCTGGCATGCAGCGCATACTTTCAGAAGTTGGACCAACTCTGCTGATGGAACTTCACGGACAGGAATCCATTCGAGTCAGTTGGAAGATTCTCTCCGCTTCCGATTACAGGATCTGCAGGATGAAACCTGGTTTTCCAGTCATCCATTCCATGAAGGATCTTGATTGGAAATCGTACCTGGTCGCCTTTCCCGGGACTTCAGGAAACTAAATGAACAGTTTAAAAGATCCAACCAATAAAGATCAATATCCAGGCAGGTTGGCAGTTCTGCAAAGGGTATTACCTGCCTATCGTATTCCTTTCTTTGATTTGCTGGCAGGGAAATGCTTGGGAGAGTTGCACCTTGCAGCCGGATCCCCCCGCAAAGATGATGCAATTGATACAACCGGCAGCCTGGCGGTGGCTCATTTCCAATCGTTGAAGAATATACATTTTTTCCAGGGTAAGGCTTATCTTTGTTGGCAGCAAGGTTTGCACCATTGGCTGCGATCTGTGGATCCGGATGCATTGATCGTGGAGGCCAATCCGCGTTATTTATCTACGCGCAGTGCTGTTGCCTGGATGAGATCACGTTCAAAACCTGTCATCGGATGGGGTCTGGGTTCAACCCAATCTCAAGGCTATCTGGCGCCATTCAGGCTTGCATTCCGAGCGAATTTCCTGCGCCAATTTGATGCCATCATCACGTACAGTCGGCAGGGTTTCGAACAGTATCGCTCCCTCGGATTTCCAGGAAAGAAGATTTTCATCGCACACAATGCCGTTGCCGCCCGCCCAACCCAATCCCCCATTCATCGCCCGCTCGATATTCAGGAACCTCCCAGCCTGCTGTTCGTGGGAAGGCTGCAGGCCCGAAAACGACTTGATCTGCTTATAAAAGCATGCTCCAGGCTTCCTGAAGGGTTAAAACCCAGGCTGGTGATCGTCGGAGATGGTCCCGAAAGGGAATCTCTCCAAAAACTGGCTGAAAAAACGTATCCATCCACACTCTTTGTGGGAGCCGTGTATGGGTCTGACCTGGAACCTTACTTTAAAACCGCTGATATTTTTGTGCTGCCCGGGACGGGAGGTCTGGCAATTCAGCAGGCAATGGGTTGGTCTTTGCCTGTCATCACCGCCCAGGGAGATGGCACACAGCAGGATCTGGTCAGGCAGGTCAATGGCTGGCAGGTTCCTCCGCATGACCAGGCAGCCCTTGAAGCGATACTGCAGGTGGCTTTGTCCGACCTGCCACGGCTGCGGACCATGGGATTGGAATCCTACCGCATCGTTTCCGAAGAGATCAACCTCGAATCGATGGTTTCCAGTTTCATCACTGCGCTCAATACAATTTCCTGATTAATGAAAAAGATCGGGTATCTCGTCAAGATACCCGATCTTAATTTATAAGAATAATGATCCGCTCTTTTATTCCATCAATGGCTGCAGTAGAGACACCACATTGCCAGTGGGATCTTTGAAGGTAGCCATTCTTCCAACTGTGGGGATATCATATCCTTCCAGGATGATCGTTCCCCCTGCTGCCTTGATCTTTTCTAGTGTCTCCGCCAGGTCAGGTGTGTTTATGTAGATCATCATTGTCCCTGCCGGATAATCATCCCCTACGGGGTTGAATCCACCGCCTGTTCCGCCTTCTGCTTCAAAGGTGGCGTAATTCATCTCTGGAAAATCCTTGATATCCCAATCAAATACGGAAGAATAGAATTTCTTGGATTCATGCAGGTCCCGTGAAGAGAATTCAATATGTGTGATCAGATGTTTGTGTACCATAAGATTATCTCCTTATTCTTGTTGAGTTATTGGAAATTTGGCGGCTAATTTGAAGGACTAACGGACAACATACCAGGCAGCTACATACCCGGCTGCCCCATCTTTCGTGCTGACATTCAGCCATTGATCCATCACGCCGATCTTTGGACTAGCCGCATCAACAGGTTCCAGGACAACCAGTGGCGTGAGCGGTGGAAGTTTTTTCACGATTGTAGATTTCAAGTTTGGGGCAGTTCGCAGGCGCAGCCCGCCAGTACCTACCACCGGAGAGACATTGACCACCAGGTCGGTCGTTGTTTCATCAGGGCTGATGACCTTTTCAGGTTGTTTGCCTGTTTCCAGAAACCATGCTGCAGTAAAGCCGGATTTTCCGTCTTCATTTTTGACATGGAGCCACTCGTTCTTTACCCCGATCTTGGTATGGGCAGTCTCCCAGGGTTCCAACACAGTTAATTCAGTTTCAGCCTTCAAAACCATGATCACGCTTCCGTTAACTGGTGTC
>DATEUN010000076.1:0-10100 GCA_035283125.1 Anaerolineales bacterium
GGCTGGAATCCTTTTATGTGACTCCAGCCATTATTATTATAGAACAAATGGGCTATGAATGCAAGGGGGAAGATCAAATTTCTTTGCTTAATTTATTCTGGAATGCAGGTGTTAACCCAGCGGTTAAGGGTTCAAGTTCTATTGACAAACACTTCATGCACCTAGATTGAACAATTAATCGTTTGGTTATTTGTTCGAATTACAACAAAGCATTTATCTGGAAAGTTGGTAAAAATATAAGGATTACGCAACCTTTTTTCTGTAAATTGAGTCACAAATATCCATCGTACTTTAATCAATTAATGGCTTGCCAGCACAATAACGTTTTCCAATTTGCCACTCCTCGCTAAGCTCCATCAAAATTGCAGAGATCGTTCTCAAACAGGATGCCTCGTTTGGAAAAACACCAACCACTCTTGTGCGTCTGCGGATCTCCTTGTTGACCCGCTCCAGACTGTTGGTTGTCCGGATGGTACGCCGGTGTTCAAACGGAAAATCGAAGACAGTTAATCCTTCAGAAAGGTTTTCTTCCATCCAGGCGGATAATCTGGGAGCCGGAACAGCATATTTCTGGATAGCCGCTTGCAGGTATTTTTCAGTAGTCTTTCGGTCAGGGGTGTTGAACATAGCCCTGATGTCTGCTGCAACCTCCATTCGCATGGACCGCCTGGGAAGATAGGCTTGTGCGTTCTGTTGCAGATGAAACTGGCACCTCTGCCAGGGAATACTACCCAACACCGCTCTTCTGGCTGCTCCCAGACCGGTGTGGTCATCACTGATCACCAACTTGACACCATTCAAACCACGATCCTTCAAACCCTTCAAAAAGGCCTTCCAGTGGGTTTCATGCTCACTCAGGGATACAGAAACACCTAAGACCTGTCTTTCTCCCTGTGGGGTGATGCCTGAAGCCACGAGAACCGCTGCATCCCGCACCTGACCAACCTGTCTCACCTTCTCGTAACGGGCATCCACAAAGAGATAGGTGACTTCACCCAGAAGCCGCTCCCGCCACTCTTGGAGGACTACATCCAACTGAGCGGTCGCCCGGCTGAACTGCATAGAAGAGACCTCGATCCCGCACAGTTCTTCAGTGATGGCCTTGACCTTGCGGGTGGAGACTCCTTGAACGTACATCTCGGCCAGAGTGGCAACCAGGGCTCTTTCACTCCTCAATCCCTTTTCAAGTGCAGAAGGATAGAAGCCGCCCTCACGAACCTGTGGCACAGCGAAGGTGATCTCACCCATTCGAGTCCGGACTGTCTTGGGTTTATACCCATTCGCGTGTCCTTTCCGATCTTCAGTACGTTCGTATTCAACAGCTTGCAGGTATTTAGACCTTTCTGCCTGCATCACATTGTTGATCAAAACTCTCAGCATCTCAGGAACTGCTTCCAATCCTTTTTCCGCAAATTCTTTCGTGAAGGTATAATTATCTTGGTGAGTCATTATCAGTCTCCTTTTATGGATTAGTCGCCTTTAAGGATACTTCTGACTCACCTCTTTTGTTAAGGTTCTTGAATTTACAGAAAGAATGTTACACTAACCAATAAACCTATCTTGCTGTTAAAAATTTCAAATCCTATTCGATTTTAAATAAATAATGGATTTTAAGTCATTAGCACTAAATTTCGATTTTTCAGTCAATGAGTTTTTTTTCCTCGATGAAAAAAGGGTACTCAGTATAATAATGATTTTCATAAATAGTCCTCGTGGAGTGGAGTTATTGATTCCATATACAAATCTAATTGAATTATTAAATACAATTTCCAGAGTTATTTATCTCCTTTTGAATCCTTCAGCAATTCCATACTCTTAATTATGATAAACTGGAACTATGAATCGGTTCATGCTAAAACCGAATCTTCGATTTCGTTCATTAGTTAAGAAAATTAATCAGCCACCCTGGTTAATTTTGATTGCTTGTATCCTTGCTTACGGAATTATGATCCCTTGGCTAGGATTATATTCAGATGATTGGATCTATCTAACTTCATTCCACAAGTTCGGTACTGAGGGTTTAACCAGATATTTTTCCACCAATCGACCTGTGTGGGGATTGATCTATCAATTAACCTTGCCTATTTTGGGAATAACCCCTTGGCATTGGCACCTTTTTGGGTTTTTCTGGCATTCAGCCGCATCGCTATCTTTGTGGTGGTTGCTCACCTTGATATGGCCGAAACAAAAGCAAGTAGCACTTTGGGCTGGATTATTATTTGCGGTTTACCCGGGTTTTGTCTTGCAACCTATTTCGATAACATTTGGACATATATTTCTGGTTTATACAGCTTTCTTGCTATCAGCGAGTTTCCTTATTCTTGCCTATCAGCGACCTAAAAATTTCTGGTTATTTACTTTCTTCGCTTTGTTTACATCTGCGATAAATTTACTTTGCATGGAGTATTTTTTATTGCTGCACTTGTTACAACCGATCGTCTTATGGTATGTGTTCCAAGAACAAATCTCGGATTTCCGCAAACGCTTGAAACTTGTCATAAAAGCCTGGTGGCCTTATTTTCTCCTCTTTTTAGGAAATTTGATCTGGCGGACTGTATTCTTTAAGTATCAGACGAATAATTACCAATATTTGTTTTTTGATCGTATTAAAAATGGTGTGGGTCCAGCTTTGATCTATCTTGTAAAGACCATGCTCAAGGATTGGTGGAATACTAGCATTGGTGCCTGGATAAATGCTTTTAGACTGCCGTTTGATCTTCCTGGCTCTAATTTTGATTTTGTTTATCTTGTGATTTCTTTTTGTGCAGTAGTGTTCTTCTTTTATTTTATTTACAAGTTTAGCAGGAACCTGCAGAGTGAATTTGCAGAAAAGCGCGACCTTTTGCAAATGTTGGCATTGGGAGCCATGGCATTGATCATTGCCGGAGGTCCATTCTGGTTGACTGAGTTGGATGTAAGTCAGATCGGTTTCAGATCGCGTTTTAGTCTGCCTTTCATTTTTGGGGTAGTTCTGGTTATTGGCAGTCTATTACAACTTCTTCGAAAACCTCGTTGGTTGGTATCTTTAGTCCTGGCTCTTATGATTGGTTTGTCCATTGGGTATCAGCTTCAAATTCAGAATGGTTTTCGTCGCGAGTGGATTGTACAAAAAAACCTTCTTTGGCAACTTGCCTGGCGCATACCTGATTTGGAATTGGGAACAGCCATATTTATGACTGAAATGCCAGCCTCTCACCATATAACCCAGACTATTTTGTCATCCATGGTTGATTGGAATTTTCATCCCGTATCTTCTTCGCAACAGATGGATTATGCTGTTTATTACCCGCGGGAGCTGTTAAACAATCTCGGTGTATCACTTCAATCCAGCGAATATTTCCAATACGACCATCTTGGGGCCGTATTTAATGGAAATATCAATCAGAATATAACGATTCAATACTCAAAGGATGATACCCTGCTATTAAGCTGTGCCCATGTAATGTCTCCTATCGTGGATGTAAATAACCCTTATCTATCCGATGAAGAAAAAAAAGTGGCATCATTATCCGATCCAGGATTGATTACTGCCATAAATGTTTTTGATTCTAATCATTTATTTCCAGAGATTTTCGGACACGAGCCTGAGCCGACCCATTGTTATTATTTTGAAAAAGCAGATCTTGCATATCAATTGCGAAGATGGCAGCTTGCGATAGACATCTACAACCAGAGTACCATTTTGGGGGAATCAAATTGGATAGTTACCGAACTTGTGCCGGTAATCGGTTCCTATGCTTACTTAGGGGATTGGGAAAACGCATATACATATAGCATAAAAATGGCAACGCATAATTATTACCCAGTATCATCCGTACTATGTAGTTTATGGAAGGTGCTCGACATTGATACGCCTGATGGGTTAAAAAAACAGGAATTTGTAACTGCAATCTCAGATCAGTTTGTCTGTCAGAAGTAAGGTTAATTACGTTCCTATGATTATTGCAATTGAAATTAACCTCTGGTTATGTTGAAATTATTAAGGAAATTAAAACTATAAGTAAAAATTTAATGGGGAGAGAAGGGGTCGAATCCTCACGATGTAACCATTGGAAAATTTTAAGTCCCTCAGGTCTTTTTTATGGTCTTCTCATGTCCATTGAATATTTTTTCTCATTGGATACGGATTGCTTAGAATGAATATAATGTTATTGATAAACCGTTAATATCAAAAGCATACAGGATAAAATCAGGTTAGTCAATAAAAAATGATACTTAGAGGAAATTTCTAAATATCTTGGGTAAGTTAATCTAGCGGTTAAGGGTTCAATCTCTACAAATATTCCAATTGAGTAATTCTCTGTACGCAAGTTTTTCCAACCATCCTACCCCATCCCATCACCATCAAACTGATGAGGACCTGGTGGTAAGACCTGGAATCGGCGATATTGGATATCATTGCAATTAAGATAAGCTGGTGGTGATGGAAAGCAAACAGCAGGATATGCCGGATCAAAAATATTAATATCCTTCACTGAAATCCTAAAGGTCTGTTCTAGACCTTTAGGGATTTAATTTAACTTCATGATGGGAGCATGCAGTAGTATTTTACTGCCTGGTCATGGGTTGATCTCGGCGGTGAAAGACCCCGTATACCAGCAGCCTTCGATCAACTCCCATTTCTTTTCATTGACATTATAGACTGACTTGCGAGCGAGGGCATATTGTGAATGGCAGTCCCCGCCCACATAGGTGCCGCTGATCACCCCACTCTTCAGTGAACCGGTAGCCTGATAGGAATCGCCGCAGCCCTCCGCCTCACTGTTCGGGATCCAGAAGCGCAGATCAATATCATCCCCGGACAATCTGCCTGGGATCTGTCCGAAGAACTTGAAATCACCAGCCTGTCCGCTGGCGATCCCGCTTTGTGGAGAGGATACAGAATATCCTTCCACCTCACCGCCATCCTGGGTCACCTGGAAGTAGTGGGTTTGGACATTGTCCACCCTGCAATCGGGATAACTACCCCAGGATTCCGTTGTGATGGTCAGCGTCCATATACCGGTCAGGTTGGGGTAGCAGGCTGTCAGGAGGATCAGAATGAGAAGGCTGAACATCATCCTTGTTGATTTGAACATTTTCAACTCCCGTGCTGTAAATTTGGAGCCGGCAGGTTCATGAATTGGTTAAAAGCTATGTTGTGTTTCGTGCTTATTTCTTGAAGTGGTAATACCCAAATCCAACGCTGAGCAGCAGATAAACAACGACCACACTCCAAACCCACACATTCCCCACGCCGGAAAAAACTTCCAAAAGGGAAGTAACCAGCCCGGTTAAACTCAGGGACAAGCCGCCGAAATTGATCGCCCACTGAGCCCTGCTGTCTTCTGAATTCCTGGCATACCACAGGATCACGCTCATACCAAATAATGCCGATCCAAAATACCTGGCCATGAAGACCCCATCTTCATTGAGCTCGCCTCCATAGAAGGACATGGTCTGGCTGGGGAAGAGCATGAATGTCAATGCGAACAGGAATGCAACTACTGCAGCAATACCGTAAAAAGTACTTCGTTTCATGAGATCATCCTCCTTGGAATTAAGATGAAAAGGAAAATAAAGACTGATAGAACAGGTTTATGGGAGTGCCCTCCTTTCTACGCAGGTCGGGAGTGCCTGCACAGGAATGGTTTGGGGGCGTGTCGGAATGCAGGCATGGGAAAAAACCAAATGCATATCTCGCGATATGCTACCTGTGTGTATATTAATCATCTTACCAGAATCAGAAACAATTTTCAATTCTGAATACTATTCCCATAATTCCCTTTGAATGGATTGATGACATATCAAATAGATTGAAATTCCTTATTGATTCTTATATAATAAATACGTCAAAAAAACCTTTCTTGGAAAGGAGCTCTTATCGACAACAACAAAAAGAGGTAATTCCAACCTCGCATTACACAAACCTTGCCCATGGTTTTAGAAGTAGAAAAGTGATTTACTTGTCCTTGCATTAAAGAGGGAAGTTCTTCGACCCTGGTGCGCTCCCTTTCTGAACACTCCAAAGATCAAGACAAGCCTCCATGAATTGAATATTGGGAAAACAATCCGATTAATCAAGAGGGTTGTTGCTGCATGATTCCCATCCATAATCACGTATAAAAGGAGGTGGTCTTCTTTTCCCTTATTTTCTGTCTTTTTTCCAAGCATAGTTAATAATTGGAGGATTCTATGAAAAAAGTTCCTTTTCTGCTGACCATTCTTTTGATCGCATCATTTGCTTTTCCTAATTTAACAGCTTTTGCCGAGAATGGCGTCGATGACCTGCGCGGCCGCTGGGAGGTTGACTGGTCGCTCGATAACCCGTTCCCTGGAGCACCGGATACTCCCCAGACATCATCCATGTTCATTGAAGAAGTTCGTGAGTCAACGATAACTCCTGGCACATTTTTTGCGTCGGGTTGCATGAGTTCGCCCGAAAGCGAAGTTCTCATGCCGCTTTCACTCAGGGCTGTTTATGATCAGGCATTAAACAAATACGAAATCAGGTTTTTATCCACGATCGTTCCGGTACAGAGTTATTTTGAGCCATACCTGGTCCGCTTTGACGGTTCATTTATGGTCAGTGGGTCAGGTGTAAACGACGATCATGCCGAGGGTATGCTGATGACCCGGTTCTCCATGGGTGAATGGAGCGCCGAACATCATGACCGCCGCAAGGTCCATTGCCCAGGCGTTGAAGGTATTGACCTGCACTTTGACCCGGATGTTTATGCTCACCAGGATCTGAATCCTGATCACCCGATGGAATCTGCCGTGCTTGAAAGCAGAACGGTAATTGTTTCCTCTGGTATGCGCGTTGAAGCGCCGGATGGATCCATCTATGAAGTTCAGGAATATACCGATATTTTCAGCCCGGACGTGGATTTTATTGACAGTTTCCGCTACCTTAGTACTTTCGAAGTCTTCCCTATCAGCGGCACCTACCACTTCGTCCTCCTGGATACCTTCGGCAACCCGATCCCGGGTACCGAAGCCAGTGACATCTGGTATGGCTGCAACCAGGGCGCACCGCTCAATCTCTCTGCATCGATCGAGCCATCCGGCTCAACCATGCTGACCTGGGACCCTGTTGCAGATTTTCCCGGTCAATTTGAGCCCGCCGATGGCGTAGGTTTCTACCAGATCGGGCTCGGTCCTTTCCAGGAATCACCGGACTCAAATTTTGGCTCGAATGATATTTCCAGCCCATATCACTTGATCCCCTGGGATCCTTTTGAACCTGGAACACCTGGCGAGCCGAATGGTACGAATTACGGCGTTTCCCTGTCAGAATTCCAGGAAGGTTATTACCGGCTTAATGTCTATGCCTTCGCTTATGCAGATCCGCAGGGCGGCGGGTTCGGTTTGGAATGCGCCGTCCATGACTCCTCCGCTGACCTTTACATGGAAAAACAGAACAACCAGGCGGACTTTTATACCTTTGAGCAGATCACCATCTCGGGGCATGTATATGACAGCGAAGGCAACCCGCTTGGCGGCATCGGAGTGGATTTAGTAGAAGGCGGCTACGGCTACTGCACGGATGAGTTTGGTTATTATGAGCTCACCATTCTGCCATTGGGAAACTTTGCCATTGCTGCCGGACGGGATTTCTGCGGGAACAGCCAATACGGGGAGCAGGTATTTGAAAATATACCCTCCGGCTCGGCAAATGTAGATTTTTACCTGGTTAAACTTGGGGAGCCGATCTCAGGGCATGTTTATGACAGCGATGGCAACCCGCTTGGCGGCATCGGAGTGGATACAGTCGATGGTGGCTACGGTACCTGCACGGACGAGTTTGGTTATTATGAACTCTCCGGTCTGCCAGTGGGAAACTATGCCATTGCTGCCGGTCGGGATTTCTGCGGGAACGGTCAATTCGAGGAGCAGGTATTTGAAAATGTACCCACCGGCTCGGCAAATTTGGATTTCTATCTCGCAGAAGCACACCATATCGAAGTCTTCTCCCAACCTGAACACGAGTGGGTCTTCAGTCCTGGATGGACAGTCGGAGACCTGATCACCCTGCAGCTTGATATCGATCCCGAACTGCAAAATGGTTACGAATTGACCCTCACGCAGACAGCAACGCCAGAGGATTGGAATCCGGAAATTGGATCGGTCCAATTCAACGATTTTTCACCATACGACCTGGTACCCGGCATGCTGGTCGAACTCACAGATGGGACCTATACTATAACCCTCCTGGTGGAAACGCTCGCAGTCAATACCTTTGATGAAAACACAAAGACAGTCAGCGGGTCTGCTCCTCCTGGAAGAGAGGTGGGCGTGGGCGTCCATCAACCCAGCTATAATTTCTGGATGGTCACCACTGCTGATGGCGACGGGAACTGGGTTGCAGACTTTTCAGGCGACTCTACACTTATGACGGGTGTGTTTGATATCCATGCCATGATATGGGATGAGGATGGGGATGCCACCCAGGCTAATTATTATTTCCCATAATAGAAGCCCTCATTCGAATAGGTTAACAGTGGGACCTGGCAGATGCCAGGTCCCAATTTATGGTAGACCTGCTCGCTCCATGATAGGGGCAATAAAACCATACAGAACAAGTTCTTGAAGTATTTGCCTTCCAGGGAAGGATATGCTACCATTCCAGTAAACTGGTAATTCACTATGGAAGCGATAACACGGCCTGATCTTGAATCAAAATCCGTCTCAAGAGCACTGGCAGACTCTCTGCTGGAGCAGATCGCCATTGCCATGGGGTTGTCCTATTCAAAATTGGTTCGAAAGCTGCTGAAACCTTTTTTTGACAGGGCAGCCCGCTACATGGCTGATACCTGCCTGGAACTCGACCGCATCGCACGGGAGGACAGCCCCATCAAGGCAGCCCGCTGGCTTCTGAGGCATTTCGTGGCAGGGGATGTTGCAAATGGAATGGACAACATTCCGCATAGCGGACCCCTGATCATCGCCGCCAACCACCCCGCTTCATACGACTCACTTGCCATCCTTTCCCACCTTAATCGCTCCGACTTCAAGATCATCACCACAGACATCCCCCCCTTCCATTACCTGCCATCGGTCTGCGAGCATGCCATTTTTGCCCCGCGCACAGATACCCATGGGCGCATGCTGGTGCTGCGGGAAGCCGTCCGGCATTTAAAAGAGAACGGCTCGCTGTTGATCTTTCCGCGCGGCGGTATCGAACCGGACCCGGCATTCATGAGCAACCCGGACGCTGAATTCAACCTGTGGTCGCGCAGCCTGGAGTTCTTCATGCGCCATGTTCCCCAAGCGCGGGTGCTGGTCACCATTGTCAGCGGTGTCATTTCGCCGGAGGCCATGCAGCACCCCATCACCCGGCTGCGGCGGGCACTGCCGGACCGGCAGAGGCTGGCGTTCATGTACCAGTTCGTCCGCCAGATGGCAGCCGGAAAGGAATTGTTCGGATTACGATCGCAGGTTTCCTTCGGGGAGATCGTCAGCAATCATGGACAGAAGGATCTTTTAAAGCAGATCGAGCAGGCTGCCCGCAGGACCCTGGATAATCACCTGGAGATGATCAAACCTTCCCCGGCATTTTGATCAACCCTGATCTGATTCATGCATTTGTTCGGGAAGAAGCGGGAAAAATCTTTTCCTATTTCCTGATCTCAGCCATAAAGTCCCCCTGCCACTGGCAGCCATCCACGAATTGCCCATCCACCTGTTGGCGAGTATGGGCAGTCGCGGAGTAGCAATCCCCGGCAGTGAAGGTCCCCGAGATGGTCATTCCATCCAGCGACCCGGATGCCTCCCAGGAATACCCGCAACCATTCTCTGCCGCCTCATTCGGGACCTAGAACAGCAGCTCCAGGTCCGGTCCTGCCACGTATGCCGGCAGCAGACCGGATAGGGTAACATCGCCAACAGGGGATGGATCGATGGAGTTTCCCTCCAAGTTGCTGCCGGTCTGCACCACATCGAAAGTGAAGGTCTGCTCCTGGTCGAAAGGTGCGCAACCCTCGCTGCTGCCCCACCCGGTCGTGGTGGTGATCAGGTTCCATGTCCCGGACAGGTTGGGATAGCAGGCAGTGAGCGACATGAGAATGGTCAGGCTGAACAGAAGCAAGGCTCGCTTGAGAATGGTTCCTCCCCGCAGG